>JBBQEB010000036.1:0-26874 GCA_038320275.1 Myxococcales bacterium | reverse complement strand
CTCGGCCAGCACTGCTCGGTCTTCATGGCCGAGATCATCGACGAGGCGCTCGCGTCCGGCGTGGCCCGGGAGCGCATCGTCGCCGGCATCTACGACTCGGTGGTGGCGAACTACCTGAACCGGGTGAAGGGGAGCCGCTCGGTGGGGAGCGTCGTCTTCTGCCAGGGCCAGCCGTTCGCGTCCGACGCGCTCGCCGCGGCGGTGGCGCGGCAGACCGGGGCGGAGGTGATCGTCCCGCCGCAGCCCGGCCTCATGGGCGCGCTCGGGATCGCGCTCCTCGCGCTCGACGACGTGCCGGTGCGGGAGCTCCCGGCGGCGGACGTGCGGCGGTTCCTGGAGGCGGTCGTCGAGCGCAAGGACGGGTTCGTCTGCAACGCGACGCAGGGCTGCGGCGGCGCGGGCAACCACTGCCGCATCGACCGGCTCACGACGATGGTGGAAGGCGAGCGGCAGCGGTTCACATGGGGTGGAGGCTGCTCGCTGTGGGACAAGGGCACCCGCCGCGGCAAGCTCCCCGACCTCGCGCCCGATCCGTTCCGCGAGCGGGAGGCGCTCGTCTCCGCGCTCCTCGAGCGCCTGCCGGCCCGCGGCCGCCCGCGGGTCGCCATGACCGACGAGTTCCAGCTGAAGGGGCTCTTCCCGTTCTTCGCCACCTACGTCCACGCGCTCGGGCTCGACCTCGCGCCGACGTGCGGCGCCGGCCGCGAGGCGCTGAAGCGCGGAGTGGAGGAGGCGAACGTCCCGTTCTGCGCGCCGATGCAGCAGTACCACGGGCTCGTGGCCGGGATGGCGGAGAGCGGCGCGGAGTACCTCTTCCTCCCCATGCTGCGCGAGATCCCGCGCGTGTCGGAGAAGGAGGCGGTGTCTTCCGTCTGCCCGATCGTGCAGGCCGCGCCGGACATGCTGCGCCTCGACCTGCGGGCCTGCGCCCCGACGATCGTGTCGCCCGTGGTGGACATGGGAGAGGGCTTCCTCGACTCGGACCGCTTCGTCGAGGTGTGCCGCGGGCTCGCCGAGAGCCTGGGCGTGACGCGCGAGGCGGTGTGGCGCACCGCGCTCCGGGCCGCGCGGGTCGAGCAGCAGCGCTTCGAGGACGAGCTCCTCGCCATCGGGACGCGGGCGCTCGACTTCTGCCGCGAACGGTCGGTGACGCCGGTGGTCGTGCTCGGCCGCAGCTACACGATCCACAACGAGATCCTCAACTCGAACGTGCCCGCCATCGTGCGCGAGCAGGGCGCCATCGCGATCCCGGTGGACTGCTATCCAGTGCCGGCCGACGCGCCCGTGTTCGGGGACGTGTTCTGGGGATACGGGCAGCGGATCCTTCGCGCCGCGTGGCACCTCCGCCGCCAGCCCGGCCTGTACTCGATCTTCTGCTCCAACTACTCGTGCGGGCCGGACAGCTTCACCGTCCACGCCTTCGCCTGGCTCATGGAGGGGCGCCCCTTCGCCATCATCGAGACGGACGGGCACGCGGGCGACGCAGGCACGAAGACGCGGGTGGAGGCGTTCCTCCACTGCGTCCGCGAGGACGGCAGGCTGGAGCCGGCTGGGGCGCCGCGCTCCGAGGACATGCTCACCGTCGTGCCGCAGGAGATGATGGAGCTGGCGCGGCGGAACGAGCGCGTGCTCGTGCCGCGCATGGGCCCGGAGGCCGAGGCGGTGGCTGCGGCGCTGCGGGGGGTGGGCGCGCGCGCCGAGACGCTGCCCGTGCCGACGCGCGAGACGCTGAGGCTCGGCCGCCGGTACACCTCGGGCAAGGAGTGCCTGCCCATGACGGTGACGCTGGGAAGCCTCCTCGAGCGCATCGAACGGCCGGAGTGCCGGGAGGAGCGCTTCGCGTTCCTCATGCCGGGGTCGGACGGTCCCTGCCGCTTCGGCGCGTACAAGGGGCTGCACCAGATGGTGCTGGAGCGGCTCGGGCACGGCGAGCGGGTGCGCCTCTGGTCGCCGCCCTTCGGCGACTACTTCCAGGGCATGCCGCCCGGCTTCAAGGCGGTCATCTTCGCGGGCGCGGTGGCTGCGGGCGTGCTGGAGGAGGCGCTGCACGCCGTCCGCCCGGTCGAGACGCGGGACGGCGCCGCCAACACCATCCACGCGCGCTGGGCCGCCGCGCTGTGGAAGCGCCTCGAGGAGGCCGCCTCGGGCGACCTCTCCTCGGCGCGGGTGCTGCTCGAGGTCGCGAGCGGCAAGGTGTACGGCATCCCCGCCCTCCTGCGCGGAGCCGCGGAGGAGCTGGCGGCCGTGAAGAGCCAGCGCGAGGTGCCCACGGTGCTCGTGGTGGGCGAGATCTACGTGCGCTCCGACTCCTTTGCGAACGACCACGTCGCCGAGGGTCTCGAGCGGCGCGGCATCCGGGCGCGCCTCGAGCCGGTCTCCGAGTTCATCCAGTACTCCGACTACATCGCCTTCAAGAACGGCTCGAAGCGCGGGCCCCTCGACCGGCTGGAGAGCATGCTGAGGGCGCGCATGGTGTCTCTCTGCCACGGCGCCGCGGCAGGGCCCCTGGCGTGGCCGGAGCACGCGCCCGTTCCCCACGCGCTGCGGGCGGCGAAGGCCTACCTGCGGGAGGAGCTGGAGGTGGAGTCGGTGCTCACCATCGGCGTACCGGTTCACGCCTGGCGCCGCGGCGAGATCGACGCAGTGCTCTCGGTGGGTCCGCTGGAGTGCATGCCCAACAAGATCGCCGAGGCGCAGTTCCACCACGTCTCCGAGCGGGAGGGGCTGCTCGCCCTGACGCTCTCCTTGAACGGCGACCCCATCGACCCCGAGGTGCTGGACGGCTTCGCGTTCGAGGTGCACCAGCGCTGGCGCAAGCGCCGCCGCTCCGCCGTTCAGGCGGATCCCACCTGGGCAGGAAAGCTCGAGACGCTCCTCGACCCCATGCCGACGGCTGAGCGCGCGGCCGAGGAGTAAGTCGGCTGAAGCCTTCGTCACGACCCAAGGAAGCGGGCGTGGGCTCCGGCCTGTCCCTCTGCCACGGCATCGTGAGCGCCATGGGAGGCGACATCCGGGCGGAGAGCGAGCTCGGGCGCGGGAGCACCTTCACGGTCCTCCTTCCGGCCGCGCGGGTGGACGAGGCTTCCTGATCAACGCGTTGCGGGTGCGGTATTCGGTTCCTGGGCGCCGTCGCGCACGGCTCCGCTCGCCACCACCACATCCCGCCCCAGCTTCACCGCCAGCACCACCACCACGGCGAGCACCACCCGCCGTACGAAGAGATCCCCCCGCCGGATCGCGAGGTGCGCTCCCAGCGCGCTGCCGGCGAGCTGAGCTGCCGCCATCGGGAGGGCGACCGGCCACAACACCGCGCCCCGCGCGGCGAAGAGCGCCAGGGCCGCCAAGTTGGAGGCGAAGTTGACCACCTTCGCCTCGGCGGAGGCCCGCGTCAGGCCGTCGCCGAGCACTGCCGCGAAGAGGAGGATGAGGAACGTCCCGGTGCCCGGTCCGAAGAAGCCGTCGTAGGCGCCGAGCGCGAGGGCGATGAGCGCCGCGGCCGGCCGTGCGCGCCCCGGGGATACGCGGGCACGGGGCGCCGCTCGGGTGGGAACGCGGCGGCTTGCGAGGAAGGCCGCCACCCCCACGAGCAGCACGAGCACGATCGGCCGGAGCACCTCCGGCCGGAGGACGAGCAGCAGCGCGGCTCCGCAGAGCGCGCCCGCGCAGCCGGCCGGGAAGGTGGCGCGCGCGCGCCGTGCGTCCACCATCCCGGCCCGCGCGAAGCGGACCAGCGCCGCCCCCGACCCGAAGACCGACTGCCCCTTGTTGGTGGCGATGGCGAACTGGGGCGGAAGGCCGGCCGTGAGCAGCGCCGGGACGGTGAGGAGCCCGCCGCCGCCCGCCACCGCGTCCACCGCGCCGGCGACGAACGCGACGGCCGCGAGGAGGGCCAGGGTGAGGGGCGGCGGGGCGACCACGCTCTATCGGCCCGCCCGCGAGGGGCCGGCGTACAGGTCGAGGACCTCGCCCAGCGCTCCGCGGCAGACGGCGCAGAAGGGCACCGGATCCCGCGAGAACATGATGCAGTCGGCCTGCGGCCGGAAGAAGCCCTTGGCCTCGTAGTTGGCGCCCTCGAAGGCCCCCACCTCCCGGCCGTGCGGCTCGGCGGAGAGCGCCGCCGTCTCCTCCTTTTGCTGCGCCAGGAAGAGCGCATCCATCTCCGACTCCGGCCCGCGCGCGGCGCGGATGCGCTTCCGCCGCTCCTGGAACGCCTTGGCGCGCGTGGTGTACGCCTCGGCGGCCCAGGGGGTGGGGACGGGCGTGCTGGGGGCGACGAGCGCCTTCCACTTGAACCGGGCCGGATCGAGGAGCGCGGTGACGTTCCGCTCCCAGGGCTCGGAGCGCTCGGCCGAGGGGAGGTAGGAGGTCTCGGAGGTGAAATATTCGTCGGCGAGCGCGGCCAGGCTGTGACCCAGTTCGTGGACGAAGACGTAGGGGGCCCACATGCTCTTCGCGGCCACCGTGGCGTAGAGGTTGAAGATGCCGCCCCCGCCGTAGGTCTCGCCATTCACCAGGATGACGAGGGCGTCGTAGGGAGCGTGCGACGCCGCCTCGCGCAGGCGGCGATTCTCGAAGGTGAGGAGGTAGCGCTCGCTGCCGAACGCGTCGTAGGAAGCGCCGAGCGGGCTCGCCCGGTGGACTCCGGTGGAGGGCCGCGAGACGCCGCTCTGCGCCGCGGGAGGGCAGAGGCCCCAGACGTTCAGTTCCGCGCGGCGCTCGCGGTAGGGCGAGGTGGCGAGGAGCGCGTCGAGGAGGCGGCGCGCGTCGGCCTCGAACTTCGGCCGCTCCGCCGCGGTGTAGCCGTCGCCCAGCAGCAGGAGATCGAGCTTCTCCTCGGGATCGCCCGAGCGGAGGAAGGTGAGGAGCGGACCCGCGGAAGGCGCCGGGGAGGGGTCCACCGCGGGATCTGCGGGATCGACGGCGAGCGACCACACCTCCCGGAAGAGGTTCCTGGCGTCCCGCCTCTTCAGCACCACCTGCACCGGCCGGTCCGGCCTGGGGAAGCGCAGCGACTCGTGAAAGGTGCGCCAGCGCTCCTTCGCCTCGGCCGTCGTCTCCCACTCGCCGTACACGCTGGAGAACCCGCGCGAGTAGAGCAGGCGCTGCGTGGCGGCGTCGCGGACCTCGAAGAAGTACTTGCCGAGGTTGGTCTCGTCGAGCGGCCGGCGCGGGTTGCCCGGAAAGGGCAGCTCCTCGATCACCAGCCGGTCGAGCGAGAAGCGCTCCTCGGTCGCGCTGCCGGAGTGGAAGTAGTCGACGCGGAAGGACGGCGGTGCCGTTCCCGCAGCCAGGGCGAGGAGTGCCGGGAGGAGGTGGAGGGCCATGGCGCCGCACTGTAGCGCGGCGTCGGGCGCGCGCCGCCGGGCGGGTGGGGCCAGCCGCTTCCACCGGACGGGCCACCGCGGCCGGGCGTCCGGCATCGAGAGCTGGGTGGGTCGCGAGGGCCTTCCGAAGCGAGAGCAGCACCTCAGGCTGCCCCTGCCGCGTTATAGATCGTCCCGAGCCGCGCCGAGCGAGCGGATCAGCCGCGAGGGCGACGCGGTGAAGGATGGCTCGAGAACGGCTCCCAGGGAGGTTTGCGTGCGCATCGTGGTGGTGGGCGCCGGAGGGGTGGGGAGCCTGGTGGGAGGGCTCCTGGCGCGCGCCGGCAACGACGTCGGGTTCCTCGCCCGCGGTCGGCAGCTCGCGGCGCTCCGCGCAGGCGGGCTGGAGGTCGAGAGCCCGCGCGGCACCTTCCACCTTCCCAAGGTGGACGCGGCGGGCGACCCCGCCTCGCTCGCTCCGGCAGACGCGGTGCTGGTGGGGGTGAAGAGCTGGCAGGTGCGGGAGGTGGCGCCGGCCGTGGCTCGACTGCTCGCGCCCGAGGGCTTCGCTCTGCCACTCGAGAACGGTGTCGAGGCGGCGGAGGAGCTGGCCGCCACCGTCGGTGCCGGGCGGGTGGTGGGCGGGCTCTGCCACATGCTCGCCTGGCTCGAGCGGCCGGGCCTGGTGCGCCACATGGGCGAGCACCTCCGCGTCACCATGGGGGAGCTCGGAGTCCGTGAGGATATCATCGCGTCGGGCCAGGCGAGCGAGAAGCAGGCACCGCGAGGCGCAGCGGATCGTTCGGCCGGGCCAGGCGGGAGCGCGCGGGTCGAGGCGCTCGCCGCAGTCCTGCGGGCCGCCCACATCGACGCCACCGTCGCCCCCGACATGGGGGCCGCACTGTGGGAGAAGTTCCTCTTCATCGCCGCGTTCGGCGGAGTGGGAGCGGCGACGCGCAGCCCCATCGGCGAGGTGCGCGCGATCCCCGAGTCGCGGGCGCTGCTCCAGGAGGTCATGGAGGAGATCGCGGCGGTCGCTCGGGCGCGCGGGGTGCGCCTTCCCGCCGACGCCACCGCGAGGGCGCTCCGGACGCTGGACGGGCTGCCCGCGACGGCCACCGCCTCCATGCAGCGCGATCTCCAGGCGGGCAAACCCTCCGAGCTCCGGGAACAGACGGGGGCCATCGTGCGAATGGGCCGCGAAGCCGCGGTACCCACGCCCGCGAACGGAGTCCTCCTGGCGGCGCTCCTTCCGCAGGAGCTCCGGGCCAGCGCTGCCGCCCAGCCGACGTGACGGGTACGACGTCTTCGAGGGCTGGCCGGAGCGCCTGAACAGCCGGGGAAGAGGCCGCTCTTCAGAGACTCGGTGTGCAGCGCGTCCACCCCGACTCGGGCGCGAACGCCAGGGCGCGCCGCGCCGGGGCTCGCTCACCCCGTTCCGCGGACCCCGGGTGTGCTCGAGGAGTGACCCACGGTCGATCAGGCGCCGCAAGGTGCACCGCGGCCAAGGGTCCGCCGCAAGGCCCGTGGGCGCGTGTGTGCCTGCGCGTCGCAGCGAGGCAGGCGGCATGGCCTTGGTGTTGCAACTACCTTCGACCGTGACGTCGCTCGCCCCCGCTCGCAATCCGTTCGACCTCGCCTTCGCGAGCTTCCCCGAGCCGATGTTGCTCGTGGACGAGGACGGAGGCCTCGCCGGCGTCAACCTCGCTACGGAGGTGCTCTTGGGCGAGAGGGTGGCAGCCGCCGCCCTTCGGGCCGACCGCGTGGAGGGGGCGCTGCCGTGGCTCGGGGCTGCCGTGCGCGAAGTGCTGGCCGGCGCACCCGAGGCCAGGCTCGAGGCGCAGCTCGTCACACCGGGCGGTCGCAGGTCCATCTCCGCGCGCGTACGGCCGATGCGCGACGCAGCGGGCGGCCTCCGGGGAGCGGTGGTGGTGCTCGACGACCAGACGGAGCGGCGGGCCGAGGAGTCGCGGTCCCGGGCCGCGGAGCGCGTGGCAGCGGTGGGCTCGCTGGCGGCGGGGCTCGCCCACGAGGTGAACAGCCCGCTCGCCTGCGTGGTGGCGGGTCTCGCCTTCGTGGAGTCGGAGCACGCGCGGCTCGCGGGGGCGCTGGCGCCTGCCGAGCTGCTGGAGGCGGCCCACGCGCTGGAGGATGCCCGCGACGCGGCCGTCCGCGTGGGGCGCATCATGCAGGCGCTGCAGCGGTTCGGCCAGCCGGCCTCGCCGCTCGTGCGCGCGGTCGACCTCGAGGCTGCGTTGCGCGAGGCGGTCAGGCTGGCGCTCCCCGAGCTCGGGGCTCTCTCCGTTCAGATCGAGCCCGTATTGCCCGCTCGCGTGGCCGGGAGCGAGCCGCTCCTCGCGGAGCTGTTTCAGGCGCTGCTCGTCCACGTGGCTCGCGGCGGAGGGGCGGGCGCGCTCGTCCGCGTCGCTGCGCGCGGCATCCCCGACGAGGCTCGGGTGAGCGTGACCGTCAGCAGAGGTCCTGCGCATGGCGAAGGGCTGGAGCGGGCACCGGCGCGCTCGGCCCCGCTCTGCCTGACCGTGGCTCGGGGGATCGCGAGCGCGCTGGGGGGCACCCTGAAGGCCGGCGCTTGCACCGCAGGAGGAGCCTCGGTGGAGGTCATCCTCCCGCTGGACGAGGGTGCGGAGGGCTGAGAGCGGAGACCACTTGATAGGATCCCTGCTGCGGCGCAAGCTGCCCGGCTCGTCGACGGCATCGTGTGCCTCGCGACGGCCTCATACCAAGCGGGCTCTGCTGTGACGCGCCCGGCGAGCTATCTCGACATCGACCCGCACGGCCGGGTCGTCCCAAACGGCGATCCAGCGCGGCGCGCTCTCGCCGATCGGGCCGGGCGCTTCCTCGTCCTCCCGTCCGCCCCCGACCTGCTGGTGGCCCGGCGCGTGCCCCCGGCAGGCGGGGCCTCCGCGCCGCCCCACTGCATTCTCGCGGGCGACCTCTCCACCCTTCCCGTGGCCGAGCTGGTGGGGTTCGTGGGCCAGGCCCGGCTCTCCGGCCTCCTCTCCGTGAGCACGCCCGGCGTGGAGCGGGCGCTGGCCTTCCGCGACGGGGAGGTGCGCGGCGCACAGTCGGAAGCGCCGGGCGAGCGCATCGGCGAGGTGGCGCTGCGGCTCGGCTACGTGACGGCGGAGGAGCTGGCGCGCGCGACCGGGACGGGCAGGCCGCTCGGCAAGGTGCTGGTCGAGCGCGGGCACCTTCAGCCGCCCGACCTGTGGAAGTGCTTGCACGAGCAGGTCTCGGCGGTGTTCCACGCCATCCTCCTCGCGCAGGAGGGGGTGTTCGCGCTCGTGGACGAGCCGGAGCTGGAGCTCGGGATCGCTCTCAGCGTGAATACCCAATCCCTGCTGATGAACGGCATCCGGCGCATCGACGAGGGCCACCTCTTCCGCGCGCGCATCCCGGGGCCGCACGCCTATCCCCGCCGCCGCATCCCCAAGGTGCCCATCACGCTCCACCCGTCGGAGGCGCGCATCCTCGAGCTCGTCGACGGGCGGCGGACGGTCGCCGACGTCGCGCGCGAGGCGCACCTGGGCGAGTTCGACGCCACCAAGATCCTGTACCACCTGGCGGAGGCTGGCTACGTCGAGGCCACCGGTGGGCAGATGGCCCCGCGCGGCTCCTCGGACGAGCGACTGGCGGCGCTCACGCGCGGGATGAACGAGATCCTGCTCGACGTGACCCGCGCCGCGGCCACGCGGGGAGGGATCGACACCTTTCTGGCCGGTATCCGGACCTTCCTCTCCGATGCGACGAGCCGCTTCGCCCCGCTCTGGCGCGGCGCCGCGCTCCAGCGCGACGGCACCATCGACCCGGCCGCGCTCTCGACCGCATTGGCGGGGCTCCAGCCGGGCGCGCTGGCCCGGCTCGAGCCGTCCGGCGACGCCGCTCGCCTCGCCTTCGACGCGCTCCGCGAGCTGATGTTCTTTTACCTGTTCCAGGCCGGCGAGCGGCTTCCGCCGGCGGACGACGAGCGTCTCGGGGCCGAGGTGAAGCGGCGCTTCGAGGCGCTGGGAGAGCTGCGATGACGGAGCTCCCGCTGGCGACCGCCGGCATCCCCGGCTCGGGGGGCCAGGTGAAGGCCTCGCCGGAAGACTTCCGCGTCGACGAGCTGCCCGCCTACCTCCCGCAAGGTTCGGGCCCCCACCTGTGGCTGCGGGTGGAGAAGCGCGGGCGCACCACCCGCGATGTGGTGCAGCACCTCGCCCGGGCGCTGGGCGTTCCGGAGCGGGACGCAGGCGCCGCCGGGCTCAAGGACCGGGAAGCCGTGACCTCGCAGTGGCTCTCCTTTCCCGCGGCTCGGACCCCGGACGCGGCGGAGCTGGAGGCGGAGGGCCTCCGCGTGCTCGAGGTCTCGCGCCACGCCAACAAGCTCCGGGCCGGGCACCTGCGCGGCAACCGCTTCTCCGTCGTGGTGCGCGGCGGTGAGCTGTCCGCTGCGAAGGCTTGCGCGGAGGCGCTCCGCTCGCGCGGGCTCCCCAACTTCTTCGGGGCGCAGCGATTCGGCGCCTCCGGGGACAACGCCGAGGTGGGCCGCGCTCTGCTCATGGGCGAGCTCACCCGGCCAGAAGTGCGCCGCGCTGCCCGCGACCGCTTCCTCCGCCGGCTCGTGCTCTCCGCCTGGCAGGCGCGCGCGTTCAACGCCTGGCTCGGGGAGCGCATGCGCGACGGGCTCTTCGCGAGCGCGCTGCAGGGCGACGTGATGAAGAAGCTCGCGTCGGGCGGCGTGTTCACTTGTGAGGAACCGGTGGCGGACGGCCCGCGCGTGGCCGCGTTCGAGCTGTCGCCGGCCGGGCCGATGTTCGGCCACAAGCTTCGGCCGGCCTCGGGCGAGGCGCTCCTGCGGGAGGAGCGGATCCTGCTCGCGGAGGGCGTGCGCTCGACCGACCTCGTGCGCGGCGGCGGCGAGACCGAGGGGACGCGGCGCGCGGCGCGGCTGCCGGTGGCGGTCGAGCTCACCGGGGTGGAAGGCGGTTACCTGGCGAGCTTCGAGCTTCCCAAGGGCTCCTACGCGACGGTGCTGATGCGGGAGCTCACGAAGTCCGAGCTGGACCTGCCGGAGCCGGAAGACGCCAAGGAGGGGACGCCATGAATGCCCGCAAGCTGGGAACCCAGGGCCTCACCGTTTCGGAGCTGGGGCTCGGCTGCATGGGGATGAGCGAGTTCTACGGACCCGCCGACGAGGCAGAGTCGATCGCGACGCTGCATCGGGCGCTGGAGCTCGGGATCACGCTGCTCGACACGGCCGACATGTACGGACCGTTCAAGAACGAGGAGCTCCTGGGCCGGGCCCTGCGGGGCCGCCGCGATGCGGTGGTCCTCGCCACCAAGTTCGGCAACGAGCGCAATCCGGACGGCACCTGGCTCGGGATCAATGGGCGGCCCGAGTACGTGCGCTCCGCTTGCGACGCGTCGCTGCGCCGCCTGGGCGTCGATCATGTGGACCTCTACTACCAGCACCGCGTCGATCCGGACGTGCCGATCGAGGAGACGGTGGGAGCCATGGCCGGGCTCGTCAGGGCGGGGAAGGTCCGCTACCTGGGGCTGTCCGAGGCGGGGGCGAAGACGCTGCGGCGAGCGCACGAGGTCCACCCCATCTCGGCGCTGCAGAGCGAGTACTCCCTCTGGAGCCGTGAGGTCGAGGAGGAGATCCTGCCCGCCGCGCGCGCCCTCGGCATCGGCTTCGTGGCCTACAGCCCCCTCGGCCGCGGGTTCCTCACGGGGCACTTCCGCCGCCCCGAGGACATTCCGGAAGGGGACTACCGCAGGAACAATCCCCGCTTCCAGGGGGAGAACTTCACCGCCAACCTGAAGCTCGTCGACCGGGTGCGCGCGCTCGCGGGGGAGAAGAACGCGACAGCCTCGCAGCTCGCGCTCGCGTGGGTCCTCTCGCGCGGCGAAGACGTGGTGCCCATCCCCGGCACGAAGCGGCGAACGTATCTGGAGGAGAACGTGAAGGCCGCCAGCCTGGAGCTCTCCCCGGCCGACCTGGCCAGCCTGGAGGAGGCCGCCCCCCGCGGAGTGGCCGCCGGCACCCGCTACGACACGGCGGGGATGAAGCGGGTCGGGATCTGAGGGCGGAGGTGCGGGTGCCCGCGCCCGGCCTGCGAGCGGCCAAGCAGGCCAACGCTACGGGACGTCCACAACTTCGAAGCAAGGGAGGGTTCACCACATGGGCATCATCGGATTCATCGTCTTCGGCTTCATCATCGGCCTGATCGCGCGGGCCATCGTTCCGGGCAAGCAGTCGATGGGGCTCATCATGACCGCCGTCCTGGGTATGGTCGGCTCGGTCATCGGAGGGCTGGTGTCCTCGGCCCTGTTTCATCAGGAAGTCGGAGGCCTGCACGGCGCCGGGTTCCTGGGGAGCCTCATCGGGGCGGTGGTGGTGCTCCTCATCGCCATGAAGACGATGGGTGGGCGGCGCGCGGCCGTCTGAGCAGCCCCGTCTGGCGGGGCCGGGGCTCCTTCGCTCGCTGCGAGGGAGCCCGTTCCTTCACGAGCCTGCCGCCAGGTGACGACGAGGGGTGGCTCGCGGTGAACGGCTGAGGCCCTGCCGCCCCGGGGGGCGCAGCACTCGCGATCCACCTGCCCCCCTGGGCGTTGCGGGCTCCCCGAAGCGCGGAGCCCGAGACCAGGGCAGCGAGGCAGGCTGCGCCCAGGATGGCAGCGACCCGCCGAAGCCCGCGCAACCGGCGCGGGCTCGGCAACCCCTGCGCGCGCGTGGTGCGTGGCCTCTCCTCCAGGCGTGCCCCGAGGTCGAGGGTGAGCGCGCGCCCGCTCGTCCCCAGCCTCCCGGCATGCAGGGTCGCGCTCGCGGCCCCGTACACGGGCGGCAGGCCGCGCAGCGCCAGCACGCCGGTGAGGCTCGCCGCGACCTCGCCCATGCTCTGCTGGCGCGCCGCCGGGCTCTTGGCGAGGGCTTTCAGGATGAGCTCCTCCAGTCCGCGAGGAAGGTCCCGCCGGCGAGCACGAGGAGGCTCGGGCGCGCGCGTCTGGTGCTGCAGCATCGTCGCCGCGGCCGTGCCGCCGTCGAACGGCAGTGCTCCCGTCACCAGCTCGTACGCGAGCACCCCGAAGGCGTAGATGTCCGCGCGGTGATCGATGGGGGTCCCAGCGCCCTGCTCCGGGGACATGTACTCGGGCGTCCCGAAGACCGGGCCGGGCCGCGCCGCGCGTACCTCGCACGAGCGGGCTTCGACCTGCGAGATCCCGAAGTCGACCACCTTCACGAAGTCGGCGCCGTCGTCGCGCCGGACCACGACCACGTTGTCGGGCTTGAGGTCGCGATGCACGACGCCCTGCGCGTGCGCGGCGGCGAGCGCGCGGCAGAGCTGGGCCAGGATGGGAAGGGCGCGCTGGAGCGGGAACGCCCCTGTCTCGGAGATGAGCGCGGCGAGGCTCCGCCCCTCCAGCTCCTCCATCACGAAGAAGAGCGCGCCGTCGGGCGTGTGGCCGAGGTCGGTCACGTCGATGATGTTCTCCTGGCCGATGCGGCTCGCCGCGACCGCCTCCAGCCGGAAGCGCCGCGCCAGGTCCTCGTCGCGCGACAGCTCGGGGCGGAGCACCTTCACCGCCACCCGCTTTCGCAGGCCGAGGTGCTCCGCGCGGTAGACGGCCCCCATCCCTCCCTCGCCGAGCTTCCCCAGGATGCGGTAACGCTCGCCCAGGACGGTGCCGACGAGCCTGTCTTCCGCAGGGACCTGTGGCCCGGCGCCGGAAGGCCGCGCCTCTGCGTCCGGGCGCGAATCTGGGAGGGGCGGAAAGATTGGCATCTTTGGATCGCCGAGGGGCGGGGTTAAGCTATCATCGGGTTGAACAGCCTCCTAAAAGGTTGGAACGCGATCCGGCGGCGGGGCTCCCGGCCGCGGATCATCGAGGTCCGGTGGCCGAGCTCTTCGTCGTGAACGGAACGTGCGGCGGAACCGTCTACGCCCTCCCGGACGTGCCTACGGTGCTGGGCCGTTCCCCGGAGTGCCACCTCCAGATCTCCGACGGCTGGGTCTCCAGCATGCACGCGCTCTTCGAGCGGCGCGGCGAGGAGCTCTGGGTCGTCGATCTCGACAGCCGCAACGGCACCTTCGTCAACGAGGAGCGGGTCCACGAGTCGCCGGTGGAGCCCGGCGCGAGGCTGCGCTTCGGCCGCACGCTCGCGGAGCTCCGCGCCGAGTCCCAGGCGAGCGAGCCCAGCGGTGTCCTCTCCGGGCAGCGCACCGTCGTTCGCTACATTGCGGACCTGTCGAGCGACACCTCGGGCCGGCGGGCTCCAGCCGCGGGCGAGCGGCAGGAGCGGGCCGGAAGGGACACGCTGCGCGGGCCCGACGAGGCGATGGGGACGGCGCGGCGCCACATCGGCGTCCTCAACGAGCTGGCGCGCGCCCTCGCCTCGGCCTCCTCCCCGGAGGAATCCCTCCGGCAGATCTTGGTCGTGCTCTCGGCGGCGCTCGCGGCGCACCGATCGAGCGCGCTCCTCATCGGAGAGGATGGCGAGCCCGCCCCCGTGCTCTCCGAGCCCGCGGACGCGCCTGCCCGGCCTGACGCCACCGTCGTGCAGGCCACCCTGCGCAGCCGCGCGGGGATTCTCGTCCTCGACCCGCACGGCGCGGACCTGCCGGCGAGAGGCGCCGGGGCGGGCATCCGCTCCTCCATCTGTGCGCCCATCTGGGCCGACAATCGCATCCTGGGCGTGCTCGTGCTCGAGCGTCTGCGCGGCGAGCCCTTCACCGCCGAGGACCTCGACGTGGCGACCCTCGTCGGGTTCCACGCGGCGCTGGCGGTCGAGCGCGCGCGGCGCGGCGCGGCGCCGTCCCCCGCGGGCGAGCTGCGCGCACGCCTCCTGCGCCACCTTCCGCCCGACGCCGCGGGGCCGCTCCTGGAGGGAGAGGACGGGCAGCGCGCGCTCGAGCCGGTCGTCCGGGAGGACGCGACGGTGCTGGCAGCGGCGCTGGAAGGCGTGGACGCGCTCGCCACCGCTCGCCCGCCCGCGGAGGTGGGGGAGCGCGTCGTGGCGGTACAGGCGGCGCTGGCGGCGATCGCCTGGGCGGAGAACGGGACCGTCGAGGCGCGGCTCGATGGCGGCCTCCTGGCGGTGCTCGGCGCCCCCGTCTCTCGCCCCGATGGCGGGGCGCGCGCGCTGCGATGCGCCCGCTCCATGCTCGAGCGCGCGGCGGAGCTGGAGGCGACGCGCGAGCCACCCCGGCTCCGGCTGCGGATCGGGCTCGAGATCGGGCGCGTGCTGCAGGGCGACTTCGGCCCGCCTGGAAGGCCCGAGCTGCGGGCCCTGGGCGATGCCGTCGAGGGCGCGCTTCGCCTCGTCGCCGAGGCCGCGCCGGGCGAGGCCCTGGCAGGGCCCGGGGTCGCGCGGCGCTCCCGCCGCTCCGACGACGAGCCGCTGGAGCCGAGGGCGAACGGGCGCGGCGCGCTGCGCGTCGTGTAGAGAACAGCCCATGGCGCTCCACCTCGCCGCGGTCGCGGTGCTCCTCGCCGGCGCCGCCCTCCCGCTCGCCCTCTCCCGCTGGCCATCCGTCGCCCTCGCCACGGGGACCGGAGCGGGACTCCTGGGAAGCGCGCTCGGGCTCGCCTCCGCCGTGAGCGCCCTCGTCCAGGGCGGGGCAGGGACGATCTCCCTGCCCTGGAGCGCGCCGCTGGCGGAGCTGACGGTGGGGCTCGACCCGCTCTCGGCGTTCTTCGAGGTGGCGCTGTTCGGGCTCGCCCTCCCCGCCGTCGCTTTTGGAGGCACCTACCTGCGGCCGCACCTGGGCCGGCGCGGGCTTCCCACCTTCCTGTGCTTCCAGAACGTGTTGCTCGCCGCCATGGCGCTCGTGTTCTCGGCGCGGCAGGCGGTGCTCTTCCTCGTCGCGTGGGAGGTGATGGCAGTCGCCTCGTTCCTGCTCGTGACCTTCGAGCACGAGCGGGAGGAGGTGCGGAGCGCCGGCTTCGTGTACCTCGCGGCCTCGCACCTCGGGACGGCCTTCCTCTTCGCGCTCTTCATCCTCCTCGCGCGCGGCGCCGGCTCGTTCGGCTTCGACGCCTACGCGGCCGCCCGCGCCGCCCCGGCCGTCCCCGCCGCGCTCCTCTTCGCGCTTGCCCTGGTGGGGTTCGGGAGCAAGGCGGGCCTGGTGCCGCTGCACGTCTGGCTCCCGGAGGCCCACCCCGCCGCGCCCAGCCACGTGTCGGCGCTCCTCTCTGGAGTGATGACCAAGGCCGGGCTGTACGGGATCTTCCGGACGCTCTCCTGGCTCCCTCCCGCGCCCGCCTGGCACGGCCTCCTGCTCGCCGGGATCGGGGCCGCCGGCGCCGTCGCCGCGATCACGCTCGCGCTCGGGGCGCGGGACATCAAGCGCGCCCTGGCCTACTCCAGCGTGGAGAACGTGGGCATCATCGCCCTCGCGGCGGGGACGGGCGTGGCCGCGTCCGCGCGGGGCGCCACCGCCGTCGCCGCGCTGGCCTGGGCGGGAGCGCTCCTCCACGTGTGGAACCACGCCGCCATGAAAGGGCTGGGGTTCCTCGGGGCCGGCGCCGTCGCGCACGCGGCGCACGGGCGCGACCTCGAGGGCATGGGCGGGCTCCTCTCGCGGCTCCCGCGCACGGCGGGTCTCCTCCTCGTCGGCCTGGCTGCGCTGTCGGCGCTCCCTCCGCTGGGGAGCTTCGCCTCGGAGTGGCTCCTGTACGGCGCGCTCCTGCGCTCCGGCGTCGACGCCACGGGCGGCACAGCCCTCCTCGCCTGGCTGGCGCTGGCCGCCCTCGCCTTCGCCGGCGGCGTCGCCGCCATCGCCTTCACCCGCATCGGCGGCCTGGCGCTGCTGGGGGAGCCGCGCGGCCCGGGTGCCACCGCGGCTCGCGAGCCCTCGGCGGGACTGTGGGCTCCCATGGCCGTGCTCGCGGCAGCCTGCGTCCTCCTGGGCTCCTTTCCGGCCGCTGCGCTCCGCCTCGCGAGCGGTGCCATCGCCCAGGCCAGCGGCCTTTCGCCGAGCCTCCTGTCGGCGGAGCTCTCGCCGGTGCTGTCCGCGCTCTCGGGGCCCATGCGCTGGGTGTTGGCCATGCTGGTGGTGGGCGGCATCGTCCTCGCGCTCCATTCGCGCAGGCGGCGCGCCCTGCAGGGATCGGCGATCTCCGGGACCTGGGCTTGCGGCTACGCCCGCCCTACCGCCCGGATGCAGTACACCGCCCGCTCCTTCGCGCAGCTCTTCCTCGAGGCGCTCGCCCCGCGCGCCCTCTCGCCGCGCGGGCGCATCACCCCTCCGCGCGGGCTCTTTCCGCCCTCGGCCTCGGCGCGCTTCGAGGAGCGCGACCCGGCCCGGACGCACCTCTTCGACCCGCTCTTCCGCATCGTGGCGGTCCGCGCGGCCCGCCTGCGCCGCTACCAGGCCGACCGGCTCAATCTCCAGCTCCTCTACACCGTGGCGACCCTGCTCGCGCTCATCCTCGCCCTGGCGCTGCGCTCATGACCGTCGCGACCGCAGTCCTCCACCTCGCGCTGGCGCTGGTCCTCGCGCCGCTCCTCCCGGGGCTCGTGAACCGGGTGAAGGCGCTCGCCGCGGGCCGGACCGGTCCGCCGCTGGTCCAGCTCTACTCCGACCTGGCGCGGCTCCTGCGGAAGGGCTCGGTGACGAGCCGCACCACCACCTGGGTGTTCCGGGCCGGGCCGGCGGTCGGGCTCGCGGCCACCCTGGCCGCCGCCACGCTGGTGCCATTCGGCGGCGCCACGGCGCTCTTCCCCTTCGGCGGAGATCTGGTCCTCTTCGCCTACCTCCTCGCATTGGCCCGCTTTGCCACGGTGCTCGCCGCGCTCGACACCGGGTCCGCATTCGAGGGGATGGGCGCGGCCCGCGAGGTGACCTTCTCGAGCCTGGCCGAGCCGGCGCTCTTCCTCGGCCTCCTCACCGTGGCCCGCGCCACCCGCGCCCTCTCCCTCTCCGGCATGCTCGGCCCGGCCCTGCCGGAGGCCTGGGCACGCTTCACCCCGGCGCTGCTCATCGCTGCGCTCGCGCTCTTCGTCGTCGCGCTGGCGGAGAACGCGCGCATCCCGGTGGACGACCCCACCACCCACCTCGAGCTGACGATGATCCACGAGGTGATGGTGCTCGACCACTCTGGCCCCGACCTCGCGCTCATCCTCTATGGCGCCGCGCTGAAGCTCCTCCTCTTCGGTTCGCTGGTCGCGAGGGTGGTGGTGGGCACTGCGCGGACGGGGCTCGCGGGCACGGCCCTCTTCCTCCTGTCACTCGTCGGCTTCGCCATCGTGGTGGGCGTGGTGGAGTCGGTCATGGCGCGCCTGCGGCTCTCGCGCGTGCCGCAGCTCCTCGTCGGCGCCTCGGTCCTGTCCGCCTTCGGCCTCGTCCTGCTCCTCCGGTGAATCGATGACCGCCTGGACCGACCTCGCCTTCATCCTGCTCGTCGTGAGCGACTTCTTTCTCCTCGCCTCCAGCCGGCTCAAGGCGGTCATCCGCGCCACCGGCGCGCAGGGCGTGCTGCTCAGCGCGCTCGCGCTCCTGCTCGCGCGCAGCGAGGCGCACCCCGTCCACGTCATCCTGCTCTCGGTGGGGGCGCTGGGCGTCAAGGCGTTCCTCATCCCGCTGCTCCTCACCTGGGCCATGCGCGAGGCCTCGATCCGGCGCGAGGTCGATCCCATCGTGGGCTTCCTCCCGTCGCTCGTGCTGGGCGGGCTGGGCGTCGCCCTCGCCTTCGCGTACGCGGGCGGCATGCCGCTCCCGGTCCCGGAGCAGCACCCGCTGCTCGTGCCGGCCGCGCTCTCCACGGTCTGGACCGGGCTCTTGCTGGTGGTGTCGCGCCGCAAGGCGGTGGCGCAGGTGATCGGATTCCTGGTGCTGGAGAACGGGGTGTTCGTGTTCGGGCTGCTCCTGTCCGACTTCATGCCAGCCATGGTGGAGGCGGGCGTCCTGCTCGACCTCCTGGCGGCGGTCTTCGTGATGGGCATCGTCATCTTCCACATCAACCGCGAGTTCTCCTCGCTCGACACCGGCAAGCTGTCGGCGCTGCGGGATTGACGATGTACTTCCTCGTCCTCGCCCCGCTCGCGGCGGCCGCTCTCGCCCTCCTCGTTGGGGACGCGGTCCGGCACGCGCGGGTGCTCCTCGCCGGCGCGCTGCTCCACCTCGCCGGCGTCGGGGCGCTGTGGGTCTTCCATCCGCGCCCGCAGCTCGGCGGCTGGCTCGCCCTCGATCCTTTGGCGCAGGTGGTCCTCTCCACCACCAGCGTGCTCTTCACCGCCTGCGCCGTGTACGGGCAGCGCTACCTGGCGGCACGAGCCGGCCGCGACACCCGCGTCTTCGTGATCGGGCTCCTGGTGCTGCTCTCGGCGCTCACCACGGTGGCGCTCTCGCAACACCTCGGCCTGCTCTGGGTGGCCATCGAGCTCACCACGCTGTCCACCGCACCGCTCGTTTATTTCTACAAGAATGCCCGCTCGCTGGAGGCGACCTGGAAGTACCTCCTCGTCTGTTCCCTCGGCATTGCCCTGGCGCTCCTGGGCACCTTCTTCCTCGCGCTGGCGGGCGCGGGGCCGGGCGGGCCGCGCTCGCTGCTTCTCGCCGACCTCGTCCGCGCCGGCCCGGCGCTCGCCCCGGCCTGGGTGCGGGCCAGCTTCGTCTTCCTGCTGGTGGGCTACGGCACGAAGATGGGGCTCGCGCCGCTCCACTCCTGGAAGCCGGACGTGTACGGCGAGGCTCCCGCGATCCTGGGCGCGCTCCTGTCCGGGGGCGTCACCAGCCTCGCCTTCGTGGCGCTCGCGCGCACGGTCCAGGTCTGCGTGGCCGCGGGAGCGGGCGACTTCGCACGGGACGCGCTCGTGGTGATGGGGCTGCTCTCGATGGGGCTCGCGGCCGTCTTCATGATCGGCCAGCGCGACTTCAAGCGCATGCTGGCGTACTCGTCGGTGGAGCACATGGGCATCCTGGCGCTCGGGCTGGGGCTCGGCGGCCGCGCGGCGTCCGGGGCCATGTTCCACACGGTGGGCAACGCGCTCACCAAGGGCGTCCTCTTCCTCGCCGCCGGGAACATCCACCGCTCCTACGGCTCGAGGCGGGTGGAGGACGTGCGCGGCGCGGCCCGCAGGCTCCCGCTTTCCGGGCCGCTCTTCCTGGCCGGCTTCCTGGCGATCACCGGCTCACCGCCGTTCAGCGTCTTCTTCAGCGAGCTCACCATCCTCAACGGCGCGCTCGGCGGTGGCCGCTTCCTCGTCGGAGGCCTCTTCCTCGCCTTCCTCTCGATCATCTTCGTCGCCATGGGGGCGACGGTGTTGCAGGTGGTCCAGGGAGACGCGAGCGCCGCGCCGCTCGTGCCCGGCCAGGAGGACAAAGCGCTCAGCGCCGGCCCACCGCTGGTGCTCCTCGCGATCGTGCTCCTCCTCGGCCTGCACCTGCCGCAGGGGCTGCGCGACCTGTTCGACGCGGCGGCCGCGCGGGTGGGAGGTGCCCCGTGAGCGCCGCCCTCGGCGTGCGCAACGGCGAGTCGGTCGGCATCGAGAAGGTGCCGCTCCTGCCGGTCCCCGCCTTCCAGGAGGCGCTCTGCGCAGGCCTGGCGGAGGGCGGGCGGCTGTGCGCGCTCTTCGGCCGGGAGAGCGCAGGCAGGGGCGTGCTGGTGACCGGCGTCGTCGCCCGGGACGCAGAGAGCCGGCTCGACCTGCTCTCCACCGAGGTGGGCGGGAGCTGGCCCTCGATCTCGGCCGAGTGGCCGGCGGCGCAGCTCTTCGAGCGCGAGCTGTGGGAGCAGTACGGCGTCGTCCCTGAAGGGCACCCCTGGCTGAAGCGCGTGCGCTTCGAGCATCCCCTCCCCGGAGCGCTCGCAAGCGCTCCCGGCGCTCCTGCGGATGGCATCCCGGGTGACGACCCCTTCTTCCGCATGGAGGGCGCGGAGCTGCACGAGGTGGCGGTGGGGCCGGTGCACGCGGGCGTCATCGAGCCGGGGCACTTTCGCTTCTCCTGCCACGGCGAGCACGTCTTCCACCTCGAGATCGTGCTCGGCTACCAGCACCGGGGCGTGGAGCGCTCGCTGCTCGGCGGGCCTCACCTGAGAACGCCCTCCGTGATGGAGTCGATCGCGGGCGACACCGCCATCGGCCACGGGCTCGCCTTCTGCCGCGCCATGGAGGCGCTCGCCGGGGAGGAAGCGCCTCCGCGGGCGGAGGCGCTCCGCGCGGTGGCGCTCGAGCTGGAGCGGCTCGCCAACCACGTGGGAGACCTCGGGATGCTGGCCGGGGACGTGGGCTTCCTGCCCACCGCCAGCGCCTGCGGCGCGCTCCGGGCCCGCTTCCTCAACGCCAGCGCGGAGCTCTGTGGCAACCGGCTCGGCAAGGGGCTGCTCGTCCCCGGCGGCGTCCGCTTCGACCTGAGCCCAGCCGACGCCGGGCGGCTGGCGGGCGTGGTGGAGGAGTCCATGACAGCGGTCCGCGGTCCGGTCCAGCTCTTCTTCCGCTCGCCGTCGGCCCGCAACCGCACCGACGGCACCGGCGCCATCTCGCCCGAGAGCTGCCGCGAGCTCGGGCTCGTCGGGCCGGCCGCGCGCGCCTGCGGAGTGGGGCGCGACGTCCGGCGGGATCACCCGGCCCCTGGCGAGAGCCCAGCGCACGCGAAGGTGGCGCTGGGTGAGGCGGGGGACGTCCACGCCCGGGCCTGGGTGCGGTTCCTGGAGGCGGAGCGGAGCGCCGAGCTCGCGAGCTCGCTCCTGCGCCGCCTTCCGGACGGGCCCGTGCGCGCCACCCTGCCCCCGCTCAGGCCCGGCCGGCTGGCGGTGTCGCTGGTGGAGGGCTGGCGCGGGGAGATCGCCCACGTAGCGGTGACGGACGGTGAAGGCCGCTTCGCGCGCTACAAGGTGAAGGACCCTTCCTTCCACAACTGGATGGGGCTCGCCCTGGCGCTGCGGGGGGAAGCCATCAGCGACTTCCCGCTCTGCAACAAGAGCTTCAACCTCTCCTACGCGGGGCACGACCTGTGATCGAGATCCTGAGGGCGCGGCTCCGGCTGGGCGGGCAGACGCTGGACTATCCCGACGGGCCGGCGCGCTTCCCGGCCCGCTTCCGCGGGCGTCCCGTGCTCGACCCGTCCCGCTGCCCCGACGGCTGCCGTGCCTGCGCCGACGCCTGCCCCTCGGGCGCGCTGGTGGACGCGGGCCTGCCGACCATGGCGCTCGACCTGGGCCGCTGCGCCTTCTGCCCGGGCTGCGCCGAGGCCTGCCCCGAGGGCGCCATCACCTTCACGCGCGACTACCGGCTCTCCATGCGCACGCGCGAGGAGCTCCTCGTGAAGGGCGACGAGCCCAGGCTCGCGCGAGCCCTCGACGCGCGCATGCGGAAGCTCTTCGGGCGCTCGCTCCGGCTGCGGCAGGTTTCGGCGGGCGGCTGCAACGCCTGCGAGGCGGAGCTCAACGCGGCCGGCAACATCCAGTTCGATCTCTCCCGCTTCGGCATCGGCTTCGTCGCCTCGCCGCGCCACGCCGACGGGATCGTCGTCACCGGCCCCGTCACCGACAACATGCTGCTCGCCTTGCGGAGGACCTACGAGGCGGTGCCCGCGCCCAAGCTCGTGATCGCCGCCGGTGCCTGCGCCATCTCCGGCGGCACCTTCGCCGGCAGCCCGGTCGCCAACGACGGCGTGGACGGCGCCATTCCCGGAGTGCCCGTGGACCTCTACATCCCGGGCTGCCCCCCGCACCCCATCACCATCCTCGACGGCCTGCTTCGGCTCCTGGGCAGGGTCGAGGGCGAGGGGCCCCCGGCGGTGGAGACGGGGATCGTGGGGGCGGCCGGGCGCGCGCCCTGACAGGCGGCCCTACGCCGCGTGAGGTGGAGGGATGGTCTGCTGCGGCGGCGGGGGGGGAGTGCCGGCCGGGAGGAGGGCGACCACCGGGTCGAGCGGCATCGCGATCCAGAGCGCGACGTAGACGACGATGCCCCAGCCGCCGAGGAACAGCGCCAGGAGGAAGGCGAGGCGCAGGGCGGCGATGGGCATGCCGAAGCGCCGGGCCATCCCGCGGCAGACGCCCGCCACCATGCGGTTGTCGCGCGACCGATACCACTCCCGGACGGGCGGCGATTCCACCATCCAGCTCGCGCAGGCGGCGCACTTCACGGCGCCAGGGCGGTTCTCGGTGCGGCAGTATGGGCAGAGCATGTGGGTCTCCTTTCGCCCTCCTACGGGCGGCGCAAGGGGATTATTTCGGCCTGGGGCGGGCGCCTGTCCGTGGAGCGGCGGGGGGGACCAGGCGTTCCTCAGGCCCTTGAATTCGCGGCACCACCTTGCAGCGTTCGGTGGGCATCCACCATGGGACCCGCCCCCGCGACGCCGTGACCCGGCCAGCGAGGACTTGACGACCGCGTTCGTCGAGGAGCGCCCGATTCCATCGAGCGCACCCACGTTGCGCTGCTCGGGTAAGACTGCGCGTGCGGTTCAAGCGCTTGAACCGCCTCCGACCCACCCCGTTTGCGCATCGTCCACATCCGGAAGACGTACGGCTCCCTGGAGATTCACCACCAGGCGCGGGGCCGCTGCGGTGCCGGCAAAGGGGAAGAGCCAGAGTGCCGGGTGCTGGGACGCGACAGGGATGTCGAGCTCCTCGCACTCGTCGGCTGAGATGTGCGCCAGGACGAGGGCAGGTGCGCCGCCCCACGAGGCGGCGAGCGCGACTCGCAGCGCGGTCCAGCCGACGACAGCCACGCCGCAAGCCTCGTGACAACCCTTCCCGCGGGCGACGGCGACGGGCTCCGGTCGCGCTGCGAGCTCCAGCCCCTTGGCGCGGGCGAGCGCCTCGACCGCGCCGGCGGCGCGCTCCGCAAGCCGTGACGCGAGGGCGTCCGGGAGGCAGGGCGTCCAGCGCTCCGGGCGCTTCTCCTCCTCGTCCTCCTCCCCATCGACCACGTCGTACAGCAGCGTAGCGGGCGCGATGCCGTCGAGGAGGAGCGCGTGCGCCCTCTCCACGCTGCAGGATGGGCCGGTGAGCTCACCCAGCCGGTCGGCCCAGGGCGGCGCTTCCCAGAACCACGCCCCCTCGCGCGGCCACCCGGCGGCCGGCTCGAGCGAGCGCACCGCGAGAACCAGCCGGCCACGATACCTGGCATCGCCGACGAGCCACGACTCGAGATCTCCTTCTCCCTCTTCGTCCAGCGTCCACTGCCGCTGCAGCTGCACCCGGCCCAGTCGCGGCGCCCAGCGCTCGAGAGAGCCCTCGGCCCGCGCCACCTTCACGCGTCCATTCATGTCGCCAAGGTGGGCTGGACACGGACATGGCCTGCCCGGGCGCACGCCGACGCGGCGTCCTTCAAGGGCGGCCTCGGCGAATGCGCCAGGAACAGGGTGTCGGTGAGGTCGGCGAGAGCACCGACGCGCCCCGGGCCCTCGTGATTCAATGCAAAACACGCCGTTGATGGGCGCCGCGCGAGCGCACCGTCGCGCCCCGGCCTGGCCCTTGGCCACCAAGCTGGCCGGCCGAGCGCTGCGCGGACCGCGAACTCGAAACGATGTCCTCGCAGCTCGCGCCCCCCACGCCACGCCCTCCCGCGCTCACCCCCCCACGAACCCCGCCGCCGGGAACAGCAGCACCTCCTCGATCGACCTCGCGCCCACCAGCAGCATGAGGAGACGATCCAGGCCGACCGCAACGCCGCCTGCCTCCGGCATCCGCGGCAGCGCGGCCAGGAACCTCTCGTCGACCGGGTACGGCTCCCGCCCGAACCGCCGCCGGACCCTCTTCTCCTCCTCGAATCGCCGACGCTGCTCGGCGGCGTCGGTCAGCTCGGAGAAGCCATTGGCGAGCTCGAGCCCACCCGCGTAGAGCTCGAAGCGCTCCGCCCAGCGCGGGTCGTCGGCGCGCAGCCTCGCCAGCGCCGCCATCGAGGCAGGCCAATCGACGAGATAGGTCGGCCGCCCGACCCCGAGCCGCGGCTCCACCTGCTCGAGAAACACCCGAAAGAAGAGGTCGTCGAAGCTGTCATCCGGCTGGCCGGGATTGAGCCCGGCGCGCACGAGCTCGGCGCGGAGCCGCTCCGGGTCGTCCCCGCACGCGGCGAGGTCCACCCCCGCCAACGACCTGAACGCCTCGGCGACCGTCAGGCGCTGGAACGGCGGCGAGAGATCGAGAGTTCCGCCCGGCAGCGGCGGACCGCCCGCGCCGACCGCGCGTTGAACCTCGCCCCCGACGCGGGTGCCCCCGGCGACCGCGCGCGCGGCGTGTGCCACGAGCTCCTCCAGGTCCGCCATGATGCCCCGGTAGTCCGTGCCGGCCCGATAGAATTCCACCATGGTGAACTCGGGATTGTGCGTAGCGCTCACCTCGCCGTTCCGGAAGACGCGCGCGAGCTGGAAGATGCGCGAGAACCCATCCGCGAGGAGCCGCTTCATGGCGTACTCGGGGCTGGTGTGCAGGTACAGCGGCTGGCCGGCGCCTCCGCCCTCCGGCAGGAAGGCCGCCTCGAAGGCCTGGATGTGCGGCTCCATCCCGGGCGCGGGCACGAGGCAGGGCGTCTCCACCTCCTCGTAGCCCAGCGCGGCGAAGCGCTCGCGCAGGGCGGCGTGCAGCCGGGCCCGGGCGCGGGCGGCCTCTCGACGTTCCATCGACACACCTTAGTGCGAGGCCGGAACGGCGGTCACCCGCGCGGGCGCGGGAGGACGGTTGCCGGACACCACTTCGTCGATGTCGTAGGGCGGTCACCCGCGCAGGCGCGGGCGGACGTGTTCCAGGGGCAGACGCCCCGCGCCGGGCCGCGGGTTGTCGAGTACCATCCGTCCCGTGAAGACGACCTCGTTTCTCCCTGCCCTCCTCGCGCTCACCCTCGCCTGCGCGCATGGCGGGGAGGCGCCGCGGGCGGAGGCGCCCCCGCAGGCGGCAGCCGCGGGTCCGGGCGCGGCGGCCGGAACGGACGGTCCATCCCCTTCCGCGAACGGCCGACTGGCCGGCATCCGCGAGGAGGTCGAGGCGCTCCTCACCGCGGAGGGCGAGGCGCTGTGGGTTGCGTGGACGGCGGGAAAGCCCCCCGAGATTGGACCTATCGTCGCGAGACACGAGGCCCTCTTCACCCCCGAGACCCTCGCCTTCGTGAAGCGCGAGCGGGACCGGGCGCAGGGCGACGAGCGACGGGCGCTGTCCTTGCTCCAGGCCTTTCTGCTGGGGGAGGAGCTATCCCGCGGCTCCGCCGCCTCCTCCGGCCGCCTGGCCGCGGCGCCTTCGGCGCTCAGCTGGGAAGGCAAGGCGGTCCCGGCCTCGAGCGCGGGCGGGCTCCTCGCGCGCGAGCGCGACCCCGTGCGCCGGGTCCTGCTGGAGAAGGGCTGGCTCGACGCCGAGCGACGCCGCGCCCCCGCAGTCCAGGCACATCTCGACGAGCTGGGCGCCGTGGCGCGGCGGCTCGGATACCCTTCGCTCCTGGCCGCCGCTGCGGAGCTTCGCCTCGCCGCGCCCGAGCGGCTCGCCGCGCTGGCGGAGGCGGTCCTCGCCGGCACCGACGCAACCTACCGGGCGATCCTGGGCGAGCTGGCCCGCACCGAGCTCGGCATCGCGCTCGGGGAGCTGCACGGCCGCGACCTGCCGCGCCTGCTCCGGGCGGGCGAGGACGTACACGCCTATCCAGCATCGCGCTTCGTGCCCGACGCGCAGGCCACCCTCGCCTCGCTGGGGCTCGAGCTCGAGGGGCGCCCGGGCGTCGTGCTCGACCTCTCCGCCCGGCCCGGAAAGGACCCGCGCGCGCTGGCCCTGCCGGTGCGCGTGCCGGATGGCGTTCGCGTCGCGTTCGCCCCTTCGGGATCGATCCCCGAACTGCGCGGACTGCTGCACGAGCTGGGAGCGGCCGTGTTCTACACCCGCATCACGACGCCTTCGCTCGAGCTCCGGCGGCTGGGCGGTGTGACGAGCGAGACCTGGGCGGAGCTGTTTGCCGACCTCGCGTCCGATCCGGGGTGGCTCACCGAGCGCGCCGGGCTGGAGGCGGCGCAGCTCCGGCCGCTGGTGCGCGCCTCCGCGGCCCGGCGCCTCCACGAGGCGAGGACGCAGGCTGCGCGCATCCTGGTGGAGGTGGCCCGTTCGCGCCTTCCCGCGAATCGTGCGGGCGCCGCCGCGAAGCCCGTCCTGGAGCGCGCCTTTGGCCGTCCGATCGGGCCGGAGGAGCTGGAGCTCTTCATCCTGGAGCGCGACCCGCTGCTCGAGTCGGCCGACGCGCTGCGCGCCTCGCTCCTCGCCGCCGACGCCCAGGCGCTCCTCGCCTCGCGCAGCCCGAAGGGCTGGTGGGCCGCCAAGGAGAGCGGCTCCTTCCTTGGAGCCGTCTTCGCCGACGGTTCCCGCCTCGACCCCGAGGCGCTGTCGGGGCTGCTGGGAGCCGCCGCCCTCGACGCCTCTGCGCTGGAGGCCACCACCCGGGCGCGCGCCGAGGCGACCGGCCTGCGCGTGCCGCAATCGCCGAAGCTCGCTCCGGCGGTATCGCTGCGCTGAACCGCGCGGGCACCCCCGTCATTCGCCCGAATCGCAGGGCGCCGGACGGGGCCTGCGCGCGGGCGCACAGCCCGGTGCCGCTCTTTCCACGACCGCGCTCCTGGCGACGTGGCATGTTCTTACGCGTCGC
>JBBQEB010000035.1:0-26988 GCA_038320275.1 Myxococcales bacterium | reverse complement strand
GCTATCCCGCGGCCCAGCTCGCCGGCGGGGCCGCCGAGGTGGGAGGGCTCCTCGGCGGCATCGTCGCCGCCATGAACGCGAAGGTGGGAAGCCGCTACGTCTTTGGCGGCACCCAGGACGGCGCCGCGCCGTTCGATGCTGCCGGCAACTACGGTGGCGACGCCAATGTGCGGCAGGTGGAGGTCGCGCCCGGCGTCTACCAGGCCGCCAGCATCCGCGCCGACGTGGCCCTCAAGGGCGCGAACCCCGCCGGCGGCCCGGCCAGCGGCACCGACGTGCTCGGGACCCTCGAGAGCCTTCAGGCGGCTCTCGCCGCGAACGACCCTACAGGCGTCCAGGCGGCCCTCACCGGGCTCGACACCGGCATCGCCCAGGTGGCCACCGCCCGCTCGCAGGCCGGGGTCGGCATGAACGCCTTCGACGCCGCCGTGACCGCGAGCCAGGCCGCCTCCGACGCCGCCAAGGTACAATCGGGCAAGCTCACCGACGCGGACGTGATCGAATCCTCGATCGACCTCAGCCGCACGCAGACTGCGCTCCAGGCGTCCCTCTCCGCGACCGCGCAGTCGTTCAAGCTGAGTCTGCTCGATTATCTCCGGTGACCCCTCGCGCCGCTGGTCCCTTCGGCGAGATCGATCGCCGGGCGCTGACGGCGGTGCTGCGCGAGCGCGCGCACCGTCTTCCGCGGCACCTGCCCGCGAGGACGGTCGCGGCGGCGAGGCTCCTCCCGGTCCTGCTCCACGCCAGCTTTCGCCGGCCCGGGCTGGATGGCGATCCGCCGGGCGTCACGGGCCTCCGCTACCATCGCCGCTGGTCCTCCCTTTCGCACGCGCTGGGGCTGCCTCCGCCGTTCCGGGCTGCGCGAGGCCGAGCCCTGGTGCAGGGCGTCATCGCCATCCCGGTCGCGGCCGGGCTCGAGGCGCTGGTGCTGGTCGGGCCGGACCTCTCCACCGTGGAGCTGGGGCTCTTGCAGGAGCGGCTCGAAGGAATCCAGGCTGCGCTGGTCGAGGCCGGTGTGCCGCTGCGCGCCGCCCTCTTCGACCCGGCCCGCCTCCGGAGGGACGGCGCCTCCGTCCATCGCGCGGTCGCCTTCGGAGCGCTCCTGGCCGGCGTGTTCGCATCGGACGCCTGGGACGCTCTGGAGGAGAGCCGCGGCGCGCTCCTCCCCGCCGTGGCCCGGCACCTCGCCTCCTCCGCCGCGTCTCCGCTCGCCGCCCTCGCCCTCACCTTGCTGAGCGGCGGCAGCGCGCCGGCGCCGCTCGACGCCCTGGCGGCGCTCCTCGCGGGCGGAACCTCGGCGCGGTCGCTCTCCGGCGTGGACGTGTTCTTCTCCGGGTGGGCCGGGCTCGTCCCCGGGGCCGCCGCCCACGTGGACCGGGCGCTGCGCCTGTCCCGGGGCGGGGCGCCGGCCGACGACCTCGCGGCCGTGCTCGCCCAGGGCCGGGCTCTCGCGCTCGCCTGCGCCGCTGCGGTGCGGCGCTCCGTCGCGGCGCTCCAGGATCGCTCCTCCCCTCGCCGCTGGCTGGAGGCGGTCGGGCCGGGAATGCCGCGCGTCGTCCTGCCGGCGGTCCGGGGGAAGCTCGCCCTGGAGGCGGCCGACGGCAAGCTGGCGCTCACGCCGGTGCCGTCGGGCGCGCGGTACGAGGTGCGCTCACCCAGCGGCGCCCTCCTCGGCCAGGGCGCGTGGCCGGTCCAGGCGGAGGTGCGCGCTCTCGCCCTCCTCGGCGCCGCGGCCGCGCTCGAGGGCGCTCGAGGTGGTCCCCTCGGCGCCGCTGTGGCCGCGCTCGACCCGCGCTGGATCGAGGTGGCCCGCCGCCTCCCCGGGCCGCACCCGAGCCGCGCGCTGCTCGTGCTCCCCGAGGCGGTGGAGGCGCCTGGGGCGCGCGCCGCAACTGCCTCGCTCGCCGGTCAGCCTGTGGAGGTCCAGGAGGCGCTCCTCGTCAGCCTCTCGCCCGGGCGGCGACCGGCGTGCCGAGAGGTGGGGGGGGACGAGGCGATCCGCGTGGTGGTGGCCCGCGCGCACGCGGGAGAGCCCATGGCCATCCATGCGCCGCGGCCGGCGGCGCGCCCACTCGCCGCGCGCCTCCTGAAGCTCACCGCGCTCCTGCGCGACCCCCTTACGCCGTGCCCGGTGGCGATCCAGGCTGGCGGCAGGGTGCTCGTGCCCACGGGACGAGGCCTGCGGTCCTACGCGCTCCGGCGCTTCGCCTCCCGGCCTCGCCGCTTCACGCCCGACCCGGACGCTCCGGACCTCTCCCTCCAGGGCGGCGAGCGGCGCGGGCTGCGCGCCTGGCCAGCCTCCTTCCTCCAGTGCCGCGTCTCCCTCGCGGGCCCGGGCCAGGCGGCGCTCCTGTTCGCCGACGGCGGGGGCGGGTTCCTGCGCGAGGTGGTGCCGCTGCAGGAGCTCGAGCGACGGCTCGCCGAGGCGCGGTCGATCGTCGGCGCCGCGACGCCCAAGGCGATGCTGGCGCTCCGCCTGGCCGACGGCCTGGAGCTCGCCATCCGGCGCGCGGGCCCGCCGGGGCCGGCGGCGCCGATCCGGATCCGCGGCGAGCTGCCCTTCATCGAGGTGGAGGTTGGCGGCGAGCGCTTCGGCGGGCGCGCCACGCTCCCATGGAGCGCCGCTGCCGAGGCGCTGCTCGCCGCCTGGCCGGACGGCAGCGAGGGGCTCGTGAGCGTCCAGGCGGTGGAGGTCACCGCGCACGGGGAGCCCGCCTCGCCGCTCCTCGCGCTGCACGCCAGCGCCTGCGCACGTCGGCGCCTGTTCACGCACATTTCGCTTGCGGCACAGGCTTATCGCTTCGCGAAGGCGCGCCGAAGAGAGGGTTGAGGGCGAACACAAGGGTCGCCCCTAAACCAGGAGAACCCATGTCACTCTCGATTCGCACCAACCTCGCCTCCCTCGACGCGCAGCGGAACCTCAACAAGACGCAGAACATGCTCGAGGCGAGCATGTCGAAGCTGTCCTCCGGCATGCGCATCACCAAGGCGGGCGACGACGCCGCCGGCCTCGGCATCAGCACGAACCTCGAGGCCCAGGTGAAGAGCTACAACCAGGCCGGCCGCAACGCGAACGACGGCCTCTCGGTGCTGCAGACGGGCGAGGCGGCGCTGAACTCGACCACCAACATCCTCACCCGCCTCCGCGAGCTCGCCATGCAGTCCGCCTCGGACGGCGTCGGCACTTCCGAGCGCGCCTACATCGCCACCGAGGCGAAGGCGCTCTCCTCCGAGATCGACCGCACCGCCAACACCGCCGAGTACAACGGCGTGAAGCTGCTCAACACGGGCAGCGCGACCCCCCTCACCTTCCAGGTCGGCATCCGCAACACCTCGGACGACCGGCTCAGCGTCAGCCTGACCGACGCGACGGTCAGCGGCCTCGGCCTCTCGACTCTCGACCTGTCCTCGGCCACGGGTGCCCAGGCCGCCCTCGCCAGCATCGACTCCGCGCTGAGCACCGTCTCCAGCAAGCGCGCCGACTTCGGCGCGGTGGGCAACCGGTTCCAGGGCGTCATCGACACCATCCAGTCCTTCTCGCAGTCCCTCTCCGCCGCCGACAGCCGCATCCGCGACGTCAACGTGGCCGAGGAGACCTCCAACCTGTCGCGCTCGCAGATCCTCGCCCAGGCCGGCGTCTCGGTGCTCGGCCAGGCGAACCAGCTCCCGCAGATGGCCCTCAAGCTGCTCGGGTAGTCCGATCCCGGAAGCGTAGCAGTCCCCTTCGGCCGCCCCTTGGCTTCGTAGCCCTGGGGCGGCCTTTTCTCGGGAGGTCGCCATGGCGGATCCTCTGTTCACGGTCGGCGGCCTCGCGAGCGGCATCGACTCGAGCTCCATCATCGACAAGCTGGTGGCGCTGGAGCAGAAGCCGCTCGACCTCCTCAAGGCCAAGCAGTCGGCGTTCAACCTGCAGATCTCCACCCTCGCCACGCTCACCTCCAAGCTCGCCGCGCTGCAGACAGCCGCGAACGACCTCTCCACCGGGGGCGCACTGGGCCTGAAGACGGTCTCCAGCAACACGTCTTTCACCGCCGTCCCCGGCTCCTCCGGCACGGCCGGGGCGTACGACCTCCAAGTTCAGTCGCTGGCGACCGCGGCCAAGTGGCGCTCGACCGGGCTTGCGCCCACCGACACCCTCCACGGCGGCACCTTCACGCTGAGCGCCGGCGACCCCAACGCGGTCCCGCCGCCCGTTTCCTACAGCATCCCCGTCACGCCCGGCGCGTCGCTGGCGGACATCGCCTTCGGCATCCGGCAGAGCGGCGCCCCGGTCTCGGCGGTCGTGCTCGACGACGGGACGAAGAAGTACCTCTCCATCACCGCCATGCAGACCGGCACCCCCATGAGCGTCGGCTTCACGCCCGACGCGGGCACCGGGGTGGACCCCACCGCAGGCGCGGACGTGGTCTCGAAGCCGCCCACCAGCGCGACCTTCACCCTCGACGGCCTGTCGTTCACCCGCCCCTCCAACGTGGTCGCGGACGCGCTGCCCGGCGTCGCCTTCACGCTGAAGTCGGCCGGGGGACCGGCCGAGACGCTCTCCATCGCGAATGATCCGGACGCCACCCAGGCCAAGCTGAAGACGTTCGCCGACGCCTACAACAGCGTCATGTCCCTGGTGCAGGGGCAGCTCAGCCCGAGCAAGGACACCGACCGCTCGAAGACGCTGGCCGGCGACTCGGTGGTCCGCAGCCTCCAGTCCGCCCTCCAGAAGCTCGGCTCGAGCCAGGTGGCGGGTCTCTCCACGGTGCGCTCCCTCGCCGACGCCGGGCTCAAGACCGGCCGCGACGGTACCCTCTCGGTGGACTCCGCCGCGCTCACCAAGGCGATGGCCCGCGATCCCGCCGCGCTGAACGCTCTCTTCTCCGACCCGGCGGGCGGCGTCGGCAAGCTCGCCACCAGCCTCGTCGCGGCCTACACCGCCTCCGGTTCCGGGCTCCTCGTCAGCGACGGGAACGGGCTCACCAAGCGGGTGAAGGACATGGACACGCAGGCAGCCAACATCCAGCACCGCATCGACTCCTTCCGGGCGAGCCTGGTGGCTCAGTTCACCGCCATGGAGAGCGTGGTGAGCGGCCTCAAGGCGAGCGGGAACTTCCTCACCCAGCAGATGGCTTCCATGAGCAACAGCAAGTGAGCACGACCATGAACCCGACCCGCCGCTACGCGGCCGCCCAGAACGAGACCGCTTCCCCAGAGCGCCTGATGGTGCTCCTGTTCGAAGCCGCCCTGCGGCACATGCGCACCGCCACGGCTTCGCTGGAGAGCGGGCGCTCGCAGGAGGCCAACGTCGCGCTTGCCAAGGCGACCGACATCGTGGTCGAGCTGGACAGCAGCTTCGACACGCACCGCTACCCCGAGCTCGGCAAGAACCTCGGCCAGGTCTACCAGTTCGTGTGCGGCCGGCTCCTCAGCGCCAACGCGCGCCGCGAGGCCAAGCTGGTCCGCGAGGCAGAGCGCGTCTTCATGCCGGTGGCAGAGGGCTTCTCCATCGCGGTGCGGCAGCTCTCGGCGGAGCGCGCCGGAGCGGGGGCGCGGTGATCGCCGACGTGATGGAAGCATCGCTGCTCGTCGTCGAGCGGCTCCTCGCCGCAGACGACGGCATCGCCGCCTCGGCAGCCCTGGACGAGCTCGCCCGCGGATGCGCCCAGGCCGCCGCGTCGGGCGAGGGCACGATCGCTCCGGCCCGCCTGGCGGAGCTCAGGATCCTGCACGCCCGCTGCGAGGCCGCCGCGGACGAGGCGACGGTGCGGATCCGGCGGGCCCTCGACGAGGCTGGTCCGGCCCGGCGGGCGACCGCGGCGTACGGCCGCTGAGCCGCCCCTCCCCGCGCGCGAAGCGCGCCACGAATTCCGCGAGCGCCTCCACCTCTCCCGCCGTGAACCACGGCAGCGGGCGCGGCGGCGCGCCGTCGCTCACCACCGCGATGACGCGGCGGTCGCTCGCGCAGAGGAACGTCCCGTCCACCTCGCCGCGGCGCACCTCGATGCGCGCCACCGGCTCCCCCTTGAAGCCCTCGGCGAGGATGAGATCGACCGCAGGGAGCATGGCCGCGAGCCCGCGCAGCCCTCCCGGCGGAGCCGGACCGAAGTAGGCCACCTCGTCGGGACCGCGCAGCGCGACCGCCAGCGCGCCCGCCCTTCGCAGGCGAGCACTGTCCTTGCGCGGGCGGTCGAAGGCGTGCGGATGGCCCGAGCGCTTCATCGCCGCCACGGTGAGGCCCCGTGCGCGGAGGGCCGGGATGAGCTTCACGAGGAGCGTCGTCTTGCCCGCCCCGCTCGCGCCGGAGAAGGCGAGGATTCGCGTCACGCGGCGTCGTCCTCCAGGAGCCAGCACTCCGCGAGCTCGCCCTCGGCCAGGAGGCCCGCCTTCTCCGGAACGCAGAGGAGCGCGTCCGCCAGCGCTGGCCCGCGCACCTGCGCCGCCTCCCGCCCCACCGGCCGCACGGCCCCGCCCTCCTCCAGCCGCGCCCACAGGAAGCGAGCTCGCCCGGGCCGCCCCTCCACCGCTTCCGCGAGCGGAAGGCGCAGCGCCCGGCGGAAGAGCCGGGCCGCGCCGGCGAGCCGCAGGAGGGCTGGCCGCGCCATCACCTCGAACGCCACCAGGCAGGCGGAGGGGCTCCCGGGGAGGCCGAAGATCGGCTTTCCACCCGCGCGCGCGAACAGGAACGGCTTGCCCGGCTTCATGGGCACCCCGTGGACCTCGACCTCGGCGCCCGCCGACGCCACCGCAGCGGCCACGTGGTCGCGTGCGCCCACCGAGACCCCGCCGACGGTCACCAGCGCGTCCGCGCTCGCAAGGAGCTCTCGCACGGCGCGGGCGATCTCTTCCCGGTCGTCGCGGGCGGCGCGCCGCTCCACCTGCGCACCCAGCGCGCGCAGGGCGGCCTCGATCCCGGCGCCGTTCGAGTCGGGTGTCCGGCCGGAGACGATCTCGTCGCCGGTGGTGAGCAGGGCGACCCGCGGCCGCCGCACCACCGCGATCGCCTCCGCGCCCACCGCGGCCAGCAGGGCGAGCTGCCGCGGTCCCAGGCGGAACCCCGCGGGCAGCGCGACGCCGCCCGCCGCCACGTCCTCTCCCACCAGGCGGACGTTCTCGCCGGGGCGGGCCGCCGCGCCGAAGCTCACCGCGCCGTCGTCCTCGCGCGCCGCCTCCCCGCGCACCACCGCGTCGGCACCCGGCGGCAGGGGCGCGCCCGTGAAGATCCGGCCAGCCTCGCGCTCCCCGAGCGGTGGGCCGGGGAGATCGCCCGCGTACAGCGTCGGGCCGACGGCGAGCCAGGTGGGCCCGGGAACGTCGGCCGACCTCACCGCGAAGCCGTCCATGGCCGAGCACGTGAAGGGTGGAGCCGGACGCCTCGCCAGGACCGGCGCCGCCAGGAAGCGGCCCGCGACAGCAGCCAGGCTGACCTGCTCGGCCGCGAGGGGCGTCACGCCTGCGACGAGCTGCCTCTGGATGCGAGCGACCCTGTCCATGACTCGCACTCCTCGCAAAGGTTGCGTACCCTCGACTTGATCCAGGCCAAGACGCACTTCCTGCGTCGATCTGCCCTGGATCTGCGGGCCTGGCACATGCAGTACGACCTGCCGAGCGAATCTTACCCTGAGAGCCTCCGAAGAGACCCCTCCCGGCGCGCAGGGCCGGCCCGAAGGATCCCCGATCGGCTCGACCCTGGAGGCTGCGTGCTCTCGAATTCGCCGGTGAACGACTGCAGCGTGTGCTCGCTGGGGGTGGCCTCCCAGGGGCGCTGCCGCCTCACGCCGGTGACGCGTGAAGCCGGCGCCACGGTCTGCGCGCAGGGCGAGCGGCCCAGTACCGTCTACTTCGTCAAGGAGGGGTTCGTCTCGCTGGCAGCGGTGAGCCCCAAGGGCGCCGAGCTGCTCCTCTCCGTGCGCGGGCCCGGGTCGCTGCTGTGCACCGAGGCGGTGCACGGCGACACCTCCCTCACCGAGGTGCGGGCGCTCTCCCGGACCCGGCTCTGCGGCATACCGGGCACCGCGATGGCCCAGTGGATCGGGCCCGAGACGAGCCCCGCCCGGGCTGTCCTCGACCTCATGCTCGGGGAGTCGCGACTGCAGCGCGACGAGGTGAACTACCGCCAGGGCGACTGCATGGCGCGCGTCGCACGCTTCGCGCTCGCCCACGGGCCGTTCCTGTCCGACCGCCCCGGTTCCGTCCGGAAGCAGACGGTAGCTCGCCTGCTCGGCATGCGCCCCGAGACGCTGTCCCGCTGCCTCACCCGGCTGGAGCGCGAAGGGCTGGTCGACGCCTCCCGCGGCGTGCGGGTGCTCGACGCTCGGCGGCTGGCCGCCGTGGCGCTGGAAGAGGCGGCTTCGTAGCTGCGTTCCAGTGTGAAAGGGTGCGAGAATCTCGCGCCAGCGCAGAACTCGTTCCAAGGATCCCCCATGTTCGGACTCCGCATGCCCGAGATGCTCCTCATCCTCCTCGTCGTCCTGGTGCTCTTCGGCGGGAGCAAGCTGCCGCAGCTCGGCAAGGGACTGGGTGAGAGCCTGAACAGCTTCCGCAAGGCCCTGAAGGACAAGGACGACGTCGTGGAGCCCGCGGTCAAGGAGCCGGCGCCCTCCAAGCCGGTGGCGAAGTAGCCCCGTTCGCCGTGCCGCGCCTCTCGCTGTGCGTCATCGCGCGCGATGAGGCGGAGCTGCTGCCCGGGCTCCTGGAATCGGTCGCAGGAGTCGTGGACGAGGTCGTCCTGATCGACACGGGGAGCCGCGACGCCACCGCGAGTATCGCGCGCGAGGCCGGCGCCATCGTGGGCTTCGCCCCCTGGGAGGACGACTTTTCGGCGGCGCGCAACGCCTCGCTCGCGCTCGCCACGGGAGAGTTCGCGCTCGTCCTCGACGCGGACGAGCGGCTCGCGCCCGGCGCCGGTGTGCGGCTGCGCGCGGCGCTCGAGGGCGCCACCTTCGACTGTGGCACCCTCCGCCTTCATGACGCCGCGCGGCTCGACGCGCCGCTCGCCGAGGTGGTGGCCGGGAGCGCCCGTCAGGGCTCGCCCATCCGGCTGCCCCGTCTCCTCCGCCGCACGGCCGACCTCCGGTACACGGGCCTCGTCCACGAATCGGTCTCCGACTGGCTCGCCTCCCGCGGCATGCGCCTCGCCGACCTGGACGTCGACATCGTTCACCTTGGATACGTGGCGGAGGTGCGCGCGCAGCGCGGCAAGCGGGACCGCAACGTGGCGCTCTTGCGCCGGCGCTGCGCGCTCGAGCCGGACAGCGTCACCCCCCGTGGCGAGCTCGCGCTGCAGCTCGTGTTCGAGGGCGAGCTCGCCGAGGCGGCCGAGGTAGCGGAGCGCGGCTGGGCGTTGCTCCCACGTCAGCCGCCCGGTCGTTCCATCCTGCGGCTCGCTTTGGCGCGCGCCATCTCCGCGCTGGAGCGCGGGGACGCCGAGCGCGCGCTGGAGTCGGTGGAGCGCGCCTGGCGCACGGAGGGACCCGGGCCCGACCTCGACCACCTCCGCGGGCGCGCCCTCCTCCAGCAGGCCGCGGGCCTCTCCGGCGAGGGACGGGAGCGGGCGCTGACGGCGGCGGAGGCCTCCTTTCGCGCCGCGCTCGCCGCGGGCGCGCGGGAGACGCCGCGGCAGTTCGTGGCGGGCTCGGCCTCCCAGGCCAGCGCCTGTGGGCTGGGCGAGGCACTCCTCTGCGCGGGCCGCGACGCGGAGGCACGCGCCGCCTTCGCCGCCGCGCTCGAGAAGCTGCCCGAGAGCGTCGGGGCCAGACTGGGAGAGGTGGAGCTGCTCGTCCGCTGCGGCGAAGCGCCCGCGGCGCTCGCCCGGGTGGAAGGGCTCCTCGACGCGAGCCCCGACGGCTGGCTGCTCGCGGCGAGCGCCGCCCACGCGCTGGGTGCCGCGGAGGACGCGCGCGCGCTGGCGAGGGAGGCACAGGCCCGGCGCGGGAAGTTTCGCGCCGCCCATCGGGCCGCGCTCCTCGAAGCCCTCGCGCGGGAGCTGGGGATCGGGTGAGAGGAACGAGACCGCGACTTGCGAGTTCGACCGCGACCGCGAACCCGACCCCGACCCCGACCCGCGACCCCGACCTTCGACCTCGACCTCGACCGCGACCGCGACCGCGACCGCGACCTCGAACCCGAACCCGAACCCGACCGCGACCTCCCGACCTCGACCTCGACCTTGACCCCGACCTCGACCCCGACCGCGCCCCCATCCATCCGCAGCTTCCGGTGCGTTACCCTGAGCGGCCCTCCGCGATTCGCCGGTCCATCCACGCTTCTCCGAAGACCTCGCGGGCTGCGAGCCTGTTGTGAAATCCGCAGAGGAGCCGGAGGTTCTCGAGCGTTGAAGGGCCTCCGCGAGCCACCGGGAGAACGTGATCCAGTTGGAGGAAGCGGCTGGAGTCGCACCGGCCATCGCCGGAGACGGGCCACTGGCAACGCCCCAAGTCTCGAATCCACACCGCACGCTCGACCGCCGCCGAGACGTGGCGCGAGGAGCGAGGCTGGCACGTTTGCGGATTCGACAGTTCCTCTCGCCCGTCTTCGTCCGACTTGCCCTGCTGAGGTGACTGCGCCGGCGGCTGCGTCCGGGAAGGGGGGCGCGGTCCGGTCCGGGGCCGCACGACGAGTGCCTTCCTGCGCTTCGCGTAACCCGCGAGGAGCGCATCGAGCGCCCGCTCGAGGACGGCCTCGGTGCTCCCGCCCGCCTCGGCGTGCGAAAGCGCGTCGCGCGCCTCGGCGAGCTTCTCCAGGAACCGGCGGGACACCGTGACGTGCAGCCGGCGCAGGTCGGCGGTGAGCGGCTCCATCGTCGCCTCAGGAGCCACGCCCGGTGCTTGAGGCTCGGCGGGCAAGCGCATGGGCTCCTGCACCGGCGCGACCGGCGGCGAGCTGACGAACACCGCCTGGAGCGGGCTTTCCGGCACGGTCGGTTCAAGCGCTTGAACCGACGCAGCAGACGGTTCGAGCTCCGCCCCGACCTGCTCCCGTACGAGACCCCGCGTGTCGATGCGCGTGACGAGGCCGCGCTTCGGAACCACCTCCGCCGGTCGGATCGCGGCGACGATGTCCTTGGCCTCGCGGCTGGATGCGTGGAAGAAGCGGGGGATGATCTCGTCCTGGTTCGCGGGCGTGATCACCTTCGCCAGCTCCGCCAGGCTCGTGATGCACAGGCGACCCTCGCGCAATGGCTCGAGGATCTCCGGATGGCTCCTCACGAGCTCCGCCGCCTGCGCGCGATAGAATGCCGCGCCCTTCGACAGGCCGAGCCCTCGATGGAGGAAGTAGAAGAGGCTCGTATAGCCCAGCTCTACCCAGCATCGGCGCGCATCGAACGCGGAGAGCGCGAGGAGGAACTCCACCATCCCTTCGTGCTCACGGCGAAGCAGCGAGGCGAGGTGCAGGGAGAGCGAGCGTGCGTCGTTCATGCATCGCAGCATCTCACGCCATACTGACATTGCGCTTGATTGGGTTCTGAGGAAGCCTCGATGCCAATCGACCACGACCGCGACCCCGACTTCGACCCTCGAGCTCAAACTCGACCCGCGACCGCGACCCCGACCGCGACCCCGACCCCGACCCCGACCGCGACCTTCGACCCCCGACCTCGACCGCGACCGCGACCCCGACCGCGACCCCGACCTCGAACCCGAACCCGAACCCGACCGCGACCTCGAACCCGACCTCGAACCCGACCGCGACCGCGATACCGCGAGCTCGAGCGACCCCGCCCTACCGCGCTTGCAGGCTCCGCGCCGACGGCAGCAGCAGGCCGTCCTGCTGGGTGAGCCAGCGGACGATGTCGAGCGCCGACACCGCCCCCACCACGTGCCCGTCCTTCGCCAGCACCGCCGCGGTGTCCGCGTTTTCGTGCGCGAGCAGCGCGGCCGTCTCGGCCACGGAGGTGAGCTCGGGGACCGCGATGGTGACGCGGCTCATGACATCCCCCACCCGTTTCCCGGCGGTGAGCGCCGCGGCACCGGCCTCCAGCAGCTGCGCCGAGCTGATCGCCCCGAGCGGCTTCCCGTCCGCGTCCACCACCGGGGCGCTGTCGAGCTCGCGCTCCACGAGGAGGGCCCGCGCGCGCTCCAGGGGCACGTCGGCTCGCAGCGCCAGCACCGTGCGGGTCATGACCGAGGAGATGGGCGTCCGATCCGCGCTCGAGCCCGGCGCCTGCGCGCCACCGAGGCCCAGCACGGGCGCGCCCTGCCCCACGCACCCCACGTAGTGAAGCTCCTCGTTGGGCATGCCGTGCTCGCCCAAGCTGTCCTCGCACGGCAGGCACGCGTCCACCGCCTTGACGCCCTGCTTCGGGCAAAGCACCGAGGACACTCTCTTGAAGCCCCCGCCCGCCTCGGCGATCTCCAGCGTGAGGACGGCGAGATCACGGCCCCGCCCAGCTGATGCATGGCTTTCCATGGAGGGGAGTCTAACAGGGGCACCGCCGCCCAGGGGAGCAAGGGGGCAGCCCTTCGACCGCGACCCGCGACCACAACCGCGACCGCGACCCCAACCATCGACCCCAACCACGACCACGACCCCAACCACGACCACGACCGCGACCGCGATCGCGACCTTCGACCACGACCCGTACGCCGACCGCCGCGCCACAGGCGCGAAGACCCAATTGCTGAGCCATCAGGCGCGCTGAGGTGGGCGGCTCCCCAGGCTGAGCAACACGAGCCTGCGCACGAGGACGAGCGCCCCCGCTGCCCCGATGGAGCTCCAGCCCGGAGAGGAGGCCAGGCGAAGCAGGCCCGCCGCGGTCCACAGGTCGAGCATGATGGGCAGGCCGCCGCGTGCAGTTCCCGTCGCGACGGCGCCCACGACCCCGGCGAGCAGCCCGAGGGCGGACACCAGCACGGCGGCGGCCAGGAGTACGGTCACGGCGGAGAGCCGTCGGTCCGGGCCAGCTCCGCGCGCTCGTCGCGGATCTCGCGGCTGAGGAAGAAGTTGAGCGCCGTCCGGATGGCAGCCACCGCCGCGAGCTTGCCGATCTCCTGGAAGCTCGGCGCGACCGCCGTGCGCAGGAGGTCGGACGCGAGCTGGAACTCGAGGCCCAGCGCGAGGAACCTGCCGACGTCGAGGCGAACCGGCGTGAACTCCTGCGCGCGCCGGGTGCGCACGGCGGCGAGCACGAAGCGAACAAAGCCAATGGCCGCGCCGGCGAAGATGACGATGGCCCCGCCGGCCTCGACCAGGCGGACGAGGAGGAACACGGCCGTGCGCAGCGTGTTCTCGTCGAGCACCCGCTCCATGCGTGAGTCCTAGAGCGGAAGCCGGAGCGGGGCTGGCGAAAGGGACGGCGAGCCTGGCCGAGAGTCGTCTCGGCGCGGCGTCGCGCGGCGCTTCCCGGTCCTCAGCGCTGCCCGACGCCGGGACCGCCGCGCAGCCTCTTCGAGAGCTCCCGATCGAGGGTGCCTGCGAAGTGTCGGGCCTGCTTCGGTCCAAACCCGCCCGGTCCGCCGGTCACCACGCCGCCCTCGCGCAGCTCCTGGTGGAAGTTCCGCAGCGCGAGCGCCTCGCCCACGTTTTCGTCGGTGTAGACAGTGCCGCGCAGGTCGAGCACCACCGCGCCCCGGGCAACCGCCGCGGCAGCGAGCGGGATGTCGGCCGTGATGGCGAGGTCTCCAACTTCGGCCGCACCGGCGATGTACCCGTCGGCCACATCGAGTCCCATCGCCACCTGAACGGAGGAGACGTGCGGGGAAGGCGGCAACCGGATGCGCTTGTTTGCGACGAAGATTGCGCGCACGCCGAGGCGCTCCGCTGCGCGGACGACGATGTCCTTCACGGCGGCGGGGCAGGCGTCGGCGTCCACGAGGATCTTCACGTTGGCCAGGGTACGCGAGTCGCGGCGGGTGCGGTGAGCCGCTGCGTGACAGGTGCGGCTCCATCCACGCGCGTTGCGGTCTCGTGCCCCGCTTTCCCCGCTGTGCCAGGTGCGCCGTCGTATGCCCGCGCGATGAGGTCGCGGGGCTCGGCTGGGCCGTCCATCGTCGCCGGAAGGCGGCTGCTCACTCTTGCCTGACGATATCGATCGAGATCTCCACCGCCGGGATCGTTCCTCGGTTCTCGAGCCAGTGTGTGGTGTTCCTATCCTCGGGCCAGCCCAATCCCACCCCGTAGTCCGTAGCGACCCCATCTCGATGGTCCGTGATCGTCCCTTGCAGGATGTAGACGGTGCCTGGCCTGTCTTTATGGCCGTGAATCGGGCCGAAGACGCCTCCAGGCTCGATGGTCACCATTCGCATTCGCAGTTGGCGCCCTGCCATGCCCTCGATCTCAGGGCCAAGGTCCATGGTTGTAAGTAACTTCACTGCAACACCTTTCGCCTCGGGTGCCACCTGCTCGTTGTTCATCGTGTTCTCCTCTCCACACTCTTCCAGGGTACTTCACACCTGGGATTGAGCGATCGCAGGGAGTCCCTGGTTCAGGAAGCGGCGGGACGCCGTGACACGCAGCCGGCGCAGGTCGGCGGTGAGCGGCTTCATCGTCGCCGCAGAAGCCACGCACTGCGCGTGAGGCCCGGCGCGCAGGGGGATGGGCTCCAGCACCGGCGCGACAGGCGGCGAGCCGGGCGAACGGCGCCTTCACGGGGCTTTCCGTCAGAGTTGGTTCAGGCGCTTGAACCGACGCAGCAGACAGTTCGAGTTCCGCCCGAACCTGCTCCCGTTCGGGCGACGGCTTATCGATGCGCGTGACGAGGTCGCGCTTCGGAACCACCTTCGCCGGTAGGATCGCGGCGACGATGTCCTTCGGCTCGCGGCTGGAGGCGTGAAAGAATATTGAAGCATCACACGACATACTGCCATTGCGCGTGATTGGTTCGTAGGCAGTTCCGACCACCAATCACCCCGACCTCCGACCTCGACCTCGACCCGGCCGCGACTCCGACCTCCGACCCCGGCCGCAACCCCCGCCGGGTCCCCCCTCCCTCGCGCCCCCCGGGGGAACTGTGGCAGCATCTGCTTCTCCCCGGCGGCCGATGCTCCGCCTCCACTCCGCGCGCGAGGTGCACGCATGCAGAAGCCCAACGAGCTCCAGCCGGTTCAGCCCGGCGCGGTCCGCGCGATCAGCGTCGCTGACTTCATGACGCGCGACCTCGTCACGGTGCTCGAGACGGACGACCTCGCGCTCGCGGAGAGCATCCTTCGCCTCAACGCCATCAGCCACCTGCCCGTGGTGCGAGACCAGAAGCTCGTGGGCCTGCTCACGCACCGCGAGCTGCTCCGCTCGGCGGCGGAACACGCTCCCAAGTCGACGCCGGCGGTCGAGGCCATGACTCCGCAGCCCGCGTCCGTCCTCGCCAGCACCTCGCTCGTGCACGCCGCCCGCATCATGCTCGCGAACAAGTACGGGTGCCTTCCCGTGTGCGAGGCGGACGGTACGTTGGTCGGCATCATCACGGAGTCCGACTTCGTGCGCTTCGCCGCCGACGTGGTCCAGGACCTCGACCTCGTCGCAGAGGCCGTCGCCGCGCAGAGCCGCGCTTGAGGGTGACGCCCTCCGTTCCCGACATGAAGGAGTCGATCTTCGCCGAGCTGAAGCGATACGTAGGCTGGAGCGCCGCGGACGAGAGCGCCCTTCGCGCCCTGCACCCCCAAGCGGCGCCGCGCTTCGCAGGCGTCAGCGAGGTGTTCTACGAGGCCATCCTCCGCCACCCTCTCGCCCGCCAAGCCCTCACCGGCGGAGAGAGTCAGGTAGGACATCTCAAGGCCACGCTGCAGGCCTGGATGGACCGGCTCCTCGCTGGCCCCTGGGACGAGGCGTACTTCCAGGCGCGCTGCCGCATCGGGCGCCGCCACGTCCTCATCGATCTGCCGCAGCACTACATGTTCGGCGCCATGAACGTGATCCGGGGCGAGCTGCAGGCGGTCGCGGGCGATGCCTACGCCGGGAGGCCCGCCGAGGCGGCTGCGGCGGCTTCCGCGCTGGGGCGTATCCTCGACCTCGAGCTCGCCATCATGCTGCACACCTACCGGGAGGACCTCCTCGCCCGGCACGCGCGCACCGAGCGGCTCAGGACGTTCGGGCAGCTCGTCGCATCCATCGGGCACGACCTTCGCAACCCGCTCGCCGTCATCGACAGCTCGGTGTACCTGCTGCGCGCCAGGCTGGGCGACTCCGCCGACGGCCGGGCCGTCCGCCAGATCGACCGCATCGGCGAGCAGGTGGGCGTCGCCACAGGGATCATCGACAACCTCCTCGACATGGTGCGCGACAGGCCGCTCGTCCGGGAGGCCGTCAGCCTGGAGCAGGTGCTGGAGAACGTCGCCGAGGTGGTTCGCAGGCCGAGCGGGGTGACCTTCACGGCGAACGGGCTCGCGGGGCTCCTCGTCGATGGCGATCCGGTGCAGCTCCGCCAGGTGTTCGTGAACCTCGTCACCAACGCGGTGGAGGCGGTGAGCCCCCAGGGCAGCGTCTTCGTGCAGGGCGCCCGCGAAGCGGGCGGCGTGACGGTGCTCGTGGACGACAGCGGCTCGGGCGTGGACCCCCAGATCGCGCGCCGCCTCTTCGAGCCGCTCATCACCACCAAGGAGCGCGGCACAGGGCTCGGGCTCGCGCTGGTGAAGAAGCTCGTCGAGCGGCACGGCGGCACGGTCGCTTACGAGCGCGCTCCCGCCGGAGGCGCGCGCTTCGCCGTCCGGCTCCCCTCTCCCTCTCCGCTCCCGGCATGAACGCACCGGCCCAGCACCCGCCGCGCGTCCTGGTGGTTGACGACAACGCGGCGCTCGTGGAGAACCTGCTGGAGATCCTGCAGGAGGCCGGTTACGCGGCGCGCGGCTTCGGCACCTGCGCCGCCGCGCTCGCCGGAGCGCGCGAGGGCTTCGACGTCGCGCTGGTCGACCTCCGGCTGCCCGATGGCGACGGCACCACGCTCGCGCGCGAGCTCAAGGAGGCCGCGCCCGACGGGGAAGTGGTGCTCCTCACCGGCTTCGCCACCCTCGAGTCGGCGGTGGCGGCCGTCCGGGCCGGCGCCTGCGCCTACCTCGTGAAGCCCTGCGCCACCCAGGACCTGCTCGTCACGCTGGAGCAGGCCATGCGCCAGGTGAGGCTCCACGGCGAGAAGCGCGAGCTCTCCCGCCGCGCCCAGACCTCCGAGAAGCTCGCGGCCGTGGGCACCATGACGGCCGGGCTCTCCCACGAGATCCGCAATCCGCTCAACGCCGCCGCCCTCCAGCTCGCGGTCCTCGAGCGACGGGCGCTCGAGCTCCCGCAGGAGGCGAGAGGGCCGCTGCTCGAGCCGCTCCGCCTCGTGCGGGACGAGATCCGCCGGCTCGACCACATCCTCGAGGACTTCCTGCAGTTCGCGCGGCCGCGCGAGTACGTGGCACGGCCCGTCGACGTGCCCCACGTGCTCGCCAAGGTGCTCGATTTCCTGGAGGGCGAGGCCGAGCGCCGCCACGTCCACCTCGTGCGGGCGCTGGCGCGGGTGCCGCCGGTTCGCGGGGACGAGGAGCGGCTGCGGCAGGTCCTGGTGAACCTCGCCCTGAACGCTCTCGACGCCGCCGGTCCGGGCGGCTCGGTGCAGGTCTCCTGCGAGCTCGAGCGGGGAGACGCCGAGGACGTCGCCATCTTCGTCGACGACAGCGGCCCAGGGGTGCCGGCCGAGGCCCGCGAGCGCGTCTTCGAGCCGTTCTTCACCACCAAGGCACAAGGCTCGGGCCTGGGGCTGTCGATCGTGCACGCCATCGTCACGCAGCACGGCGGCAGCATCGCGGTGGAGGAATCGCCGTCCGGCGGGGCTCGGTTCGCGCTGCGCCTCCCGCGCGCGGACGGCCCCGCCACCACCCGTTGAGATCAATCTCCGATGCGCACGGGCGCGGGCAGCCGCGCCTCCGGCTCCGACCCGCGCGACCCGCCACCCTCGCCAGCGGCGTACTCCTTCAGCCGGTACTGGATCTTGCGCACGCTGATCCCGAGGATGTCGGCGGCCCGGGAGGTGGACCCATTCACCATCTCCAGCGTGCGCAGGATCGCCTCCCGCTCGATCTCGTGGAGCGTCGCCCCCGGGATGAGCCCACCCGCCGAGCGCTCCCTCGGCCGCGGACCGCGGAGGGTGGGCGGCAGATCGTCCGAGGTGAGCTCGGTCACCTTGGCGAGCACCACCGCGCGCTCCATGACGTTCTCGAGCTCGCGGACGTTGCCGGGCCAGTCGTGGCTCAGGAGCGCGTTGAGCGTCCCGGGCGCGAGGCCGCGCACGTCCTTCGCGTACGCCGTCGCGTACCGCTCGATGAAGTGGGCCACCAGTGCCGGGATGTCGCCCTTGCGCTGCCGCAGCGGCGGCAAGGTCACCGCCACCACGTTGAGGCGATAGAACAGGTCCTCCCGGAACTTGCCGCCCTTCACCTCTGCCGTGAGGTCGCGGTTGGTGGCGGCCACCATGCGCACGTCCACCTTGAGCGTCTGGGTGCCCCCGACGCGCTCGAATTCCTTCTCCTGGAGCACGCGCAGCAGCTTGATCTGGATGGCGGGCGAGATGTCGCCGATCTCGTCGAGGAAGAGGGTGCCCCCATCGGCGAGCTCGAAGCGCCCCTCCTTGCGCCCGATGGCGCCGGTGAAGGAGCCCTTCTCGTGCCCGAAGAGCTCCGACTCCAGCAGCGTCTCGGACAGCGCGGCGCAGTTCACCTTGATGAAGGGCTTGTCCCGGCGCGGCGACTCCTCGTGCAGCGCCTGCGCGATCAGCTCCTTGCCGGTGCCCGACTCGCCCAGGATGAGCACCGTCGCCTTGGTGGGCGCGGCGCGCTTCACCACCTCGTACACGGCCTGCAGCTCCGGCGCGTCGCCGACGATGTTGTGGAAGCGGTACCGCTCCCGTACGCGTTCGCGCAGGTTGGCCGCGTCGCGCTGCAGCCGCACCTTCTCGAGCGCCTTCTCCAGCACCACCAGGACGGAGTCGACGTCGAGCGGCTTCACGAGATAGCTCTCGGCGCCGGCGCGCATCGCCGCCACCGCCGCCTCGACGCTGGCGAAGGCGGTCATCATGACGAACACCGCGTCCGAGCCCGCCTCGCGCGCCTTCGTGAGCAGCGTGAGGCCGTCCATGCGCGGCATGCGGACGTCGGCGAGAACGGCCGCCGGGGCGAAGCCCGACAGGAGCGCGAGCGCCTCCTCGCCGTCGGGCGCCTCGGCGACCTCGTACCCCTCCTCGGTCAGGATCGTCCGGAGCGCCTCCCGCGCGTTCGCCTCGTCATCGACGACGAGGACGCGCTCCCTGCCCATCCGGTAAGCCGGTCGTGCCGTGGCCATGCCCTTCCCGCCTGACGGTGGAAAGGCCGTCAGGAGACCGGAGTGTCTAACGGCGCCTCGCTCAGCCGTCCCAACCGATCGTACGGCCGCCAGCGGAAGCGGGCGCCGAGCGACTCCGCGGCCCGCCGGCAGGCTTCTTCGGAGAGACCGGGTAGAGCAACGCAGCTCGCCGCGACCTCCAGCCCCGCCCCGACGGCCGCGCGAATGAACCCTTTGCAGGCTTCGTAAGCCGCCTCGCCGAATCGATTGGGGCAGATCCGCGCGTAGGTCGAGGCATCGGCGGCATTCAGCGACACGCTCACCGCATGGAGCCCCGCCCCCACGAGCTCCGGCACGACGTCGCGTCCCTCGCGCAGGCTGGCGAGGCCATCCGTGTCGAGCCGGATCCGCGTGGGGCCGGCGGCGCGGAGGCGCTTCACCAGCTCGAGGAGCTCCGGCAGGCGCCGGGTCGGTTCCCCGAGCCCCGTGAAGACCACCTCCGACCGGCCCGCCCACCCCTGCCGCTCCGCGGCGGCCCAGACCTCGTCGGCGCCCGGCGAGCGGTCGAGCTTCAGGTCGAAGCCGCCGACCACCCAGTCGTCATCGCGGATCTTGGGGCAGAAGGAGCACGCGAGGGTGCATGCGCTCGTCAGGTTGAGGTACAGCGCATCGCCGAGGGGATAGGCCAGGACGGGCGCGCGCTCGGGATGCTCCGCCACCCTCTCCTTCTAACGCGCGCCAAAGCGCCTCACACGGGCGCCTCACGACCGCGTCCGGGCCCCGCTAGCCCATCGCGTCACGGTGCCCGCTGCACCCGAGGCAGTAGCGCGCCTCGGGGATGGCGCGCAGGCGTTGCAGGCCGAGAGGACCGCCGCAGGCGGCGCAGGTTCCGTAGCTGCCCTGCTCGATGCGCCGGAGAGCAGCCTCGATCTCCTCCAGCTCCGTGCGCAGGCTTTCGGCAGCTGGGCTCGGAATGCTCTCCCAGTCGCGCCAGCTGGCCGCCGGATCCGGCGGCGGCGGCTCGGGAGCGCGGCGAAGCGAATCCCGCCGGCTGAGCAGGAGGTTGAGCGCGTCGGATTCGATCCTGCTCATCGCGGGTGCCGTGAAGCGCGGGGCGCGCAGCCTTTCCAGAAGAGACCTCATACACGGCGCGTGCCGCGCGCACGCGGCGTCAAAAGGCATTTTTCCGCGCCAAGGTTGCGCCGTGCGGATTCCCGCACGCAGGGCTTGCGGCATGGGAGGGCCGTGTGGGTTGTCTCGGTGCGCTTCCTACGCTAGCTTCCGCCGACCATGGACAAGATTTGGGTGAAGGACGCCAAGGAAGGCGACCGGCTGAAGAGCGTCTTCCTGGTGGGCCGCAAGGCGCTGCCGACGGCCAAGAACGGCAAGACGTACCTGGCGCTCACGCTGCAGGACAAGACCGGCGAGCTGGAAGCCCGGGCGTTCGAGCGGGTCGAGGAGCTGTCGCAGGGATACGAGGAGCGCGACATCCTCGAGGTGGAGGGCCAGGTCGGCTCGTTCCAGGGCAAGGCCCAGCTCCGGGTGGAAACGCTCCTGAAGCTCGATCCGGCCGCGGTGGAGGCCTCCGAGCTGGTCTGGTCGCCGCCCCCCGAGCCCAAGAAGCCGGAGCGCACGGGGCCGAGCGAGGCGGAGGAGGCAAGCTGGAAGGAGCTGCTCGGGCTGGTGGAGGTGGTCGCCGACCCGCACGTCAAGGCGCTGCTGCAGGCCTTTCTCCAGGACGACGACCTCATGTCGCGGCTGCGCAGGGCGCCAGCGGCCAAGAGCGTCCACCACGCCTACCCGGGTGGCCTCCTGGAGCACACCGTCTCGTGCCTCAAGCTCGCCCACAGGCTGGCGGACCACTACCCACAGATCGACCGCGACCTGCTCGTCGCGGGCGCCTTCTTCCACGACCTGGGGAAGGTGCGCGAGCTCTCCTACGACCGCCAGGTGGAGTACAGCGACGAGGGCCGGCTCATCGGCCACCTCGTGATGACCGCGCAGTGGATCCACGACAAGGCGCGCCGCGTCGGCGTCCCCCGCGAGCTCGAGCACCACATCGTGCACCTCGTCCTCGCCCATCACGGCAGGCTCGAGTACGGGTCGCCCAAGCTCCCCATGACGCTGGAGGCGCTCCTCACGCACGCCATCGACGAGCTCGACAGCCGCGTGAGCTCCTGGCTCAACCTCATGGGCCGCGAGGGAGGCTCCCGGCGCTGGACCGACTCCAAGAACGTCTACGAGCAGCACATCTGGCGCGGCACCCTGCCCACCGTACAGGCCGAAAAGCGGGGCCCCGGGCCGGAGCTCATGACGCCGGTCATCTACGTGCCCCACGGCGCCGCCAGCCCGCAGCCGCACGCCGGCGAGCGCCCGCCCCAGGGGCCGGGCGGGAAGAAGCGCAGGCCGGATCGCCCGGAGCGCCGGCCCGAGCCGCGCCCCGAGAGCGCCTCCGCTGCCGCGGACGCCAGCGCCCCACCCCCGCCCGCACCGGCGGCCGGGCCGTCCCGTTCAGAAGGCTCTCCCGCGGAGCGCCCTCCGCGTCCGGAACGCGCTCCTCGCCCCGACCGCCCGCCCGACCGCCCGGACCGGGGCGGCTTCCGGGGTGGCGGCTCCGGTGGTCCGGGTGGGCCCGGTGGCGACCGCAAGCGCGCCTACATGGGACCGCGGCTCCCGGGAGACCGCGGTCCGCAGCCCCGCCCCAAGACGCCCGGCGCGCTCACGCACAATCCATTCGCCGCGCTGGCGCAGAAGATCGAGGGAGGTGCCGCGGCCGGACAGGACGAGGCCGCCCCGCCCCCGGCCGAGGCTGCGGTCGACGAAACCCCGCGCGAGGCGCCGCCCGAGGTCCCGTCCCAGCCCGAGCCGGGCCCGGCATCTCCCAGCACCGGCGAGGACCACAGCCAGGGCGGCGCCTTCTCCCCGCGCCCGGCCCAGGAGCGCCCACCGGACGAGGTCCCTCGCCTCGACCACCCGCCCGAGAAGCCCGCCTCCGGCGAGCCGCCCGAGGAGCCCGCGCCGGGAACGTCGTAGACTGCGGCCGTGGTCCCCTTCGCGCGCACCGCCGCCATCTTCGACGTCGACGACTCGCTGCTCGACGGCAACGCCGGCACGATCTTCACCTGGTATCTCTACAGCGAGAAGATCATGCGGCCGGACATGCGCACGCGGATCCCGCGCATCATCTACGAGTACGCCCGCCGCCGGCTCACCGAGCTCGACATGGTGGAGGTGGGCTCGAAGTGCCAGCAGGGGCTCCGCGCCGACGAGCTGCGCGCGCACGCCCACGCCTGCTTCGAGAAGCACCTGCGCAAGCGCATCACCGCCGGCGCGGTGCGCCAGGTGCGCAAGCACCTGCTGTCGGGGCACCTGGTCGTCCTCGCCTCCGGCTCGCCGCAGTACATCATCGACGAGGTGGGGCGCCACCTCCGGGCGCACGTCGCGGTGGGTACCCGCACGCGCGTCGTGGACGGCCGCGCCACCGACCAGATCGTCCCGCCGGTGGTGTTTCGCGAGGGCAAGCGCGCGGTCGTCGAGCGGGTCGCCGGGGCGTACGACCTCGACCTCGGCCGCAGCTACCTCTACTCCGACTCTGTCGCCGACACGCCGCTCTTCGAGGCCATCGGCAACCCGGTGGTGGTGAATCCCAAGCCGCCCTTCCGCGCCGTCGCCGAGCGTCGCGGCTGGGACGTGGTGGAGTGGCACGAGCGCACCAAGGGCGCGCTCCCGCCCGACACCGCCGACGAATGGGGGAGCTGGGATGGTTGAGGGCTCGTCCCCGAGCTCCCGTTTCACCCCAGCCGGAAGAAGCGCCGCGCGTTGTCGGCCGTGAGCTCCGCGGCCTCCTCCACCCCGACTCCCCACAGCTCCGCCACCTTCTCCGCCGTGTGCGCCACGTACGCCGGCTCGTTGCGCCTGCCGCGGTGGGGAACGGGGGCGAGGAAGGGGCAGTCGGTCTCGACCATCAGCCGGTCGCGGGGCGTGCGGCGCACCGCCTCGCGCAGGGCCTCCGCGGCCTTGAAGGTCACCACCCCGGCCACCGAGAGGTGGAGGCCCAGGTCGAGGTAGGCCTCCGCGCGCGCCGCGTCGCCGGTGAAGCAGTGAATCACCCCGCCCGCGGCCGGGACCCCTTCCTCCCGCAGCACCCGGAGGCAGACCTCGTCGGCCTCGCGCACGTGCACCACCACCGGCTTCCCCACGGCGTGGGCAGCCCGGATCGAGCGGCGGAAGGACGCCTCCTGCACCTCGCGCGGCGAGTGGTCGTAGTGGAAGTCGAGCCCCGTCTCGCCCACCCCCACCACGCCCGGGTCGGCCGCGAGCCGCTCCATCGCGAGCCAGTCCTCCTCGGGAACCTCGACGCTCTCGTGAGGGTGGATGCCGATGGTGGCGGCGAAGAGACCGGGATCGGCGGCGGCGAGCGCCTGCGCGTTCCCGAAATTGCCCGGCCCGCGCCACAGGCCGATGAGCACGATGCGCTCGAGCCCCGCCGCGCGCGCCCGCGCGGTCACGCCTTCGAGGTCGCCCTCGAAGTCCGCCAGATCCAGGTGCGCGTGGCTGTCGACGAGGCGCGGCACGTCACTTCACCCGCGTGCCCGGTGGGATGGAGGCTCCCACCGTGACCACCTCCAGCGCGGGCGGCTCACCGGCGGCGAGGAGCATGCCCTGCGAGGTGATGCCGCGCAGCGGGCGCGGGGCGAGGTTCGCGACCACGACGAGGTGCTTGCCCACCAGGATGTCCGGCTCCGGATACGCCTGCGCGATGCCAGCCACGATGGTGCGCGGCTCGGCCTCGCCCACGTCGACGGTGAGCCGGAGCAGCTTGTCCGCCTTGGGCACCTTCTCGGCGGCCCTCACCGCGCCCACCCGAAGCTCCACCCGGGCGAAGTCCTCGTAGCTGATCACGCCGAAGGCGGGCGCCGTGGCGCCCGGCCGTGCTTCGGCCCCAGCCGGACGAGGGCCCGTCGCCGCCCCGCCCGGCCGTGCTTCGACCTGGGCCGCCTGCGGGAGCTTGCGCTCGACCCGCACCGGCTTCCCCGCGCCCTCCGCAACGGCGGCCGGAGTCTCCCCCGCCGGCTGGATCAGCTTCGCGACCGCCGCGGCGTCGAGCCTCGCGATCTGGGGCGGCTTCCCCTTCGGCTCCACCGGCGGCCCGTCGAACGGGTCCAGGTCCTCCGGCCAGCTCCGGGGATCGGGCTGCCCGAACGCCTCCGCCAGCGCCGCGCAGAAGAGCGGCAGCACGGGCGCCAGCATCACCGACAGCGCGCGCAGCGCCTTGCCCACCGAGAAGAGCAGCGACCGGGAGGCTTCCGCCCCGGGCGCCTCCCAGGGCTTCCCCTCCTGCATGCGACGGTTGCAGAGCCCCGCCAGCTCGTTCGCGAGCCGCACCGCCTCGCGGTACTCCAGCCGTCCGTACGCCACGCGCGCGCCGCGCAGCGCAGCCCGCGCCGCCTCGGCCAGCGCGGGCTCGCCCGGCCCAACGAGCGCGCCGCCCGCGCGCCCCAGGAGCGCGAAGGCTCGCGAGGCGAGGTTCGCCACGTTGTTCGAGAGGTCGGCGTTGATGCGGTTGCGGAACTCGTCGAGCGAGAGGTCGAGGTCTCCGACGCCCGGCCCCAGGTTCGCCGCGTAGTAGTAGCGGAGGAGCTGGGGATCGAGGCCGGCCTCGAGGTAGGTGCGGGCGTTGATGAACGTCCCGCGCGACTTCGACATCTTCTCGCCATTCACCGTCAGGTGGCCGTGCACCGCCATCCGATCGGGCGTCTTGAGGCCGGTGGCCTGCAGCATGGCGGGCCAGAACACCGCGTGGAAGCGCAGGATGTCCTTGCCGATGAAGTGCTCCATCCGCGAGGGCGCCCCTTCCGCGAGGTAGCGCGCCTCGAACTCCGCCGGCGCGAGCCGCTCGCCGGGCGGCGCCTCCTCGGAGAAGTAGTGCTCGCCGGAGGAGAGGTAGCCGATGGGCGCGTCCACCCAGACGTAGAGGAACTTTCCCGGGAAGTCGGGGTCGTCCACCGGGAAGCCGAAGTAGGGCGCGTCGCGGGTGATGCCCCAGTCTTGCAAGTCGTCGAGCCAGCCCTTCACCTGTTCCCGCACCGCGGGCTCGAGGTGTCCCTGCCCCTCCACCCAGCGCCGGATCTCAGGCTCCACCTTGCGCAGGTTCACGTACGCGTGGTCGGAGGCGCGCACCACCGGAAGCGTGCCGCAGAGCACGCAGCGCGGGTCGACGAGCTCGCGCGGATCGTACGTCGTGCCGCACTTCTCGCACACGTCACCGTACTGCTCCGGCGTCGCGCAGCGGGGGCAGGTGCCCTTCACGAACCGGTCGGGCAGGAAGCGCCCGTCCTTCTCGCAGAAGAGCTGCTCCACCGAGCGCTTGTAGATGAGCCCCTTCGCCTTCAGCGCCGCGTACACGCGGTGCGCCCAGCGCTCGTTCTCGGGGGAGTCGGTCGTGTAGTAGGTGGAGAACTCCACCAGGAAGCGGCGAAAGTCCTCGTGCTGCTCCCGGCGGTAGCGCTCCACGAAGGCCTTGGGCGCCACCCCCGCCTTGGCGGCGTTCACCTCGATGGGCGTGCCGTGCGAGTCCGCGGCGCAGACGTACACCACGTCGTCGCCGCAGGCGCGCCGGAAGCGCACGTAGATGTCGGTCTGGACGTACTCGACGAGATGGCCGAGGTGGATGGCGCCGTTCGCATAGGGCAGCGCGCTCGTCACCAGGATGCGTTCGCTCAACTTTGCTCCTCTCGCTCTCCGGCGGTGCCGAGGAGCCTCCATAGCGCGCGCTCCAGGAGCGGCCGCTCCAGCGCGCCGGTCTTCATCCCCAGATCGGCGTCGGCGAGGTCGCGCAGGCCGCGCAGCAGCTCGTCGCGGCGGTAGCGCTGCGCCGCCTGGTACTTCATCCAGAATCCGTAGGGCTGGCGCTTCCCCACCTCCGCCTCCGGGATGTGCGGGAAGACGAGCGCCTCGTACTCGCGCGCGCTCCCCAGGCGGCGCTCGCCGACCAGCTTCCTCGCCCGTTCCCGCTCCACCACCAGCCGCCGAACCGTGGAGGCAAGCGTGGCGAGGACGAGGAACGGGCTCACGCCGTCCTCCAGGCTCCGGTCCAGCACCGCCATGGCGCCCGCCAGGTCGCGCGCCTCCACCGCGTTCCCCAGCGCGAAGAAGGGGTCGGCGGCGGCTCGCGTCACCACCGCCTCCACGTCCGCGGCGGAGATGCAGGCGCGCTCGCCCAGGTAAGCCACCAGCTTTCCCAGCTCGCTCGCGAGCGTGCGCGCGTCGTCGCCCACGAGCTCCCCCAGCTTGGCCTCCGCGCCCCCGTCGCAGCTCTTGCCCGTTCCGGCGAGGAGCGCCTCCAGCACGGGCCCGAGCACCACCGGGCCGTCCCCCCACTTTCCCCCGCGCTGGATGGCGAAGGTCATCCGCCGCCCGGCCGCGAGGAGTCTCTTCGCGAGGGGCAGGTTCGAGTCCACCTTACCGGCCGCGATCACGAGGACGTGTCCCCGAGGAAAGCCGCGCTCCAGCGCCGCCTCCAGGGCAGAGGCGTCGTCGCGCGCCACTCGCAGCTCGCGCTCGACCGCATAGCGCGCCGCCGCCGCCACGAAGGCCAGATCCTCGGCGCGGGCCTCCACCGAGAGCTCGCGCTTCCAGGCGGCCGGGGTGGGCGGGCGGTCTCCGGCCAGCTCCTCGGCGCGCCACCCTGCTTTCGCCGCCAGCGCCAGCAGGCGCCGCGCCCCGTCGCGCTGCGCGCCCTTGGCCCAGGCGTCCCGCGCCCGGCGAAACGCCTCGGTGCCGTCC
>JBBQEB010000034.1:0-27712 GCA_038320275.1 Myxococcales bacterium | reverse complement strand
AGCTCCGCGGGGACGAGCGCGCTCCGGCCGGACGTCGCGAGAGGCCCGGCGAGGACGAGCGAGTGCGGGAGGAGCGCCGCGTCCACGTTTCCGGTGGCCGCCCACGCAGCGGCCTGGGCTGCGCTCTCCGCGACGACGAGGCGCCCCTCGACGTCGGCGTACATCCCGCTCTTGCGGAGCGCCGCCTCTGCCGCGCGGCCATAGGGCGCGTGGCGCGGATTGGCGATGGCGATGCGCCTCGCCCTCGCCAGGCCCGCCAGCCCGGCCGAGGGATCCACCGCCGACGTTCGCGCGGCCCAGAGGACGAGCCGCCCGATCGCGTAGGGCGTGTCGCTCCCCGGAGGCGCTCGCCCGGCCGCGAGGAGCCGCGCCGGGTCGACGCCGTCGGCCGAGAAGAAGAGATCGAAGGGTGCTCCTCCCTCGATCTGCGCCGCGAGCGCCCCCGACGCGCCGTAGCTCACCCGGACGAGGACGCCAGGGTGCGCCGCCTCGAAGGCGGCGCCGAGGTCCGCCAGCGCCGGGCGCAGGTCGGAGGCCGCCGCGACTGCGATGCTCACCGTGGGAGCGGCGCGGCCCTCGGGCGGCGAGAGGGTCGCCAGCGCGACCAAGGGCAGGGCAACGGTTCGCCAGGAGAGCATGAGGGCAGGGGAGCACAAAGTGCAGCCTCGATCCAGCCGCCGCTGTACACGCGGGCCGGGGCTCACCAGATTCATCCCCATGTTCCAGCATGGCCTTCCTCACCTGCTCGCCGTCTCAGCCGTGGTGATGGGCTTGGCGCAGACCATCGCCAAGGAGCGCATCTTCCTCCCGGTGCGCGAGCGGCTCGGCGGGAAGTCGACCTGGTTCGGCTACCTGGCCTCGTGTCCCTACTGTGCGTCGCACTACCTCTCGTTCGTGCTCGTCCCGGTGACGGGGGCCTATTACATCGAGGCGACGCCGAGGCTCGGCGCGCTGCAGGGCGTCTCGACCTGGTTCCTCTCCAGTATCCTGGTGGTGGTGGTCGCTGCGTTCATGCGGGTGGGCTTCTGGTTCGTGGACGAGAGCCAGGGGCTGGTGCGCAGGCAGCAGCGCACGGAAGAGGAAGAGGCGGCCACCCGCCGCATCGCGCGCGCGAAGCTGGAGCGCGAGCTCGAAACCTACCAAGAGGAGGCGAACTGAAATGGCGAGGGGAGCAAAGGACGCGGCGCTCGTGCCGGTGCGGCTGGCGCTGGGTGGATCGATGCTCTATCACGGGCTGCAGAAGGTCCAGGGCGAGGGCGCCGAGGCAGCGGGGCAGTTCTTCGAGAGCCTCGGCATCACGCCCGGCAGGGGCTGGGCGGTGGCGACGGGGGCAGCCGAGGTGTTCGCGGGCGCGGCCGCCATCCTGGGCATCGCCACCCGGCCGGCGGCCCTGGCGGTGCTCGTCACTCAGGCCGTCGCGGTGGTCAAGGTGCACGCGCCGAGGGGCTATGACGTCCAGCAGGGCGGCATGGAGTACAACCTCGCGCTCATGGCCATCGCGACCGCGTTGCTCGTCGCCGGACCGGGCAAGCTCTCCACCCACGAGGCGCTGGAGCGCGCGGTCGAGGGCAGCGGCCCGAAGCGGCTGTGGCGCAAGGCTCGGCCGAGCGCGCTGGAGGGGCTCGTCAAGCTTCTCAAGTGAGCCTGGGCGGGCGAGCGGTCCGCAAAGGTCGTGCGTCGGCACTCCCGGGGCGTGAAATAGCGGCCCGGCGCCCGCGTAGGGCGACGCACCAGGGAGAACATGTCGATCGCCCAGACCTTTGCGGACACCTTCGTCGCGCCGGAACGCGCGCTCGCCGCCGTCACGGCGCGCAGAAGCTTCGTCCCGCCGCTCCTCGCGTCGACGCTGGCTGCGCTCGCCTTCGCGGCGGTGCTCGTGCCCCGCCTCGACTACGAGCGCTCGGTGGACGAGGCGCTCGACCGCGCTGCCATCGCCGCGCCGCAGGCCCAGGCGCAGACGCCGCATGAGAGAGAGGTGGCGGTGGAGGCCGCCCGCAAGATGGGCTCGGTCGGAGCATACGCGGGTGCGCTCTTCGCGCCATCGCTGCGGGCGCTCGGGATCGCATTCGCCCTCTTCGTGGGCTTTCGGCTCGCCGGCCAGCGGCCCGCCTTCGTGCCCACCCTGGCGGTTACCGCCTGGTCGCTCTTGCCGCTCGCCCTGCGCGCGCTCCTCGCCATTCCCGCCGTAGCCCGGCGCGGCTCCATCGCCGCCTCGGAGGTGACGGGCCTCTTACCTTCCTCGCTCGCCGCGCTGGCCCCCCCGGGCGCCTCCCCACGCCTCGCGAGCGCCCTCTCGGGCCTCGATCTGTTCTCCGTGTGGGCGCTCGGCCTCCTCGCTCTCGGCATGGCCGAGGTGGCGGGAGCGACGCGCACCCGCTCGGTCGCGGTGGTGGCCTCGCTCTGGGTGGCCTACCTCCTCCTCTTCCACGTCGCCCTTCCCGGCCTCGCGGGACCGCGGTGATCCCCACATGATCTCGCTCATCCTCGCCGCCGCGCTGGCGGCCCCTCCCTCCGGTCCGATCACCCTCGACGACGCCCTCGCGGAGGCCGCCCGATCGAACACCGACCTCCGGCTCTCCCGGGCACAGTCCGAGACGGCCGGGGTGGAGGTGTACGCGTCGTATGCCGGCGTGCTCCCGCGGCTCGACCTCAACGCCTTCTTCGGCCGGGACTTCGTCGGCCCGCGGAGCACCGTTGCGGCCTTCCCCACTGGCATCGACCCGGGCACCGGCCAGCCCATCTTCCAGCAGCAGGTGGTGGCCATCCCCGCCTCCGACAACCCCGACTACAGCCTCGGTCTCACCCTCTCGCTCCCCATCTTCGACGGCGGCCGGAACTGGCGGACCATCGAGCGCAGCCGCTCGGCGCTGAGCGCCGCGGGGCGCCAGCTCGACGAGAGCGCGCTCGGCCTCGCCTTCGAGGTGACCCGCCGCTTCTACGAGGTGGTCAAGGCCGAGGAGAGCCTGCGGGTGCTGGAGGAGACGGTGGCGCGGTCCGAGGAGATCGTCCGCCGCGCCGACGCGCTCTTCGAGGCGGGCCGGGGGAGCCGCCTCGACGCGCTCTCCGCGCGCGGCAACCTCGGCAGCGACCGGATCCAGGTGGAGGGAACTCGCGCGAGGCTCGTCCAGGTGAGGGCCGAGCTGGCCCAGATCGTGGGGCGGGACGCCGGCGACGAAGTCCTGCCGGTGGTCGCTCCGGCGGCCGTCACGGGGGGTGCGCTCCCGGCCGACGTCGAGCCGCCGGCGTCGAGCGCCCTCCTCGACCGGGCGCGCCGCTCGCGGCCGCTCCTCGCGGCGCAGCGCGAGAACGTCCGGACGGCCGAGCTGGGCGAGTCGATCGCCCGCGCGTCCTGGTTTCCCACCGTGGGGCTGCAGGGAAACTACAACCGGCAGGGGCCGACGCTCGCGGGTAGCGAGGGGATCTACGGCAATCCCTCGCGGCAGTACGTGGCGAGCGCGGGCGTGTTCGTGCAGTGGAACCTCTTCAACGGCCGCCAGACGCTCGCCGACGAGCAGCGCGCAGCCATCGCCACCCGGCGCGCGCAGGTGCAGGCCGAGGGGTCCGAGCAGCAGGTCGCGGTGGAGATCGCCCGCGCCCGCTCCAACGTGGTGGCCCAGGCGAGGGCCGCCCGGCTGGCCGCCCAGAACCTCGCCGACGCTGAAGCCGGCGTGGCGGTGGCGAAGGACCGCCTCTCCGCCGGCGCCGCCTCCCAGCTCGAGGTCCGCGACGCGAGCCTGAAGCTCACCCAGGCCAAGCTCTCCCTGGTGAACGCCCGCATCGATCACGTCGTCGCGAGCGCGGACCTGAGCCGCGCCGTAGGAGGAGCGCTGTAGCGCTTCGGAAAGGTCATCATGGAACCCGCTCGCCCCGTTCCCGCGCCGATAGAGGCCCCCCCGCCCCGCGCGCCGCCTGCGCTGGCCGCGCCGGGCCGGCCGCCAGCCCCGTCGTGGACCCGCCGGATCCTCATCGGCGTGCTGGCCTTGGCGGTGCTCGCCATCGTGGTCGCCTCTTTGCGCAAGAAGGGCGAGCCGCCGGTGCAGGTCCAGCTCGCCACCGCCAAGCGCGCGCCCATCACTCGCAAGGTCACCGCGGCCGGCAAGCTGCAGGCGGCAACCACGGTCAAGGTGTCGTCGAACATCTCCGGCGATCTCCTCGAGCTGCCGGTGAAGGAGGGCGACCGGGTGACGAAGGGCCAGCTCATCGCCCGCATCGAGGCGCAGCGCTACGCCGCCCAGGTGCGCCAGCAGGAGGCCCTCCGCGCCAGCGCCTCGGCGGACCTCACTGCCGAGCGCACCATCATCGATCGCCTGGCGCAGGAGCTGGAGCGGGTGAAGCGGCTCGCGAAGAGCGGGAACGCCAGCCAGGCCGAGGTGGAGCGGGCGGTGGCCGACGTCCGCACCGAGCAGGCCAAGGCAGAGGCCGCCTCGAAGCGCATCGCCCAGGCCGACGCGACGCTGGCCGACGCGAGGCATCTGCTCTCCTTCTCCACTGTGTACGCCCCCATCGACGGCATCGTGGTGACCCGGGCCAAGCAGGTGGGGGAGCGCGTGCGCGGATCGGACTTCAGCGAGGATCCCATCGTGACCATCGCGACGCTGTCCTCCATGGAGGCGAAGGTCGAGGTGGGGGAGCACGAGGTGGTCTTCATCCACGAGGGCGATCGGGCGGAGGTGGAGATCGATGCCTTTCCGGACCGGAAGTTCCCCGCCACCGTGGTGGAGGTGGCGAAGAACGCCAACGTGAAGAACGCGGGAACGGAGGCGGAGGTGACCACCTTCCCCGTCCGTCTCGCGCTCACGGGGGAAACGCCGGGAGTCCTCCCCGGCATGAGCGGCCAGGCCATCATCTCCACCGAGACGCACCAGGATGCTGTGGTGGTGCCGATCCAGGCGGTGACGGTGCGCTCGCCGCGCGACCTCGAGGGAGAGAACGGCAAGGGGGCTGCTCCGGAACCGGCGGCGCCCGCCACGGCGCCGGCCCGCGGGCAGCCGGCCAAGAAGGAGGCTCTCCGCAAGCTCGTCTTCGTGGTCGAGGGCGGCGTCGCGAAGGCGCGGCCGGTGGAGACGGGTCTCGCCAGCGAGACGGAGATCGAGATCACCTCGGGCCTGAAGGAAGGCGAGAAGCTGGTCGAGGGGCCCTACCGCGTCCTCTCGCGCGATTTGAAGGACGGGAAGCCGGTGAAGGAGGCCAAGGAGGGCGCCGGGAAGGGCGAGAAGAAGTCATGACGCCGGCCCTCCTCGCGGTCGAAGACCTCGCCCGCCTCTACCAGGTCGGCGGCGAGGAGGTCCGCGCCCTCGACGGCGTGACCTTCGACATCGCGCAGGGCGAGTGGGTGGCCATCGTGGGCCAGTCGGGCTCCGGCAAGTCGACGCTCATGAACATCCTGGGCTGCCTCGACACGCCGTCGTCGGGCCGCTACGCCATCCGCGGGGCCGACGTGGCGGGGCTCACCGACGACGAGCTCGCGGACCTGCGCAATCACGAGATCGGGTTCATCTTCCAGACCTTCCAGCTTCTCCCGCGCGCGACCGCGCTCGCCAACGTGGAGCTGCCGCTCATCTACCGCGGGGTCTCCCGCTGGGAGCGTCGGGAGCTCGCCAAGGCAGCGCTCATCTCGGTGGGGCTGGAGTCGCGCATGCTCCACCGTCCCAACGAGCTCTCCGGCGGGCAGCGACAGCGCGTCGCCATCGCGCGCGCCCTGGTGGGCAACCCGTCGCTCCTCCTCGCCGACGAGCCCACCGGCAACCTCGACAGTGCCACGGGCGACGAGATCGTCCGCCTCTTCGGGGAGCTGCACGCGCGCGGCCACACCATCATCCTCGTCACCCACGAGCCTCGCCTCGCCGCCCGATGTCCGCGAGCCATCCGCCTCTCCGACGGGCGCGTGGTGGCCGACGGACCGGGGCGCGAGGTGGCGACGCTGGGCGTCGCCCAGGCGGTGAGCGCATGAGGCGGCGTCTCGTCCGCGGCCTCTCCGAGACGGCCGAGAGCTTCCGCATGGCGGTGGGGACGCTCGCCGCCAACCGGCTGCGGAGCGGTCTCACCACCCTCGGCATCATCATCGGGGTGACGACGGTCATCGCCATCGTCGCCATCGTGCAGGGGCTCAACAAGAGCTTCGACGAGCAGGTCGCGAACCTAGGCGCGCACACGCTCTACGTGGACAAGTGGAAGTGGCTCAACCTCGACGGCGACTGGTACCTCTTCCGCAACCGCAAGCCGATCGGCCTGCGCGAGGTGCAGGCCATCCAGCGCGAGTCGCGCATCGCCCTGGCGGTGGCGCCCATGACGCAGTTCGGGTCGCGCGGGAAGCTCTCCTATCGCGAGCGCGAGCTCACCAACGTTCAGGTGAATGGGACGAACGCCCAGTACCTCGACACCGGCGCCGGGACGGTGGCCGCGGGCCGGTTCCTGGTCGAGACCGACGTCGACCTGGCGCGGCCGGTGGTGGTGCTGGGCGCCGACGTGCTGGAGCGGCTCTTCCCGGGGATCCCGGCGGCGGCGGTGCTGGGGAAGCGGGTGCTGGTGGCGGAGCGGCCCTTCACCGTGGTGGGCACGCTCGAGCGGCGGGGCAACATGCTCGGCATGCCGCTCGACAACATCGTGCACATCCCGTTTCCGGCCTGGCAGCGCATCTACGGTGGCCGCCGCTCCATCACGGTGGCGGTCGCCGCGCCTCCGGGAAAGATCCCGGAGCTGGAGGACGAGCTCACCGGCATCCTGCGCCGGGTGCGCGCCGTGCCCGCCGGCAAGCCGGACGACTTCACGCTCAACCGTCAGGAGCAATTCCTCAAGGTGTACAAGGGGCTCACCGGCGCGCTCTACGGCGCGGCCATCGGCGTGGGGCTCATCACGCTCGTGGTGGGCGGTATCGGGATCATGAACATCATGCTGGTCTCCGTGCACGAGCGAACCCGGGAGATCGGCGTCCGGCGCGCGCTGGGCGCCCGCAAGCGCACCATCCTGGTGCAGTTCCTGGTGGAGTCGGCGCTGGTGGCGGCGCTGGGCGGCGCGGTGGGCACCGGGCTCGGGCTGGCGGCCGCGCAGCTCGTGGCGGCGCTCTCCCCGCTGGCCGCGGCGGTGACACCCTCGGCGGTGGCGCTGGGGCTCGGCTTCAGCGCGGCGGTCGGGCTCCTCTTCGGGAGCTGGCCGGCCTGGCGGGCGGCGAACCTCGATCCGGTGGAGGCGCTGCGCTACGAATGACCTCCTTCCTCGACAACGTGGCGATGGCGCTGGGCACGCTGCGGGCGAACCCGCTGCGCTCGATGCTCACCCTCCTCGGCATCGTCATCGGCGCCGCCACCGTGGTGGCGATGATGTCCATCCTGGAGGGCGTGCGGGTGAAGATGAACGGCGACTTCGCCATGCTCGGCTCGTCGGCGTTCCAGGTGCAGAAGTGGCCGGCCATGCAGTTCGGCGATCACGACCGGGCGAAGTACCTGAAGCGCAAGGACCTCACCCGCGAGCAGGGCGAGGCGCTGAAGGCGCTGCCGCACGTGGCGCACGTCTCCATCGAGGCGTACCACCGCGGGGGCCTCGAGCGGCTCTCGACCGCGGAGCGCGCGACGAAGCCCAACATCTCCATCGTGGGCGGGACGCCGGGGTACGAGCACGCGAACGGCGTCACGGTGGCGCGCGGCCGCTTCATGACCGACGTCGACCTGCAGCTCGGGCGGCGGGTGGTATTCCTGGGGGCGGACGTGGCGGACCTCCTCTTCCCGGGAGAGGACCCGCTGGGCAAGGAGCTCCGGCTGCGCAACGCGCCCTTCACGGTGGTGGGCGTGGCGGAGCGAGAGGGCAGCGTCCTGGGCCAGTCGAAGGACGCCTACGCGGTTTTCCCCATCGACGCCTTCAACGCGGTGACGGGGAAGGTGACGAACCACAACATCGCCATCGAGGCCACCAGCTCCGAGGACGTCCCGGCGGCCATCGACGAGGTCACGGTCCAACTCCGGCGCCTGCGCGGCATCCAGGGCGGCGAGGAGAACGACTTCGAGATCTTCACCAACGACACCTTCACCCAGACCTTCAACGCGCTGGCGGCGGTGGTGGGCGCGGCCACCTTCGGCGTGTGCGCGCTGGCACTGCTGGTGGGCGGCATCGGCATCATGAACATCATGCTGGTCTCGGTAACGGAGCGGACGCGAGAGATCGGCGTGCGCATGGCGCTGGGCGCTCGGCGCCGCCGCATCCTCACCCAGTTCGTCATCGAGGCGGTGGCGCTCTCGTTACTGGGCGGCATCCTGGGCGTGCTCCTCGGCGCGGGGCTCGCGGTGGGAGCGCGCGAGCTGTACGCGATTCCTTCGAGCATCCCGGCGTGGGCGGTGGTACTCTCCCTCGCCTCCGCGTCGGGGTGTGGGCTCCTCTTCGGCATCTACCCCGCCGCGCGCGCCAGCCGGCTCGATCCGGTCGAGGCGATGAGGACCGAGTAGAAGGGACCGGGGACTCGAGCGCGTGGACCGACAGCGGGTGAAGAGCGAGATCCGCGGCTGGGTGGTCACGATCCTCGCGGTGCTGGCTTTTCGGACCTTCCTCTACGAGGCGGTCTACATCCCGTCCGGCTCGATGATCCCAACGCTGCAGATCGGCGACTACGTCATCGTGGAGAAGTGGGCCTACGGCGCGCGACTCCCCTTCACCGACACGGCGCAGGCCACCTGGTCCTCGCCCAAGCGCGGCGACATCGTGGTGCTCCTGGCCCCTCCGGGGAACTCGCGCAGCGACGACCTCATCAAGCGCGTGGTGGCGGTGGCGGGCGACACGGTGGAGATCCAGGATGGTGCGCTCGTGCTGAACGGGAAGGCGGTGCCGCGCGAGCGGGTGGCGGGCGCGTGCACCTACTGGAACAAGCTGGAGGACGGCCCCTGGCGCGAGGAGCCTTGCGTCGACTTCACCGAGCGGCTGCCCTCGCACCTGTACCACTCCTTCTGCACGCCGTACCTTCCGTGCGGAGATGTACCTCCGGCGACCGTGCCGCCGGGCATGGTTTGGCTGGCTGGCGACCACCGCGACCACTCGGCGGACAGCCGCGTCTTCGGCCCGGTGCCGGTGGGTCGCGTGAAGGGCCGCGCCTGGATGGCGCTCGTGTCGTGGGGTCCCCACGGGCCACGGTGGGACAGGCTGTTCCATTCCGTGAAGCACTGAGCGCCCGCGCCTGAGCACCTGTCGTGCTCGCTAGATTTCAGCTTGGGGGATCCCCGCGCCGGGGCCTTCTGTTGCCCAGGCTCCCCGGCGCGATCCCCGCGCCGGGGCTCGGCTCTGCCGTCGACCGGCTCCCGTCGCGATCCCCGCGCCGGGGCTCGGGGCCGCGGTCGCCCGGGCTGCGCCGCGGATCAGGGGAGCGCGTGGCGACTGGAGCGCACTGGGGTTCGCGTGGCGCGCTGCCGTAACTCGCTCGCTATCGGCGCTCGTGGGCGGGCGATGTCCGTTTGCACGCTCTCTCGGACAGACGGCAGCACGCTTCCGGGTGCGCGGCTTGGCGCTCCAGCCGCGCCATGGGTCCGAGAGTGCGCGGCTCCGCAACGGGCTCCCGCGGCCTCCGGCCCCGGCGCTCGCGGGGCCGGGAAGGCCCGATCTTCGGCCTGCATTCGCTCCCGCGGGCCGGCCCCGGCGCTCGCGGGGCCGAGGACCTGCATTTGCTCCGGCGGCCTCCGGCGCCGGAGCTCGTGCGGCCGGGGACCTGCGTTCGCTCCCGCGGCCTCTGCGGCCCGACGCTCGTGCGGCGTGGGTGATCGGGTTTCAACGCCTGCTCAGTACTTCGCGTCCTCGGTCTCGATGAGCCGGTAGATCTCGGCTGCGTCCTTGGCGTCGAGGATGCTCTGCCGGAAGGCGGCGCCCTTGAAGATTCGGCTCACCCTCGCGAGGGCCTTGAGGTGGACGCCGGCGGAGTTCTCGGGGGCGAAGAGGGCGAAGAAGAGGTAGGTGGGCTTGCCGTCGATCGCGCGGAAGTCGATGCCCTTGGGCGCTCGCCCGAAGCAGGCCATCAGCGCGGGGAGGCCGGGCACCTTGCCGTGCGGGATCGCGATCCCTTCGCCGATGCCGGTCGAACCGAGCCGCTCGCGCTCGAGCAGCGTGTCGAGCAACCGTTGGGCGTCCATCCTGTGCAGCGCTGCCAGCGGCCGGCAGAGCGCGGCCAGCGCTGGCTCCGCCGCAGGGCCACCCAGGTCATCGACGACGGCGCCGGGGGTGAGGAACTCGACGATCTTCATGGCGCGCCTCCCGGCCTTCTCAGCCGCGGGCCTCGATGAGGCCAAGCTTCCCGTCGTCGCGCCGGTAGAGGACGTTGATGGCGTGGTCGTGGGCGTTCTGGAAGACGTAGAACTGCGCTTCGACGAGATCGAGCTGCAGCACCGCCTCGTCGACGGACATGGTGCGGGCCTGGAAAGTGCTCGACTTCACCACCCGCTCGGAGGGCGCCTTCTCGGCGTCCAGCACCTCGTGGCGCACGTCCACCGAGCGCCCGCTACCCACCCTGTCGGACACCTTGTGGCTGTTGAGCTTCTCCTTGTGCTTCTTGAGCTGCCGCTCGATCTTCTCGGCGGCGCTGTCGATCGAGGCGTACATGTCCGGGCTCCTCGCCTTGCCGCGGAGGTGGAACGGTCCGGCCTTGAGCGTCAGGTCGGCGCAGTGTTCCAGGTTCTCCACGTGGAGCACCACGTGCGCCTCGCTGGGCCGGTCGATGTACCGCCCGATGTGCTCCACCTTCCCGCGTGCGTGCATCTTGAGGGCTTCGGTCGGCTCGAGGTGTCGGAAGGTGATGTTCACCTGCATGCGCTGCCTCCACTTCGTGGGTGAGCGACGAGCTCTTCGGCGAGGACGACGAGAAGCCTAACAGACTCGTGATTCGCCCTCTGGGTCCGGACCGGTGAGGGGTGTGGGGGGAGCGATGGGTCGCTTCCCCGCACGAGGTCGCGCGACGCGCGACCGGAGGTCGTGACTCGCCGGGACCCGCTCACCGAGAGCAACATAGACGCCCAAGGGCGCGTCAGAAGAACTTCTTGCGCTTCGAGGACGGCAGGATGCCCAGGACCTCCCGGTATTTGGCGACGGTGCGGCGCGCGATCTCGATCCTTTGAACCTTGAGGAGCTCGACGAGCTTCTGGTCCGAATGGGGGCGCTTGGGGTCCTCGGCGGCCACGATCTGCTTGATGTGGTTCTTCACCGCCTCGCTCGCGATCTCATCGCCGCCGGTCTTGTGGATGGCGGAGTTGAAGAAGAACTTGAGCTCGTAGATGCCCTGCGGCGTGTGCACGTACTTGTTGGTGGTGACGCGTGAGACGGTCGACTCGTGCATGCCGATGTCCTCCGCCACGTCCCGCAGGATGAGCGGCTTGAGATGGGCGATACCCTTGTCGAAGAACTCCTTCTGGAACTTCACGATCGAATCGGTGACCTTGAAGATGGTGCGCTGGCGCTGGTGGATCGAGCGGATGAGCCATACCGCGCTGCGGAGCTTGTCCTGGATGTATTCCTTGGCGTTGCCGGCCTGTCCGTTCTTGAGCGCGGATCGGTACATGCCGCTGATGCGCAGCTTGGAAAGCCCGTCGTCGTTCAGGACGGTGACGTACTTGTCCCCCATCTTGTGCACGTAGACGTCGGGGGTGATGTACTGCGCCTCCTCGCCGGAATAGGCGCGTCCCGGCTTGGGCTCCAGCCGGCTGATGACCTTCACCGCCTTCACCACCTCGTCGATGGTGAGCTTCAGGTCCTTGGCGATGGCGGCGTAGTTCTTCGACTCGAGGTGCTTCAGGTGGCGGTCGATGATCGCCACGATCTCCGGCGTGTCTGCGTTCAGCGCGACGACTTGAAGGCTGAGGCACTCGCGGAGATCGCGCGCCGCGACGCCGGGCGGGTCGAGGAGCTGCACCTTCTTGAGGACCCGCTCGCAGAATTCCACCCCCATCCCGGACTCGAAGGCCACGCGCACCAGCGGGTCGCGGGCGGCGCCGTCCTCCACCTCGCCTTCCACCTGCGGCATCTTGAAGTAGCCGTCGGCGTCGAGGTTGCCGATGATCAGCATCGCGACCTTCTCCTCGTCGTGCGTGAAGCTCGACAAACGGAGCTGCCAGACGAGGTGATCCACGAGGTCGGTCTTCTTCGTGAGCGTCGCCTCGTAACCGGGCAGCTCCTCGTCGGAGAGGCCGCGGTTCGACGGGGCGGTGTGGCCCTGGAGCTGGTAGTGATCGAGGTACTGATCCCAGTCGATCTCGTTCGCGCCCTCCTCGCCCTTCACCTCCTCGTTCTTCTCCGCCTCCTTGTGCTGCGGCTCGGCCTCGGCGCGCGCCTGCTCCGCCGGGCTGGCGCCGTCGGCGCGCCCCTCCTCCTCACCCTCCCCCGGCTCCTCCAGGAGAGGATTCTCGGTGACCTCGCTGCGGATGAGATCGACGAGCTCCATGCGGGAGAGCTGCAGGAGCTTGATGGCCTGCTGCAGCTGGGGCGTCATGACCAGCTGCTGCGACATCTTGAGGTGCTGCTTCAGCTCGAGGCTCATCGGGGCTCCGGTGCGGAGGGGTTCGAAGGTGCGGAGGGCTCGAGGCGGAAGCCCTCGCCCAGGTAGACGGCGCGGGCGCGATCGCTCGCCGCGATCGCCGCGGGCGTGCCCTCCTCCAGAATGGTACCGCTCGACAGGATGTAGGCGCGATCGCAGATGGCGAGCGCCTCGCGCACGTTGTGGTCGGTGAGGAGGACGCCGATGCCCTTGCCCTGCAGCGCGGCGATGAGGCGGCGCAGCTCGCCGACGGCGATCGGATCGACCCCGGCGAAGGGCTCATCGAAGAGGATGTAGCGAGGGCCGGAGAGGAGCGAGCGCGCCACCTCGGCCCTGCGCCGCTCGCCGCCCGACAGCGTCTCTCCCAGGCTCCCGGCCACCTGTTCCAGCCTGAACTCGGCGAGGAGCTCGTCGGCGCGTGCCTCGCGCGCGGCGCGGCGCATGCCCAGCGCCTCCAGCACCGCGGTGAAGTTCTGGCGCACGGTGAGCTTGCGGAAGATGGAGGCCTCCTGCGGCAGGTAGCCCACCCCGCGCCGCGCGCGCTTGTGCATGGGCAGCGCGGTGAGATCCTCGTCTCCGAGCAGCACGCGCCCGGCGTCCGCCGTCACCAGCCCGACCACCATGTTGAAGCTCGTGGTCTTGCCGGCGCCGTTCGGGCCGAGCAGCCCCACCACCTCGCCGGGCCGGACGTGGAACGAGACGCCATCCACCACGCGGCGGCGCTTGTAGCTCTTCGCGAGCCCCTCGGCGCGGAGGACCGCCCCTTTCGCCAAGGGCTTCACCGGGGGGCCTTCCGCTTCGCGCCCAGGGGCAGGTTCTCACCGGGCCTCTGCACCAAGGTGCCGCGCTGGTTCTTCACGGTGACCTTGTCCGCGCCGAGGTCGTAGACGAGGTCCTGCACCTCCGAGATCGACTCCGCCTTGCGCAGGACCGCCGAGCCGGGGCAGCTCACCGTGACGGCCTCGCCGTCGTAGATCGCGCGCTTCGGGCAGCTCACCTGGATGTCAGGGCTCCTCAGCTCCACGTGGCCGTCGCACACCGCGCGCCGGATGTCGCCGGCCTCGTCGTTCTCGCCCGAGGCGCGATCGCAGGAGAGCGTGGCATCCGCCCGCGTGAAGACCACGTTGCCGGTGAGGGTGAACTTTCGCTGCCGGTAGAGGTACTCGCTCGCGTCGGCTCGAAAGCGCGTGACCGGGGGTGCGGGCTTCACCTGGACGGCGGGGGTCCGGCCAGCGTGGCGCGCCCGCGGGGGCGCCTGCGACGTTGCCGCGGCGAGCTGCGCCGCCATGAGCAGTGCGAGGCCGAGCGCGCTCACGGGCTCGTCTCCCCGCCCGCACGGCCCGAAGTGGACCCGGAGAGCCGCACCACCTCGTCGCGGGGATCGAGGGTGAAGCCGGGCCCCTGCACGGTGAAGTCGCCGCCGGAGACGTCCACGCGCTCGTCGCCGCGCACCAGCCCATCCGCCGCCGAGTAGCGCGCCGAGGCAGTGGTGGCGACCTCCCGGGCCTGCTCTGCCCGCACCCCTCCCTCCACCTGGAACCGGCGCTCCCGAAGGTTGCCCGTTCCGCGCGCCGCGACGAGCCTCGTCTCTTCCCGCTCCGGGGTTCTGGGAAACCAGATGCGGATGGCCTCCGCCGCCGCGTCGGAGCTGTCGCGCCGGAGAGAGGCTCGCTGCGCCTGGCCCGTCGCCTCCAGCGTCGAGCCGCGATACACGCGGAACGTGAGCCCCTGGAAGGCCAGCTCCGGGGGGACGCCTTCGCCCTCGCGGGGGCGCCCGTCCCCGCACCCGGAGGTGAACGCGAGGGCGAGCAGGGCCAACCAGGTGGGCGAAACGGGACGAAACATTTTGAAGCATTCTACTGGCACGTCCTTTGCTGAACCAGGGGTCGAAGCTATGTCGCCGGATCTCGGGACATTTCGGCACCGAGCTTGCTAGGCGCGCTCCGACTCCGGCCGGGTCTTCCACCGTCGATGCATCCACACCCACTCGGAGGGCGCCCGCCGGATGGCAGCTTCCTGGGCCGCGACGCAGGCGGCGGTGATGCGAACCGACTCGGCCTCCTCATCGACAGGGCTCGGGTCGTAGGGGACCTCGACCACGTCGAGCTCGTGACCATCCCCGGGATCCGGGCCGCGGCGGTGGCAGGTGATGACGAGCACGGTCGCTCCGAAACGCAGGGCGAGGTCGCCGATGGCGCGCGGCGTGAACGCCAGCTTCCCGAAGAAGGGCACGAAGACGCCCTGCACCTTGGTGTCCTGGTCGATGAGGATGCCGAGCGCCCCGCCCTTCCGGAAGATGCGGATGAGCTCGCGCCCTGTGTTGGGGTCCTCGCGCCAGAGGGTCTTCACCCCCCCTTCGGCGCGCAGCGCGGAGATGGCGCGGTTCATCCACCCGTCCGCGTTGAGCTTCGCGATGACGGCGTTGGGCTGGGTGATGATGGAGAGCCGCTGCGCCATGAGCTCCCAGTTCCCGATGTGCCCGGCGCAGCAGATCATCCCCTGCCCGCGCGCCATGGCCGCCCGGACCCGCGCCTCGCCGGTGGGCTCCATCGAGACGTACGCCTCGATGCGCTTCGCGTACTGGCGCAGCGTCACCACTTCGGCGGCGACCTGGCCGAGGTGCACCATGCTGGCGCATCCGATGGCGCATCGCTCCTCCTCGGGCTTCTCGGGAAAGGCTGCGGCGAGCCCCTCCAGCACGAGCCTCCGGTTGCCCGGCGCGAGGGACCAGCCGAGGCGGCCCACCAGCGCGCCCAGCGCGAGGGCGGCGCGGAGGGGGATGAGCGAGAGGACCGAGATGACGGCGCGCAGGAACGCGGAGCGGACGGCGCGCTTCACGCGCTTGTGCAGCGGGGGTGGCAAGGCGGCGGGGCGGGGGCGCTCGTCAGTACTTCCAGAGCCCCTTCGCCTTCAGGATGAGCTCGCAGAGCTCCCGGGCCGCGCCGCGCCCGCCGCGCGAGGGCGCGACGAAGTGCGCGAGGGCGCGGACCTCCGGGCGCGCATCGGCCGGGCAGGCGGCGAGCCCCACCCGGGCGAGAAGCCCGAGGTCGTTGACGTCGTCCCCCATGTACGCCACGTCTTCGTCCGGGATTCCGAGGTGCGCGAGCCCGGCGTACCCCTGCAGCTTGTCGCGCTGCGCGAAGACGAAGTGCGCGAAGCGGAGCTCCTCCAGCCGCTTGCGGGCGAGGCCCGGCCGGCCAGAGATGACCCCCAGCACCACGTGGTCGCGGACGAGCACGATGCCGTGCCCGTCGCGGGCGTCGAACGCCTTCAGCTCCTCGCCGTCGGCGCTGTAGTAGAGGCGGCCGTCCGTGAGGACGCCGTCCACGTCGAACAGCAGGAGCCGGACCCGGCGGGCACGCTCCGTGAGCTCGTCGGGCGTCACGCCTGCCCCAGGGCCCGGCGGATGGCGAGCACGTCACGCAGCACCCGGTCGGCCGCGTCGAAGTCGAGCGAGTTGGGGCCGTCGCTCCGGGCCGCCGTGGGGTCCTCGTGGATCTCGGCGAAGAGCGCATCGATGCCCACCGCAGCCGCGGCGCGCGCCAGGGGGGCCACGAACTGCCGGTCGCCACCGGTGGTGTCTCCCGCGCCGCCGGGGAGCTGCACCGAATGCGTCGCGTCGAGGCAGACCGGCGCCCCGAGCTCGCGCATCTGCACGAGGCTGCGCATGTCCACCACCAGGTTGCCGTAGCCGAACGAGGCGCCGCGCTCGGTGAGGACCACGTTGGCGTTGCCGGCCTCGCGGCACTTCGCGAGCACGTGGCGCATGTCGCGGGGGGCGAGGAACTGCCCCTTCTTCACGTTCACGCTCTGGCCATGGCGGGCGCAGGCCACCACGAGGTCGGTCTGGCGGCAGAGGAACGCCGGGACCTGGAGCACGTCCACCACCCGGCCCACCGGCTCGGCCTGCCAGGCCTCGTGCACGTCGGTGAGGCAGGGGAGCCCGGTCTCGCGCTTCACCGCCTCGAAGATGGCGAGCCCCGCCTCCAGCCCCACGCCGCGGAAGCTCGTGAGGCTGGTGCGATTCGCCTTGTCGAAGCTCGCCTTGAACACCACCGGCACGCCGTGCCGGGCCGCGAGAGCCTTCACCCGGCGGGCGTGGGAGAGCGCCTGCGCCTCCGACTCGAGCACGCAGGGCCCGGCGATGAGGAGCAGCGGCTGGGCGTCGCCCACCTCGAACCCGGCGACCCGCGCGCGGACGGTCGGCATCTACGCGCCCTTCCCCACCTGCAGCTTCGTCACGCCCTGCGCGGCCCGGGCCCGGGCGTCGCGCCGGACCACCGCTGTGGCGATGAAGCCGGCGAAGAGCGGATGCGGCTGGAAGGGCTTCGACTTGAACTCGGGATGGAACTGGCAGCCCACGAAGTGCGGGTGATCCGGGAGCTCGATCATCTCCACCAGGCCGAGATCGGGATTCACGCCGGAGAGGACGAGCCCTGCCGCCTCGAGCTGCCCGCGGTAGGCGTTGTTCACCTCGAAGCGGTGGCGGTGGCGCTCGTGGACCACGTCGGCGCCGTAGAGCTCGCGCGCCTTGGTGCCGGCCTTCAGCCTGCAGGCGTAGGAGCCGAGCCGCATGGTCCCGCCCTTTTCCGCCACGCCCACCTGCGAGGCCATGAGCGTCACCACCGGATACGGCGTCTTCTCGTCGAACTCGAGCGAGTTGGCGCCGGACAGGCCCAGCACGTTCCGGGCGAACTCGATGACCGCCATCTGCAGTCCGAGGCAGATGCCGAAGAATGGCACCTTGCGCTCGCGGGCGTACCGCACCGCCAGGATCTTTCCCTCGGTGCCGCGCACGCCGAAGCCGCCCGGCACCAGGATGGCATCCACCTCGTCCAGCGCGGAGGTGTCGCCCGCCTCCAGGTTGGACGAGTCGATGAGCTCGTGCTGGACCTTCACGTCACAGGCGATGCCGCCGTGGACGAGCGCCTCGTTGAGGCTCTTGTAGCTCTCGGCGAGCTCGACGTACTTGCCCACCACGCCGATCCGGACCACCCCGTTCTTGGGCCGGGTCACCTTCTCCACCACAGCCTCCCAGCGGTCGAGGCGCGGAGCGCGGCTCCAGATGTTGAGCAGCTCGGCGAGCTTGTCGTCGAGCCCCTCGCCGTGCAGCTCCAGCGGCAGCTCGTAGATGGAGGGCACGTCCTTGGCCGTGAAGACGGCCGACGGATCGAGGTTGCAGAAGAGCGCGATCTTCTCCTTCATCTCGCGCGAGATCTCCCGATCCGCCCTGCACAGGAGCACGTCCGGCTGGATGCCGATCTCGCGCAGCTCCTTCACCGAGTGCTGGGTGGGCTTCGTCTTGAGCTCGCCCGCCGCGGCGATGTAGGGCACCAGGGTGAGGTGCGCGTAGACGACGTTCTCCTCGCCCACGTCGTACTTCATCTGCCGGATGGCCTCCAGGAACGGCAGGGACTCGATGTCACCCACCGTGCCGCCCACCTCCACGATGACGATGTCGGCGTCCCCGGCCGCCTCCTTGATCACCATCTTGATCTCGTCGGTGATGTGCGGAATCACCTGGACGGTCTTGCCGAGGTACTCCCCGCGCCGCTCCTTCTGGATGACCGCGTTGTAGATGCGCCCGGTGGTGTAGTTGTTACGGCGCGTCATCTTGGCGGAGGTGAAGCGTTCGTAGTGGCCGAGGTCGAGGTCCGTCTCTGCGCCGTCGTCGGTGACGTAGACCTCGCCGTGCTGGAACGGGCTCATCGTCCCGGGATCGACGTTGATGTACGGGTCGAGCTTGAGGTGGGTGACCTCCAGGCCACGGTTCTCCATGAGCGCGCCGATGGACGCCGCCGCCAGCCCCTTCCCCAGCGAGCTCACGACGCCGCCCGTGACGAACAGGAACTTCGTCTTCTTGGTACGCTTCACCATGGGTTCTTCCCTTCTCCCGCGAGGCCGAGGAGGCCCCGCGCCCGTTCCAGATCGTCCGGCGTGTCCACGCCGAAGCCCCCGTACGCCGTGTCTATCACGCGGATCCGATGGCCGTGCTCGAGGGCCCGGAGCTGCTCCAGGGATTCCTCCGCCTCGAGGACCCCCGCGGGTAGCCGGGCGAACGCCTGCAGGAACGGCTCGCGGAAGGCGTACATTCCGACGTGCGCGCGCGCGAGCGGGCTCCCCCCTCCGGCGCGCCGGTGAGGGATGGCCGCCCGCGAGAAGTAGAGCGCGTCGCCGTTCGCCGCGGCCACCACCTTGACCACCTGCGGTCGCTCCAGCTCGCCAGGCAAGAGCGGGCGCGCCAGGGTCGCCATCTCGACGCCGGCATCGTCCATCGCGCTGAGCAGCGCTTCGATCGCCGCGGGCTCGATGAGCGGCTCGTCCCCCTGCAGGTTCACCACCACCTCCGGGCGCGGGTGGAGCGTGCGCGCGGCCTGCGCCACCCGGTCGGTCCCGGTGGCCGCCTCGCCAGTCATGATGGCGAGGCCGCCCGCCTCGCGCGCCGCGGCGGCGATGCGGGCGTCGTCGGTGGCCACCGCGACCAGGTCCACCCCCCGCGCGCGCAGCGCCCGCGCGACGACGTGCGCGATGAGCGGCCGTCCGGCCAGCTCCGCGAGGGGCTTCCCCGGGAACCGCGAGGCTCCGTACCGGGCCGGAATGATGACGGAGGCGCGTCCCAACCGGGAGCGGTCACTACAGGCCGCCGGCAGATCCGTCAACCTGCTGCTCCGGCCCGCGCGGGGATGACGAGCCGGCCAGGTCGTTGCGGTCCGGGGGATGCGGTCGCCAGGCGCCGCCGCACCTGGCCGCAGTTCGAGGTCATTTCTGGCCGCACGGCTCCGGAAGAGCGGCCCTCCCGGCCCCCGGACGTCGTACGCTCGCTCCATGCCGCTCGTGCTCCACGTGGTGGGCGCCCGCCCGAACTTCATGAAGGTGGCGCCGGTGATGCGGGCGCTCGCCGCTCGTGGCGCGGACCAGCGGCTCGTCCACACCGGCCAGCACTACGACGCCCGCATGTCGGACGTCTTCTTCGAGGACCTGGGGCTCCCGGCGCCGGACGTCCACCTGGGCGTCGGCTCGGGCTCGCATGCCGAGCAGACGGCGAAGGTGATGCTCGCCTTCGACGCCGCGCTCGACGACGGGCCAACGCCGGACTGGGTGCTGGTGCCGGGCGACGTGAACTCGACCTTGGCGGCGGCGCTGGTGGCGGCGAAGCGCGGCCTGCGGGTGGCGCACCTCGAAGCGGGGCTCCGCAGCGGCGATCGAAGCATGCCGGAGGAGCTGAACCGCATCGCCACCGATCACCTCGCGGACCTCCTCCTCACGCCCTCGGCCGACGCCGACGCGAACCTCGCGCGCGAGGGCCTGCCGCCGGAGCGGGTGGTGCGGGTCGGAAACGTGATGATCGACAGCCTCCTGCACGCGCTGCCCCGGGCCCGGGCGCGCGGCGTCCCGGAGCGGCTCGCGCTCCCCCCCGGCGGCTATGCGCTCCTGACGCTGCACCGCCCGTCGAACGTGGACGATCCGGCCAGGCTGGAGAGGCTCCTGGGAGCGGTGGCGCGGCTCTCGGAGCGGCTGCCGGTCGTGTTCCCGGTGCACCCGCGCACGCGCTCGAGGCTCCAGGCGCCCGGGACTGCGGGCCTCGCCGGGGCGCTCACCCTGCTCGAGCCGCTCGGCTACCTCGACTTCCTCTCGCTCCTCGCCGGCGCTCGGCTCGTCCTCACCGACTCGGGCGGGCTGCAGGAGGAGACGACCGCCCTCGGCATCGCCTGCCTCACCCTGCGCGAGAGCACCGAGCGGCCGATCACGGTGAAGGAGGGCACGAACGTGGTGGTCGGGACCGACCCGGCGCGCATCGCCAGCGAGGCTGCGCGCGCGCTGGGGCAGGCGCCCGCACCCCGCTGCCCCGCGCTGTGGGATGGACGCGCGGGAGAGCGCGTGGCCGAGGCGCTGCTCCGGAGCGCGTGAGGGGCGACGCTGTCCCGGGCCCGTCCTGCTGCGGCCGCGGGATGGGGGCCTTTGCCGCCCGGGTCGACGCCCGCACGACAGCGCCGATGTAGAATCCCTGCCGATGGAGGTCCGCGTCTGGTTCGAGGTGGAGCGGAACTACCGCGGGTGGCCGCTCGCCAGATATCTGCTGGAGAAGATCCGGCGGCTCACGCCGGAGAAGGCCGCCTTCCTCATCGCGCACCGGCTGGAGCACGACGGCCCGGAGCCGCTGACCGCCGACAGCGCGCTTCTCCCGGGGCAGCGCTTCGCCCTGGTCCGCGAGGTGGAGGAGGAGCCGGACACCCCCATGTCGTTCGGGGTCGTCCACGACGACGGAGCGCTCCTCGTCGCCGACAAGCCGGCGGGGCTCCCCGTGCACCCCACCGCCCGCTACCACCTGCACACCTTCACCGCCCTCGCTGCGGCGCGCTTCCCGGAGCGCAAGGTGGACCCCGCGCACCGCCTCGACCGCGAGACCTCGGGCCTCCTCGCCTGCGGCACCGCCCGCGAGCACACCGGCGCGCTCAAGCAGTCCTTCGCGCGGGGCGAGGTCTCGAAGACATACCTGGCGCTGTCGGAGGGCTGGCCCCGCGAGGACGCGTTCGAGGTGGACGCGCCGCTCGCGCTCACCGGCGCGTCGCTGGTGCGGGTGCGCATGCACGTGGACCCCGGCGGGCGGGCGGCGCGCACGCGCTTCGAGGTCCTCGGCCGCAGGCGCGCGCCCGGCGGCGGCGACATCGCGCTCCTCGCCTGCAGGCCCGAGTCGGGCCGGCAGCACCAGATCCGCGCCCACCTCCACCACGCCGGGCTGCCGCTGGTGGGCGACAAGATCTACGGCCGCGACGAGGCCATCTTCGACCGCTTCACGCGCCGGGCGATGACCGACGACGACCGCCGCACGCTGCGCCTCGATCGGCACGCGCTCCACGCCTGGAAGCTCACGCTCCCGCACCCCGTCACGCGCGAGCGGGTGTCCTTCGAGGCGCCCCTGCCGGCCGGCCTGCGGGGATTTTGGGATGGTCGCGGCGCGTGATCTAGGGGAGGCCCGAACGACACGTCCCAGCCGAGCAGGTCGCCCTAATGGTCCCGGGGCAGGAGGGTGATGACCCGCAGCCCGGCGGGATGTTCGGGCATTCTCTGCCGCCTAAGCTGGCTTTGGCATTCAGAAACGCCTGCTGCATTGCCATCAGGACCGGCACGGTGCAGTCCTCCTGGCAGGAGACGCTTGCCGGAGCGAGTATACATTCAGCGTCAACCGCGCAGGGGCTGGCATACGAACGAGCTAGGTTCAGGATGTCGCTCGACAATTTGAGTCGCGCGTCGATGCACGCAGCGGCCGTGGAGCCATCCAGAGCAACGGAGCCATCGAGTCCGCCATCGACGCCGGAATCCAAGACCACCATCCCGCCATCCAACACGGATGTTGCCTGAGACTCGCCACCACAACCGCACGTCGATGCGAGAAGCACTGCACAGGTTACAGTTGCTATTCTCATATTCGGCTCCCGCGCTAACCCGCCATGCGGTGGGCTGTGGATGTACCGTCGATCAGGGTTCGAAGCGCCGCGCTGAGAACGGCGCCTCGATCCCGTACGCTCTTTACTTTATGATCGGTCGGCATGCGCCCCCAATGCAGCGCGCGCCAGCCAACTCCGCACACATCCCAGCCATTCCGCAGCCCTTCACGCTTTCAGCCGCCACACTAGCGGTCGTTGCGGCGAGGGCGGCTCGAAATTCATTGTGGCGCCAAACGGGCATTGGCATCGCGCATCCCTCGTCGCCGAGCACTAGCGGCTTGATGAACGAGCAATCTACGTCTACCTTGCATCCGACCGCATGCTTATCGATCAGTGCGCTCACCTCGCGCGCGAGCGCGATACGTTTTCCGATGCAGTCTGACGCGGGCGTAGACAGCAGTCGGTCGTCACCCATCCGGCCGTTCACACTGCGGGGTGCGTGCCCATTAATCCCACTCCTTCCGTGCTCGTCCGAAGACGAGCACCCGTGCAATACAGTAACCAGCGGGATACAGAAGATCGCGCACGCCAGCCAATGCCTCACCGCAAGCCGCCCACCTAACTCAACGGTCATAATCAACCCCCCAAGTGTACCACGTCGACCACTCACTGTAATCAGGGCTCCACGTCATTCGTGGCGGAGAATGAATTTTTGTCGCCGTAAACCCATCGGTATCTAGCGTAGGGGGGGCCGCCCACCCACCAGCGGTGAGCACAGTGGCTCGTCCCCGATCACGCCAGACGAATTCAAACCGCCCAGCTGTTGCGGCCACGCCAGGACCATACGAGTCGTACGGCAACGTGCTGGTCGATGTCATTACCAAGTACCAGTTTGGTCCAAACTCGAAAGAAGCGCTGCGTACGGGTGTGTTTGCTACGGTGGCATCGTTCCAGACGATCGTGCAGTGGCTTGCTGAGTCTTGACACGCTATCGAAACGCTATTCGCAGCCCTGAAGCCATTCCACTCCTGGTAGTTCGTATACGTTGTCCCGCCATCGTTGGAAACCATCGTCCGAATCTGCGAGGTTGCGGGATCCGTGAATACAAGAACGAACTTGTACCACCAGGGATCGAACGCAAGTGCGGGGGGAACGCCCGTCCTAAGGCCTGTGCTCGTCGGCGGCTGCCAGACGCTCGGCCCTCCCGTCGTAACCATCAACGTGCTGTCGAGGTCCGTTGCGGCGTACGCAAGCGCAGCGTACCCCTGCAGCGAGCAGGCCACAGCTGGCGCCTTAAAGCTGGTGAAGGGCTGAATCGCGTCTCCATACGTATAGGTGCCGTCCGTAAGGGTAGTTACAATGGAGGCGTCACCGGGGCGAGTTAGGGCGACAAGGTAACGCGGCTCTCCCGCGGGGACATGCGAGCGGGCGCACACGTCTACTCCGCCTAATGCGGCGGTCGGATTGTAAGGACCACCCACTTGCCAGCTAGCGCCACTCTCGGCCGCGTCGCTGTGGGCGATGTAGGTCTGAGCCGGCTCGTATCCAAGCACAGCGTCGCGGAGCCCCAAACTATCGTCGGTTGACAGGAATCGCGGCTGCACATTCGGACCCGCAAACGACGTGGAGTACATGAGAGACCGCGGGTCGGCGCTATGATCAAAACCTATGGCATGGCCGACTTCATGGGTGAGTACATGCCGGAAGTCGTACTGGCCATCGCCCGGGTAATCAGCGTTGTTCGCCCAGGAGTATGCCTGATACGAGCCACTGCAGGTTGTGCCCGCGTGCATCACGATCTTCGCTGAACGGAGCTGGTCGCCGTTCGTCCACCAGTAGGTAGTCGCCAGGTGACATCGATTACCCCCATCGTACTTATCAGCCGATACAAGTATCTCGCCATCGGCGGGATTGCCGGCCTCTGTACACCGTACGTCCGTATCTGCCAGATCGGCTTGCCAGCGAACGCGGAGGTGAACACCCCCACTCGCGAACCACTCGTTGAAGGATGCGAGAACATGGCGCTGGATGTTTACCCAAGGCTGGGTGAAGTACGTGTTGTATAGGTTCGGACACGTATAGGCGCGGACAACCGGGAAGTCAGGGGCATAGACTGAACTCCATTTCGCAGTCCGCTGATACGCTTGTACTGGATACCCCGCAGTGAGGCCGAGTATTGCGCTCGCTAACCCGAACCACCTCAACAGCCGGCATGCTCGTCTAGAGTGCCTCATTTTTGGTGTTCCTCCCGGGAGTTTCGGAGGAAGCAGCTTGCCATCCACCGGTCTTCACTTTTGTGGAATAGTAGGGTGCCGCGTTGGGACGCGACGGATCACCGCAGGGCAGTTGCCGCCGGTGCGTCTCATCGCGGTCGTCGGCGTACCACGCCGGGCGAGGGACGGGCAGCAGGCGTTGCGGGGCTCGGCCAGCCTTCGCGTCTTGCGGGGAGGCGCGAATGCGAGACGGCGAGCGGGAACCTGCGAAACAGGAACTACCGGCTGCGCCAGAAGTCGAGGCCGCTCGGGAACGAGGAGGGGAAGCAGCAGCCTAGTCAAGAGGCGGTTGCCGCCGCCCCGCCCGAGGGGTCGCGTCTCCTGCCGGTCCGGGTGGAAGGCGACGTCGAGCGGGAAGGTCGTCGGCTGGTCCCATGGCGGCAAACGCGAGCGCGAGCGCCCCGCATGCGCGCGAGGCGTGCGGGTGAAGGGCGCGCATGGACGCCAGTCGGCGCGACGCCGAGCTTCTTCGCCTCGACGGCCCCGCATGCGCGCTGGTCCACGGCCCCACCTCGCGCAGGCGAGCCTCGGTCTGGGCGTCGATGCGCGCGTTCACGCACGGAGGGGTGTGGTCGCTCAAGGGGTCGCCGCGCTGCTGGAGAGGGATGGCGAGATCCTTGTCGGGCGAGCCTCCTGTGGAGAGGACGGCTTTGCTCGGCCGGACGACGCGGGGCAGCCGAATCTTCATCCGGGTTTCGTGCGGTGAGGCACCTCTAACAGGCCGCGGTGCGCCGCAGGGAGGCTGGGGCCCGTGAGCGGCTCCGCCGGCGCCCCGGTTCCGGATCGATGGCGGCCGGTCCGGTGCTGGTGACGATCTCATGCACCTCCTCGTGGACGGGACGGTCGCGATCTCCGGCCGACCCATCCCAGCCGGAGCAGCTCCGGGCGCCGAGGATTGCAAGCTACCACCACCTCCGTCGGGAGCGGCCGCCTCGGCGCGTATTGCGGGCCAATCCGCGATGAACCCGCCGCGCTCGCGGTGCGGCTTTCCTGGCGCCTGCCAGTCGTGGACACGCTGAGTCTGCTTACACCATGGGTGTACGAGCATCATGTGACGCTCGGTCATGGTTTGGTGCGCAATAGACGACGCGGCCTAGGCTGCACGTGAAGCAATTGCAAGGGCGTACCCGAAACAGACTTCGGACCGTCCGCAGCGGTCGCGCCCACCTCGCAACCGAAGATCCGTCCTGCTGGCGGAGGAGGCTTCATGCGTCTACGGCTCACCGATTGTGCGTCCCTGTTGGCTCTCGTTTGTGCCCTCGTTGGCCCGACCTCCTCTCGAGCGCAGACTCAGGAGAATCGCATCTTCATTCCGATCTACGCAACAGATTTGGGGCTCGTCGACTCCATCAATGGCGTCGCCGCGGTGTCGCCGCCCGAGGCATCGACGATCGTCGTCAACTTCGGTATTTCCCAAATCAACGGTGGAATCGACGGAAAGACCATACCTCCCGAGCAAATCGGCGCACTCGATGCGGCGGTCGATACGGCGCAAAGGGGCCATGTCCGCCTATTTGGCTACGTCACCGCCTGCTCCGCGAACACTGCGCAGCCCGGGGTGGAGCCTTCCTGCAGCAATCCGAGCCGTCCGGCGCTGCTGCACGACGTGGATCACATGATCGCCCCCAACTCGAGCGCTCCGGAGGGGTACATCGACGCCTGGTTCAGGTATGCTCCCAGTCTCGCCGGGATCTTCTTGGACGAAGGCGGCAATTTGCAGGATCAGGCGGTCTCGCAGGCGTACTTTCAGACGATTTACAGCAGGCTGAAGACCAGGTACCCCGGCAAGTTGACGATGATCAATGATGCGGCTCAGAGCGGCTGGATCAATGATCAGAACGTGTTTGGCTCGAACGACCTCGTGATGACTTACGAATCAGATGGCGAGCCCAGCAACTGGCCACCCGGGTCCGGCACGGACTATTACACTCCGACGCCTTGGGACTACAGCAGGGTCTTCATGCTCATAGGAGGCATCCCGGAAAGCCAGCTCGCAAGCGTCGTGGCGCACTTGCAGAACGCTCCGCATCCCATCCGCAATTTCTTGGTACAAGACACCTCCGTGAGCGGGTCGTATAGCGGACTGCCCAGCTATTGGCCAACGCTCGCGGCGCTCGCCTACGGTTATCCCACCAACGTTCAGTTCGCAGGCGACGGGTGGGGTCGCGTCCAATCAACAAGCCCGACGGTCTTCAGTTGCGAAACCGGGTCGGCGTGTGGATCCCATTGGTCCGGGCCGGGCGTTACGGTGACCTTGCATGCAATACCGTCCGCGGGTTCCGTGTTCCGTAGCTGGAGCGGGCCCTGTACCCCGTGGCCGTCCGACGCCAGCACATGCTCCTACATCCCGTCTTCCAGCGACCCCGCAACGGGTACGGTGACGGCGACGTTCCGGACCCAGCGGAACACTCCGATGCTCTCCGGCATTGCCGCCTCCACGACCCCATCCGCGGCCTCCATCACCTGGTCGACCGACATCACCTCCGACAGCACCGTCGATTACGGGCCCACGGCGGCGTACGGAGCGAGCGCATCCGGCAACACTGGGACGGCTCACAGTGTCAATCTCGCCGGTCTCGCCGCCGGGCCCTCTCTGTCAACGTGGGTGAGACAGCGATCCCCACGGAGTTTAGTGTAGAAGGGCGAGCTTGGACCTCACGGTGAGCGGCAGCGCAGAGATCGGGTTGGTTGGGCAGGAGACCGAGGTGACCGCGAAGGCGCGCAGGCGGCAGTTCACCGCCGAGTACAAGCGCAAGGTCTTGGCCGAGGCCGAGGCATGCACGAAGCCGGGCGAGATCGGCGCGCTCCTTCGTCGCGAGGGCCTGTACTCGTCGCACCTCGTGGAGTGGCGGCGCGCCCGCGACAGCGGTGCTCTGGCCGGGCTCGCGCCCCGGAAGCGCGGGCCGGCTGCGAGGGTCCCGCACCCACTGGAGAAGAAGGTGATCGAGCTCCAGCGCGACAACATCCACCTCGAGCGCCGCGCGAAGCGCGCCGAGGCTCTCGTCGAGCTCCAAATAAAAGTCTCGGAGTTGCTGGGGATCCAGCTCCCGAAGCCGGACGAGGAGCGGTGATGCAGACCGTCACCCTTCTCGGTGCCTGCCTCGGCATCGCGGCCTCGTGCGCCGCGCTGGGGCTGCCGAAGGCCACCTACTACCGCGCGCTCAAGCCCCGCCCGCCGCGGCGCGTGCGGACCTGCCACCGCGCGCTCGGCGTCGGCGAGCGCCGCGCCGTCCTCGACGTGCTGCACGAGCCTCGCTTCGCCGAGCTCGCGCCCGCCCAGGTCTACGCCACGCTGCTCGACGAGGGCCGGTACCTCTGCTCGGAGCGCACGATGTACCGCGTTCTCGCTGAGAACGCGGAAGTCCGGGAGCGGCGCGACCAGCTGCGCCACCCGGCCTACAAGGCGCCGGAGCTGCTCGCGACCGCGCCGAACCAGCTCTGGAGCTGGGACATCACCAAGCTGCTCGGTCCGGCGAAGTGGACGTACTTCCACCTGTACGTGATCCTCGACGTTTACAGCAGGTACGTGGTCGGCTGGATGCTCGCACACCGTGAATCGTCTGCGC
>JBBQEB010000033.1:0-27953 GCA_038320275.1 Myxococcales bacterium | reverse complement strand
CAGCTCCCGCTCGCGGGAGAGCGCGGTGGAGACGCCGTCGAGCGCGGCGTCCGCCCCGGCGAGCTCGTCCGAGGCGGCGCCAGCGCTCTTGCCGATGGCCTCGTAGCGCCCGCTGGCGAGCCGGAGCGCGGAGACCATGCTGGCGGCCGCCGGGTCGTCGCCGGGATGCACGAGCTTGGTCCCGGTGGAGGCGACGTCGGCCGCGGACTGCGCTGCCTCGCGGGCGCGAGCGGTGTTCCGGGTGGCGTTGTGGAAGACGAGCGAATCGGTGACGCGCACGGGAGCCTCCTACCGGATGTTCATCAGCGTCTGCATCATCTCGTCGGCCGTCTTGATGACCTTGGTGATGGCCTCGTAGCCCCGCTGCGCCTGCTGCATCGCGATGACCTCCTCGTCGATGGAGACGCCCGAGAAGGAGTCACGCATCCCGGTGAGATGGTCCTTCAGCGCAGCATCCTGGCCCGCGGAGGCCTTGGCGGTCGCGGTCGCCCCGCCGAACGCGGCTGTCATGTTCGCGATGGCGCCCTGGACGCCGAGGGTGGCCTCGCTCCCGAGGAGCGCCTGGAGGTTCGTGGAGTCGCCCGAGGCGGCCGGGCCACCGGCCCCCGGAACGGCCCCGGCGGCGAGCTTGCGGGGATCCTGGAGGATGGCGGAGTTCAGCGTGAGGTTCTCGGCCTCCTGGCCGGGGGCGGCGCCGAGGTCGAAGAGCTGCAGCCCTGTGCTGCCGTCGAGTCCTGCGCCCGTGGCGTGCACCGCGTTGAGGGCGGTGCCAACGCTTTTCGCGAGCGCGTTCACGTCCACGCCCGCAGCCTTCAAGGCACCGTCGCGCGCCTGGAGCGAGCCCCCCAGCGAGCCGCCGACCTTCGAGCCGTCGAGCGCCGCGCTGGAGCCGTCAAGCTGGTTCAGGGTGAGCGCGAGGTGGCCGCGGTTGGCCGGGTCGGGCGCGGAGGACAGCTTGCCCGCCTTTGCGCCGGAGACGAGGGCAGCGCCCGAGCCGAGCACCACGTTCACGTCGCCGCCGGAGGTGGGGACCTGCGACGCGCCGGTGAGCTCGGCCAGGGCATCGAGGTGCTGCTGCCGCTCGTCGAGGAGGTCGTTGGGCTCTGCGCCCGAGGCTCGCGCCTGGTGGATCTGCGCGTTGAGCGCGGCCACCGCGGTCGCCTCGCCGTTCACGGACTCGGTGAAGCCCGCCACCTGGGCGTCGAGCCCGGTGCGGGCCGCCTCTACACCGCTGGCGGTCCGGTTGAAGCTGCCCGCGAGCACGCTGGCTGCGCCCACCAGGGAGGCCCGCAGGCCGGGATCGCCCGGGTTCTGGGAGAGGGCGCGCAGGCCGGAGTAGAACCCGGAGAGCGCGTCGGAAAGCCCGCCGGGCGCCTGCGGGTCGAGCCCGTGAAAGCTCTGCAGCGCGTCCGACTCCGCGGTGGAGAAGGCGGCGCTCCCCAGCGCCTGCGGCATCTGCCTCTCGAGGAAGAGGTCGCGGGCCTGGGTCACGCTGCCGAGCGTGGCTCCGCGGCCGATGAAGGCTCCGTTCACCTGCTCGGCCGGGGAGAGCGCCTGGAGATTCGCGCGCTGGCGCGCGTACCCGGGGGTGTTGGCGTTGTCGATGTTGTGGCTCGCGGTGGCGGTGAGCCCGCGCTGAGCCGCGAGGCTCGACTGCGCGCCGGAGAGGATCGAGTTGAGGTCGCCCATCGGCTATCCTTTCGTCGAGACCATGGCGAGCGCCGGGGCCGAGGAACGGCCGCCGCGGCGGTCGTAGGTGCGGGGGGTGGGCGAGAGCGCCTCGACGTAGCCCCTGACGCAGGAGAGCGCGCGCCCGGCGAGCTGGAGGTTGAGGCTGTCGATCTCCTTCAGCGCGCCGGCGAGGGCCCGCACGTCGGAGACGACGGCCTGGAGCGCGGCGCCCTCGCGCGGCGCCCGGAGGCGGATGGCCTCGAGGCTGACGGTGGTGAGGCCGAGCTGACCCGCGGCGCGGGCGATTGAGATGGTCAGCGCCCGCTCGTGCCGGGCGACCTCGGCCACGAACGCGCTCCGCTCGGAGGCTCGGGCGAAGAGCCCGGCGGCGTCCAGGCTCCGCAAGAGCTGTCGCTCGCCGCGGGCGCGCTCGACCTCGGCGGTGAGGGCGCCGCGTAGGTGCTCGGCGGAGGCGAGGGCATTCTGGAGGTCCATGTCGCTTCACGTCTCCCTGGCGCTCCGCTGTGCGCCATTCCCCCCGGTTGCGTCACCTGTCGGAGGTCACTTCTGGAACATCGACTGCAACTTCGCCGCCAGCTCCGCGTCGTTCAGGATCTCCTGGGCGATGCGCTGCGGGTCCGGGCGGTAGGTACCCTGGCGCACGGCGGCCTCGATGCTGGCGAGCTTCGCCGAGCGTGCCGCACCGGCGCCCTGGCCGGCCCGCGAGATGGCCGCCGCGATCTTGGCGCTGTCGGCCGTGGAGACCCGGTCCTTTGCGTCCCGCGATCCCGTGAAGGGACTGCGGGCCAGCTCGGCGGGCTTTACCATCGAAAGCGCTGTGATGTTGCCTGGGTCCGCGACTTTCATCGCCGACCTCCTCTCGGTCAGGAACTGCTACCGAGAGACTCTTCGACACGGCGGGCGTAGTTCTTAAGGGCGCGTGTCGGGTCGACGGCCATGCCACCCTTGCGCACCTCGAAGTGGAGGTGGGCACCTGTGGCTCGGCCGGTGTGCCCCACCTTCCCGAGCGGCTGGCCCGGCTCGACGCGATCACCCTCCCGGACGAGCAGCTCGGAGGCGTGCGCGTACAGGGTGGTGAGCCCGTCTCCGTGATCGACCTCCACCGCGTTGCCATAGCCGCCGCGCGGGCCGGCGCTGCGGACCACGCCGCCGCGGGCAGCCAGGATGGGCTCACCCTCGCCCGCCGCCAGGTCGACGCCCGCGTGACGCGCCAGATGTCCGTCGAAGGGGTCGGCGCGCAGGCCGAAGGGACTCGTGACGCGCGCGGCGCCGTGCAGGGCGTCGGCGGGGGAGGTGGAGAGGTCGGAGCCAGGCCGGAGGGCGCCGGTCGGGGCCGGGAGCGGGGTCGAGGCCAGGGTCGCGGTCGGGTTCGGGGTCGACCTGGGGTTCGCGTTCGCGTCCGCCTCCCCCATCGTCCGCAGGATCTGACGGGTCAGCCCGATGCCTCCCCCCTTCACCATCGCTCCCGCGAGCGCGTCGGCGAACATGTCGGCGCGGATGCCGCTGCCGGCGCTCTCGCCGCCGGAGAAGGCGCGGCTGGAGGTGACGAGGCTCTTCAGGACCAGCGTCTCCAGCGCCTCGGCGGCACTGCGTAGCTTCTCGCGCCGCGCGTCCGGAGAGTTGGGACCGAGGAGCGGCATCGCTAGATGACTTCGAGCTCGGCGTCCAGCGCGCCGGCGGCCTTCATGGCCTGGAGGATCGACACGAGGTCGCGGGCGCTGGCGCCGAGGGTGGTGAGCGCCTTGGCGAGCTCCTGCACGGTGGTGGTGGCGGGGAGGGCCACCGTGGCGCGGGACTCCTCGTTGGCGGCGGGCACTGCGACGTTGGCTGCCACGGTGCGCGCGTTCGGGTTGGCCGTCTGGCTGAAGCTCGGGCCAGGCTGCGAGACCACCGGCTGCGAGGTGATCGAGACCTGAAGACCGCCGTGCGAGACCGCCACCGGCCGGATGCGCACGCGCTCTCCAGCCACCACGGTGCCGGTGCGCTCGGAGACCACCACCCGCGCCCGCCCGTCGGCCTCCACCTCGAGCACCTCCAGCTTGGCGAGGAGGCCCACGGGGTTGTCCTTGTACGCCTCGGGGACGGTGATCTCGACCGCGGCGGGGTCGAGCGCCCGCGCCCCCTTGCCGCCGAGCGCGCCGTTCACGGCGGTGGCGATGCGGCTCGCGGTGGTGAAATCCGGGCGCATGAGGCCGAGCAGGAGGGTGGCCCCGCCGAGGCTTGGCGTCACCGCGCGCTCGACGGTGGCTCCCCCCGGGATGCGCCCCGCGGTGGGCGTGTTCTTGCTCAGCGAGGAGCCCTGGGACGCGACGTCGTAGCCGCCCACCTGCACCGACCCCTGCGCCACCACGTCGGTCTGCCCGTCGGCGGCGTTGAGGGGGGTGATGAGCAGTACCCCGCCCGCGAGCGACCGCGCGTTGCCGAGCGAGGCGACGCTCACGTCGAGGTGCGTGCCGGGCCGGGTGAAGGCTGGCAGACGCGTGGTGACCATCACCGCGGCGACGTTGCGGGCGCGCACCTGGAGCGGGTCGACCCGGACGCCCAGCCGGCCGAGCATGCCGGCCAGCGACTGCTGGGTGAAGAGCACGCGCTCGGAGTCGCCCGACCCGTTGAGCCCGACCACCAGGCCGTAGCCGAAGAGCTCGTTGTCGCGGACGCCCTGCACGTTCGCGAGCTCCTTCAGCCGCGCTGCGGGCGTGGCCTGGGTGGGCGCGAGGAGAGCGAGGACGGCGAGGAGAGCGGGCGGGCGGAGGCGCATGCGGGAGCTCACTCTCAGAACGGCCAGATCCAGCCGAAGTAGCGGGACGCCCAGCCCTGGCGCTGGTTGTCGGAGAGAATGCCGCGCCCGGTGAACTCGATCTCGGCGTCCGCCACCATGGAGCTCTTGACGCTGTTCTCCTGGTCGATGTCGATGGGGCGGACGACGCCGGAGATGTAGAAGTGCTGCTCCTCGGAGTTCACCAGCACCACCCGGTGCCCCTCGATGAAGAGGTTGCCGTTGGGGAGGACCTTGCGGACGATGGCGGGGACGGTCGCGGTGAGACGCTCGGTCCGGGCGGTGCTGCCGAGCCCCTGGAAGCGCTTGTCGAAGCCGCCCTGCAGGTGCATCTGCGGCCCGGTGCTCGCCGCCTGGAGGAAGGCCGCGGACGCGCTGAAGTCCGACTTGTGCGTCATGTCGGTGTCGGCGCTGCGCTTCGCGTCCGCCACCTCCTCCACCTTCACCACCACGAGGTCGTTTTCCCGGAGAGCGCGCGCGTCGGTGTAGAGCATCGCGGAGGAGCGCGAGTCGCGCCACAGGCTTCCCGGCGACGAGGCCTCCTCCCCCTTCACCGAGGAGGTGGGCGTCTCGTACTCGCGGTGCTTGGGAACGTACTTGTCGATGTGCGTGGAGGTGGCGCAGCCCGCGCCGAGGGCGGCGATTGCGAACGCGAGGGCGACGTGGACGTGACGCTTCATGACCGATCCAGGACGATGCGGCCGCCGTGCCAGGCGCCCTCGACGCGCTTGCCGGAGGGGAGGACGGCGCAGGCGAGCCCGCGGTGGCAGGCGACGGATCGCCCCGAGCTCTCGACCTCCAGGGCGCCCGTTCGGAAGAGGACTTTCACCGGCTCCCCGGGCGAAGGACCGATCCGCAGGGAGCCGGCGTCGAGGGGCGCGCCCGCGGGCAAGGGCCGGGAGGTCACGGCATCCTCCGGGGGAGCGTCGAGGTAGGGGCGCCCGGCCGCGATGGGGCGCTCCTCGATGGCGGTCGCGCCTGCGATGGGGCTCCCCGCTGCGAGCGCGCGGGTGGTCACGAGCACGGGGGCGATGACCTCGACGTCAGCCCAGGCCCAGGCCTCGCAGCCGCTCCCGGCGCCGAGGAGCCGCACCGCGGCCCTGCCCGAGGCGGTGATGGGGCGGGCCACCTCCGCGGCCCGGAGCGCGCAGCCCGCAGGAAGCGCCCCTCGCACCTCCCGCACCTCGGCGCGCGCGCTGGGGAGGGCCAGCGCGCCGCGCACCGCGGCCGACACGGCGCCGGGCGGCGCGGGCCCCGCGGCGGCGGCGGAGAGCAGCGTGAGGAGCGCGCAGACCATGGTCATCGGAGCTGGGTGAGCCGCTGGAGCATCTGGTCGGCGGTCTGGATGACCTTCGAGTTGAGCTCGTAAGCGCGCTGGGTGGAGATCATCTCGATCATCTCCTCCACCGCCTTCACGTTCGCGTTCTCGAGCATGCCCTGCGCGAGCGTGCCCGCGCCGCCCTCGCCCGGCTTCGAGCGCTGCGCCTCGCCGCTGCCGGCGGTCTGCACGAAGAGGTTGTTGCCGACGCTGGAGAGGCCGGCGGGGTTCGTGAAGGCGTAGAGCTCGATCTGGCCCAGCTCGGTGGGATCGTCCTTGCCGGAGAGCTTGGCGGTGACCGTCCCGTCCGCCTTGATGGTGAGGTCGGTGGAGTCCTGCGGGATGGTGATGCCAGGCTCGACCACCTCGCCGTGCTGCGTGACGAGCCGGCCGGTGGAGTCGACCGTGAAGTTGCCCGCGCGCGTGTAGGCAGACTCGCCCGAGACCTGCTGCACGCGGAAGAAGCCGTGGCCCTGGATGGCCACGTCCGTCGGCGTGCCGGTATTGGTGAGCTCGCCCTGCCCGAAGGAGCGGGTGGTGGCGCCGGTGCGGACGCCCAGGCCCACCTGCAGCGGGGCCGGGCTGCCCCCCCCGCGCGGATCGGGCGCGCTGGCCCCGCGGATGTTCTCGGAGAGCAGGTCCTCGAACTCGGCGCGGGTCTTCTTGAAGCCGGTGGTGCTCGCGTTGGCGAGGTTGTTCGAGATGACGTCCATCTTGAGCTGCTGGGCGTTCATCCCGGTGGCGGCGGTGTAGAGGCAGCGAAGCATGGGGTCTCCTCGGTGAGGTTCTGTCGCGGCGCTACTTCACGCGGCCGACTTCGGTGGAGCGCTGGTCGAGGCTGCGGTAGGTCTGGATGGCCTGCATGGAGGCCTCGAACTGGCGCTGCGCGGCGATGAGCTGCACGGTGGCCTCGAGCGCGCCCGAGTTGCCGAGCTCGAGCTCGCCCACGTGCACGCGCCCGCCCTCCACCGCCTCCGCCTTGCCGCCGCGCCCGCTGGCGAGCAGGGCTGGCCCGACGCGATCGACCGGGCCGTCCAGCTTGAAGACGCCGAGCTGGGCCACCGCCTGCCCCGCCGCCCGCACCGTCCCATCGGCATCGACGGTGGGCTGCACGCCCGGCGGAACGCTGATGGGGCTCCCCCCGCGGTCGAGCACCGGGTGCCCGTTCTGCACCAGGCGGTGGTCGCCATCGATGGCGAGCCGGCCGTCGCGCGTGTAGGCCGTGCCCGCCGGCGTCTGGACCGCGAGGAACGCGCCGTCCTCCGGGAGGATGTCGAGCGGGTTGCCCGTCTGCGAAGTCGGCCCGGGTCTCAGGTCGAAGGCGGTGGCCACCGCCGCGGGGTACGCCTTGTCGGCGGCGCCGCTCGCCGGGAGGAAGCTCGCGAAGGCCGGGCGGGCTGCCTTGAACCCGGGGGTCTGCGCGTTGGCGAGGTTGTCGGCGATGGCGTCGAGCTGCTCGCTCCGCGCCGCGGCCCCACACATGCTCACATAGATTCCGTCTGCCATGGTTCTCCCGCGGAGCCCAGAAGCAAGCTTCGGGCCGGAGCGCGGTGTCGCTGCGGCAGAGGCGCTCGAGAGAGCGGCAGGTGAGGGCAAGGAACGGCCTTCGCCGGGCAAGGGCAGCAGCGTGCTGGGCAGGGCTGGCCGGCCCCTGGCGGCGGCCCGGTGACGGTCGCGTCACCGCGCTGGCGATCTAGAAGCGGTCCCACGGCCCGCGCGCGCTGGCCCACCGCTCGCAACGCCCTTCGCGCATGACGTCGTGCGTGGAGGTGAGATGACCCCGAGGACGCGCCTCGACCGGGTGGTGCAGCTCCGGGAGAAGGTGGAGGAGGAGGCGCTCGCGAAGCTCGCCAGGGCACAGGCCTCGGTGGGAAAGGCCCAGGTCCGCCTGGAGGACGCGGTGCGGGTGACGCGGGTGGACGCCCGCCGCGCCGGCCCGGTGGAGCTCTGGCAGCTCGACGAGCTGGCGCGACGCCGTGCGCTGCAGGCGGTGCGCAACGCCGAGGCGGACGTCATCTCCGCGAGCCGGCACGAGAATACTGCCCGCGACGGCTACGCGACGGCGCACCAGGGCAAGGAGATCGTCGAGCGCGTCCAGGGCCGCCGCCGGGCCGAGATCCTCGACGAGCTCGCGCTGCGCGAGCGGCGCACCGCCGACGAGGTGGCGACGCTCCGGTTCAACGCGCCGGAGTAGCGGCGCCCGGCGCTCCCGGCGCGGCGCCCATCTCACAGCCGCTGGTGCGCAGGTGCTCGACGCGCATCCGCACCATCTGCTGCAGGCGCGGCAGGTCGGCCGCGGTGTCGGGGCGAACGAGCACCCGCGCGCCGTTCGACACGTCCTCCACCGAGACGCTGGACGCCGGCGGGGCCATTCCCTCCTCGTGCATCCCGGCGGCGGCGGCGGTCGCGTCCGGCCCCGGAGCGAAGGCGACGGGGAGCGGCTGGCCTCCGCCCAGGCTTCCGCCCGCGCCCCGGCTCTCATTGTGGACCGCGGCCATCGACCGCACCCGATTGCGCAGCTCGTCCGTTCGTCCCGAGGCGGTGGTGAAGGTGATGGCGGCGCCCTCCGGCGTGTCGGCCTCCGCCACGGTCGTGTCCGGGACGTCCATGGGGCAGCTGGCGGCGAGGGTCTGCCGTGCCTGCGCGTTCATGCCGTTGGGCATCGGCGCCGCCCGGGTGCCTCCCTTGCGGCCCGACTGGGCCGACGAGGCGCAGGCGAGTGCGGCGACGACGAACAGCGCTCCGACTTTCGTGTGCATGGGATCTCCTTGGGAAGGAGATCTCGCGCGCGAAGGGGAGCGGCGCAAGTCCTGGTCGGGCTCGCGGCTCTTGGTCGCAGTCGAGGTCGAGGTCGTCGTCGCGATTCACCCCGCCAGCGCCTCGGCCTCGCGCAGGGCTGCGGCGAGCTCCGGTGCGTCCCCGCCCAGCGCGCGCCGCTCCTCGCCGAAGCGCGCCAGCCCGGTTGGACCCCCCAGCGCGCGATGAAGGACCGCGGCGAGGAGGAGCGCCTCGGGATCGAGCGGTGCCCGGGCCAGCGCGAGATCGACTGCGCGAGCCGTCGCGGAAACGTCGCCCCGCGCCAGCGCGAGCCGCGCCAGGCCGAGCAGCGGCCTCACCGTGGCGAGCTGCACGTGGCCGGTGGCGCCCTCCAGGGCGAGGCACCGCTCGAAGTCTTCGCCCGCGCCACGCGCGTCGCCCGAAAGCTCCCGCAGCTCTCCCCGGCGCAGGAAGAAGGCGGCCGAAGGCGTGACCTCCGCAACGAGGCGGTCGAGCCAGGCCGCCGCCGCGCCCGGACCGAGCCCGAGCCCGTCCACGGCGAGGGCGAGGAGCTCTCCCGCCCACGGGATCCCGGCCAGCGCGCCCGGCCCCACCGCGGAGAGGTGGCGGGCGGTCTCCTCGGCCGCCTCGGCGAGGAGCGATGCATCCCCCCAGAACCGTGCCTGCTCGAGGAGCTTCAGGCGGGCGTAGAGGTCGCTCCCGTCGCGCGCCAGGGCGGCGCGCAAGAGCCCGACGTCGCGCTCCTTCTTGTTCCGGGACAGGGCGTGCTCGCGCACGTACCCCAGGTGCAGGAGCGGCGCGGAGAGGTCGAGCCGCTGTAGCCCGGTGCGGGCGAGGTAGGCGGCCGAGGCCTCGCTCACGTCCTCGTGGATCGCGTGCCGGTAGCGCACCGCCGGGTCGCGCCGGAACATCCGCACCATCCGCGAGCGCCGCACGTGGCCGTGCGGGAGCGGGCTCTCCACGACCAGTGAAGCGGCGCCGCAGGCCGGGTCCGCCGCGGCGCGCCGGAGCTCCTCCGCGAGCCCGGGGCTCACGCGCTCGTCCGCGTCGAGCACGAGGAGGTGCTCGCCCCAGGCGGCGTCGAGGCCCGCATTTCGCGCCGCCGAGAAGTCGCCCGTCCAGGGCAGGTGCAGCACCCGGGCGCCGGCGGCCGCGAGCAGCGCTGGGGTGCCGTCGGTCGAGCCGGTGTCGACCGCCAGGAGCTCGTCCCACAGCCCGCGGACGCTCTCCAGCAGGGCGGGCAACATGGCCGCCTCGTCCCGCACGATCATGCAGAGCGAGATGCCGGTGCGGGCCACGGCTCCTCAGCGTCCGGCGGCGGGGAAGGCGTGGCGAAGCTCGGCCACCGCCTCGGCGTGGAGCTGGCACACCCGTGGCTCGGACACCTCCAGCACCTTCGCGATCTCTCGGTTGGTGAGCCCCTCCACGTAGTGGCGCGACAGGACGAGCTGGAGCCGCTCGGGCAGCAGCGCCACCGCGGCCGACAGCGCCCGGCTCATCTCCTTCGCGGCCACCACGTCCTCTCCGCCCGGGAGGGCCGATTCCAGCTCCTCCGCGACGGGCAGCGCCGGCTGTGAGATCCCGAGCACCGATTCCACCTCCTCCAGATCGAGCTTCGCCTCCGCGGCCAGCTCTTCGGCCACGGGCTCGCGCCCCAGCGACTGCGCGAGGCGCGCGCGGGCCTTCTCCACGTCGTCCGCCTGCGTGCGGAGCCGCCGCGGCAAGTGATCGAGCCGCCGCAGCTCATCCAGCATGGCGCCGCGGATGCGGTGCTCGGCGAAGGTCTCGAAGCGCACGTCGCGCCCCGGCTCGAAGCGGCGCGAGGCGTCCAGCAGGCCCAGCGCGCCGGACGACCAGAGGTCGTCGGCGGTGACGGCGCCGCCGGTGCGGTAGGCGATGCGCCGGGCGGCGCGGTCGATGAGCGCGGCGTGGCGCCCGATGAGGGCCGCCTCGCCGTCGCCATCCGTGGCGTAGCGGGAGTGCGCGCGGTGCATCGTCAGGCCCGGGCCTCGCCGTCGCGCTGCAGGCGGCCCCAGAGGAACTTGAGCCCGCCGTGGAGGGCGGGCGGCCCGGGATGGCCAAAGAGGTCGTCCGCGAGCTTCTGCAGGCCGCGGCTCACCGGAGAGCGGGGGAAGAGCTCCAGCACCGGCCGCTGCGCCATGAGCGCGCGCGGGAGGTTCTCGTCCCGCGGGAGGCTCCCCAGGTAGCTCACCCGGGCGGAGAGGAAGCGCTGCGTGACGCTGGTGAGCTTGTGGAAGACGTCCCGCGCGTGCGCCTCGGTGGGCGCCTGGTTCACCACCAGCGAGAAGCGGCTCACCCCGGCGTGCTGGGAGAGCACCTTCACGGTCGCGTAGGCGTCGGTCAGGCTGGTGGGCTCGGGCGAGACCACCAGCAGAGCCTCCTGGGCCGCTCCCGCGAAGAACAGGACGTTGTCGCCGATGCCGGCGCCGCAGTCGACGAGGACGAGATCGTAGCGGTCCTCGATGGCGTCCAGCGCCTCCACCAGCCTGAGCTTCTGCGCGTCGTCGAGTCGGGTCAGCTCCTGCACGCCGGTGGCCGCGGCGAGGACGTGCACGCCCTCCGGTCCGCGCGCGATGACCTCGTCGAGGGTTGCGGAGCCGTCGAGCAGGTCGCCCAGATGCAGGTGGGGCGCCATGCCGAGGACGATGTCCGCGTTGGCGAGTCCGAGGTCAGCGTCCAGCACGAGCACCCGCAGCCCGGAGCGGGCGGCGAGGACCGCCAGGTTGCAGGCGATGTGCGTCTTGCCCACGCCTCCCTTCCCGCTGGTCAGGGCGATGACGCGGAGCGGCCGGGCCGAGGCCGCGCGGTCGCGGAGGAGCTCTCGGAGGCGGTTGGCCTGGTCCACGATCACTCCCTCCCCGAAGGCTGGCGGGGGAGCACGAGATCGACGAGCTCGGCCCCGGAGAGCGCGTGCAGGTCCTCCGGCACGCGCTGCCCGTCGGCGACGCAGCTCACCGGGCGGCCCACTCGCACCGCCGCGGAGAGCACGGCGGCCGGACCGGCGGCCTCGTCGAGCTTGGAGAAGACGAGCCGGTCGGGCTGCAGCGTCCGGTAGCGCTCGGCCACCGCGGAGATCTCGAGCGCGCCGGTTGCGGCCGAGATCACGAGCTGGAGCTGCACCTTGGGGATGGAGCGCACCAGCGCCGCCTGTCTCGCCACGTCCTCGGGGGAGGAGCGGCCGGCGGTGTCCACCAGCACGAGGTCCGCGTCCTTCACCCGCGCATAGGCCGCGAGGAGCTCCGTCCGGTCCCGGGCGACGAGCACCGGCACGTTCATGATCTCCCCGTACCGCGAGAGCTGGTCGCAGGCGCCGATGCGGTAGGTGTCGACGGTGAGGAGCGCCACCCGCTTCTTCGCGTCGAGGATGGCGCGGGCGGCGATCTTGGCGAGGGTGGTGGTCTTGCCCACGCCGGTGGGGCCGACGAGCGCCACCACCTGATGCGCCTCGTGCAACCAGGGCGCGCGGCAGGGCACCAGCCGCTCACCCAGGAGGTCGCGGACGGCGCCCTCCAGGCCGCCCTCGCGCGATCCGGCGGCGATGTGGAGCGCCTGGCGCACCAGCTCCTCCGCCAGCACCGGCTCGGCGCCGCGGGCCGCCAGCCGCGCGTGGAGCGCTGCGGCGGCAGGTGGAAGCTGCAGGTCGCGGCCGGAGCGGGCCTCGCCGGTCACCGCTGCCAGCGCGCGTCGGGTCTCCTCGACCGAGCGGCGCAGGAGCTGGACCTCGGCGGCGAGCGCGTCGTCCTCGGCGCGGCGGGAGGCGCCCCTGCGCTCGGGGCGCTGCACCTCGTCCTCCCGGCGCGGCTCGTCGTAGGCGCGGCTGCGCGCGGCTGCGCGGAGGGGCGCGGTCGCCGGGGCGGAACCTTCCAGCAGGCTTCCCGCGGCGGCGGTGACCTCCACCTCGGGGCGCCGGAACAGGCTGCCCTGCACGGTGCGGGTGGAGATGAGGATGGCTTCCGGCCCCAGGGCGGCCTTGACGGCGGCGAGGGCGGAGGCGGAATCGGCGGCGCGAAAGGTTCGGACGGTGGCGCTCATGGAAGGCTCGGTCAGGCTGCTGCGCTCTCGAGCTGCGGGTGGGCGGGGACGGCCTGGAGGACGCCGGCGGGCTCGACGGAGGTGCCGGGCACGAGCTCACGCGCCGCCACCACCCAGAGGTCGGGGACGAAGCGCGAGCCGAAGTCGAAGAGAGGGCGGCGCAGATCGGGCGGCGCCAGGACCACCACCGGCAGGCCGGCGGTGGCGAGGCCAGAGGCGTGGAGCTCCAGCGCCGAGATGAGGCGGCGGGCGGTCTCCACGTCGGGGGCGAGGGCGGCCTCGCCGTCGGAGGCGCCCAGGCTGCCGCGCAGCGCGTCCTCGGTGGCGCGGTCGAGGGTGAGGGCCTTCACCACGCCGTCCGGGCCGGCCACCCGGGCGGTGATCTGCCGCGCCAGGCGGCGGCGCGCCTGCTCCACCAGCCAGTGCGTCTCCTTGGAGCGGGGCGCCGCGTCGGCGACCGCCTCCAGGATGCTGCGCAGGTCGCGGATGGAGACGCTCTCGCGGAGCAGGCCGCGCAGCACCCGCACCAGATCGCCCAGCGCGACCGTCCCCGGGACGACGTCCTCCACCAGCTTGGGCGCGTCCTTGCCGAGGATGCCGAGCAGCTCCTGCGCCTCCTGCCGGCCCAGCAGCTCGTGCGCGTTGCGGCGCAGGAGCTCGGCGAGGTGGGTGGTGACGACGGACGGCGGGTCCACCAGCGTGAGGCCGGCGGCCTCGGCGCGGGCGCGGTCGGCCGGGAGCACCCACACCGCCGGCAGGCCGAAGGCAGGGTCCTGGCCGCGCAGGCCGTCGATGCCCGGCGCGCCGCCGGCAGGGTCGAGCGCCATGAGCCGGTCGGGGTGGGCCACCCCTTTCCCGATCTCGAGACCGCGCAGGAGGACGCGGTAGGCGTTGGCGTCGAGCCGGAGGTTGTCGCGCAGGTGCACCGAGGGCAGCACGATGCCGAGGTCGGACGCGAGCTGGCGGCGCAGAGCGGTGACGCGCCCTGGCAGCTCCGCGCCCTTGGCGAGGTCGATGAGCGGGAGGAGCCCGAACCCCACCTCCAGCTCCAGCGTCTCCATGGCGAGCAGGTCCTGCACGCGCTCCGGCCCCTTGGCGGCCGCGTCTGCGCTGGCCTTGGGCTTCACGGCGGCGGCGTCGCGGGCGGCGGTGGCGGCGCGGCGGGAGAGGATCCACAGCCCCCCGCCCACGCCCCAGAACGCCAGGAGGGGCATGCCGGGCAACAGGCCGAGCGCGCCCAGCACGGCGGCGGCGGTGGAGAGTACCCGGGGCCGGCCGAAGATCTGGATGCCCATCTGCGTGCCGAGGTGGTCGCCCGCGGCGCGGGTGACGACGAGGCCGGCGCTGGTCGAGACGAGCAGCGCCGGAAGCTGGGCCACCAGGCCGTCGCCCACGGTGAGCAGCGTGTAGGTCTCGGCGGCCTGGGCGAGCGAGATGTGATCGCGGAGCAGTCCGGCCACCAGCCCGCCCACGATGTTGATGGCGGTGATGGCGAGGCCGGCGACCGCGTCGCCGCGCACGAACTTGCTGGCGCCGTCCATGGCGCCGAAGAACTCGGCCTCGTGCTCGAGGTTGCTCCGGCGCGTCTTGGCCTCGCGGTCGTCGATGATGCCCGCGGCGAGGTCGGCGTCGATCGACATCTGCTTTCCGGGCATCGCGTCGAGGGTGAAGCGCGCGGCCACCTCGGAGACGCGGTTGGCGCCCTTGGTGATGACCGAGAAGTTCACCACCAGGAGGATGAGGAAGATGACGAGCCCGACCACCAGGCTGCCGCCCACCGCGAAGCGGCCGAAAGCCTCGATGAGGTGGCCGGCCGCGCCGGTGCCCTCGCCTCCGTGAAGCAGGATGAGGCGGGTGGTGGCGACGTTGAGCGCGAGCCGGAAGAGCGTGGTGATGAGGAGGAGGGAGGGGAAGACGGAGAAGTCGAGCGCGCGGGTGAGCCCGAGCGCGGTGAAGAGCATGACGAGCGAGAGCCCCACCGAGAGGGCCAGCAGCACGTCCAGCGCCGGAGCGGGCACCGGTACGATCAGGATGACGACGACGCCGAGGACGGCGGCGGCGAGCATCGTCTCCGCGCGTCCGGCGGCGGCGGCGGGGGAGGGTGCGGCGCTCACGCGGCCATCCCGGCGCCCGGCCCGCGGCCGGTGACGCGGTAGACGAAGGCGAGGACGGCCGCCACCGCCTTGTACGTCTGCGGGGGCACCTCGCGGCCGACCTTCACCTTGCGGTGGAGGAGGCGCGCGAGCGGGATGTCCTCGACGATGGGAATGCCATTCTCGCGCGCCAGGTCGCGCATGTACTCGGCCAGCGCACCCTTGCCCTTGGCCATCACGCGGGGGGCGCGGCCCTCCTCCTTGCGGTAGCGGAGCGCGATGGCGATGTGGGTGGGGTTCACCAGCAGCGCGTCGGCGCGGGGCACCTCGATCTTGGCGCGGCCGCGGGCGAGCTCGCGATGGCGCTGCTTGCGCTTGCCGCGGAGGAGGGGATCGCCGTCCTCCTCGCGCGACTCGCGCTTCGCCTCCGCCTTGGTGACTCGCATCTTTTTCATGAACCTGGTCCGGATGAGTGCAAGGTCCACGCCCGCGATCACGGCGGTGACGAGCAGCATCCGCCAGCCTGCGCGCAGCAGGATCGCGAAGGTCCGGGCGAGCTGCTCTCCGGGCGCAGCTCCCAGCAGTCCTTGCAGCGTCAGGAAGTCGCCGCGCACGCCGTTCCAGGCGGCCCATGCCACCGCCACCAGCTTGGCGGTGGCGACGCCCAGGTCCGTCAGAATCTCCTTGGAGAACAGGCGTGTGAGTCGGGAGGGGTCGAACACCCTGGACAGGTCCGGAGCTGCGCGCTCGGGCCACATCCGCCCCTTCGTCTGCACCAGCGTGACGAGCACGCTCGCCGCTCCTCCCGCGGCGCACACGGCGGCGGCGGCCAGGGCGGGACGGACCACCAGGCTTCCCAAGGAGCTGAAGGGGGTCGTGGCCATGGAGCTCATGGCCTGCTCCACGACCTTGACCAGGCCGCTGCGGAGCGGGCCCGCGAGCGAGAGCAGCGCCGCCAGAGAGGCGCCCAGGCCGGCCACCAGCGGCAGGTCGCGGCCGAGGGGAAGCTGCCCGTCCTCCAGCGCCCTGGCGAGCCGTTTCGCGCTCTGCTCTGTCTTGCCGTCCTCGTCCTCGGCCACGGGGCGGCCCGATCACCTCGCCAGCGCGGCGACTGCGGCGCGCGCGGCGAGCTCCGCAGCCGCTGGGGCCACGAGGTAGAGGGAGCCTCCGCCCGCGAGGATCGCGACCGAGAAGCCGATGGTGGAGAGGTTGAGCTGCTGGGCGGTGCGCCCCAGCACAGCCATGACCACCTGGCCGACGAGCACCGCCGACATCACCGGGAAGGCGAGGCGGGCGCCCAGCGCGGCCGCGCCCGTGGCCTGCCACACCACCTCCACCGCCCGATCCCGGAGCGTGAGCGCGGCCCCGGGCGGAAACGCGAGGGCGGAGCGCGCCAGCCAGCCGATGGCCTCGCGGTGGATCCCGAGCGCCACCGCGCCCGCCTGGGCGGCGGTGTAGACGAGCTCACCGAGGGCGTTCGACTCGGCGCCGCTGGACGGGTCGATGATGGCCCCGAAGCCGAGCCCCATCGAGAGGCTGGCGAGCTGGCCGGCGGCGAGCGCCGCCTGGAGCACGAAGCGCGCGGAGAGGCCGGCCAGGAGGCCCAGCGCGGTCTCGGAGGCGATGGCGAGGCCGAAGCTCCCCAGCCCTTCCGGCAGAGCGGCGGCGGGCGCCCCTGCCCCGGCGTAGGCCGTCCACGCGACCAGCACCGCCAGGCCGAGGCGAACCCGCGCCGGCACCACGCGCGCGGAGACCACCGGCGCGGCCAGGAAGAGCCCCGCGGTCCGGGTGAGGAGGAGCCCCAGGGCCCAGGCGCTCGCGGCGGGGAAGGTCACGTGCCGGCGGCCTCAGTGACCCGACATGCGGCCGATGGCGAGGGCCAGGAAGCGCGCCAGCCGCTCGGCCATCCACGGTCCTGCCGCCCAGCAGACGAGGATGGCGGCGGCCGCGCGCGGCAGGAAGCCGGTGGCGGGATCGTTGATCTGGGTGGCCGCCTGGAAGATGCCGACCGTGAGGCCGACGGCGAGCGCGACCGCGAAGAGCGGGGCACCGACGTAGGCCAGCATGCTGAGGCCCTCGCGGAGCAGGGAGCCGGGGAGCTCGAGCGGCATCTAGTGCCTCGACCCAGGCATGGTGACGTGACGAGAGCGACGAGACCGAAGCGAGGCTGGCGCCCGAGGAGTGAGCAGCGGAGTCGTAGCAGCGCTACGGCGAGCAGCGGAGCGACGAGGCCGCCTGACGCAGCGAGAGGATCGGCGCTCGCAGGAGGCGCTATGCCTGGGTCGAGGCACTTAAAAGCTCCGCGCCAGGCTCGCGACCACCAGCCGCCAGCCGTCCGCCATGAGGAACACGCCGATCTTGAGCGGCAGCGCGATGAGGGTGGGAGGCACCATCATCATGCCCATCGACATGAGCATTGCCGCCACCAGCAGGTCCACGAGGAGGAGCGGCACGTACAGGAAGAGCCCCATGCGAAAGGCGGTGGTGAGCTCCGAAACCATGAAGGCGGGCATGGCCACCGTCATCGGGATCTCCTCGCCCTTCAGTGGCCGCGCGCGGCCGGAGATCTCGTAGAAGAGCTGCAGGTCCACCTCGCGCGTCTGCTTCAGCATGAAGTCGCGCACGGGCGCGCTGGCGCGGTCCATGGCGGCGGCGGGCTGCACCTTCTCGTCGAGGTAGGGGCCGAGCCCCTCGTTCCAGACCCGGTTGGCAGTGGGGGCCATGACGAAGGAGGAGAGCACCAGCGCGAGCCCGATGATCACCTGGTTGGGCGGGAGCTGCGGCGTGCCCAGCGCCTGGCGCAGGAAGGAGAGCACGATCACGATGCGCGTGAAGGAGGTGAGCGAGACCACCAGCGCGCTCGCGAAGGAGAGGGCGGTGAAGAGGAGGAAGAGCTTGACCGGGGCGGAGCCTCCGCCGCCCACGCTGAGCGAGATCCCCGGGTCGGGGGCGGCGAGGGCGAGCCGAAGCGCGGCGGCGGCAGGGCTCATCGGACGCTCCCCGCGTACCCGGAGGCCAGCTTGCGGCGCAGCTCGGCGTCTTCCAGGCGCTCGGAGAGGAGCGCATCGAAGCCACCCTGCGGCGGGGCGGCGTGACCGCGGAGCTTCGCGCGCAGGGTCGCGGCGAAGGCCTCGTGGAAGGGCGGGGCCGGCGCGGCGGGCTGCGCCGGAGCGGCGGCCGGAGCTGGGGCGGCAGCGGCGCGCGGCGGCGCGGGGCGGGTCTGCAGCAGCGCGATGCCGCCCTCCGAGCTTCCCAGCACGAGCAGCTCGTCGCCGAGCCTCGCCACCACCAGGGAGCGCTTGGGACCGAGGCTGGCGGTCTCGATGATCTCGACGAGGCGCGGCAGGCCGCGTCGGCGCCGGGACAGGACGAAGGCTGCCACGGCGATGGCGGCGAGGAAGAGGGCTCCCGTGACCGGGCCGAGGAAGGAGGAGGAGGCGGGGGCAAGGGGTGCGCCGGTGTGAGCCTCCAGGGTGGCGAAGGGGGAGGAGCTCGAGGTCAGGTTCGGGGTCGCGGTCGAGCTCGAGGTCAGGTTCGGGGTCGAGGTCGGGGTCGAGGTCGAGGTCGAGGTCAGGGTCGAGGTCGGGTTCGAAGTGGCAGTCGCAGTCGAGGTCGGGGTCGCGTTCGGAGTCGAGGTCGTGTTCGCCATCGCGCTCTCCTTCGCTACCGCAGCCGCGCGATGCGTTCCTGCGGGCTCACGATGTCGGTGATGCGGATCCCGAACTTGTCGTTCACCACCACCGCCTCACCGCGGGCCACCAGCCGGTCGTTGATGAGGATGTCGAGCGGCTCGCCGGCCACCTTGTCGAGCTCGATGATCGAACCCGGACCGAGGGCCAGCAGGTCCTGGATGGTCATGCGGCAGCGGCCGAGCTCGACCGAGACGTCGAGCGGCACGTCGAGCAGCATGTCGATGCGGCGGGAGGAGTCCTCGCCAACTTGCAGAGCGCTCATCGGGAGGCCTCGTTGCGAGCGATGCTCGCGTTGCGGGGAAGGGTTGCGGTGACGGCCCCCTCGACCTTCAGGGCCATGGCGCCGCCGGAGACGCTGGGGGTGCCGAAGAGCTTCACGCGCCCCTGGACCGAGATGGGCAGCGGGGCGGACTCGTCGCGGTCGAGCAGCAGGACCTCGCCCGGCTCGAGCTCCAGCAGCCGGGAGAGCGTGATCCGGGTGTGGCCGAGCAGGCCGCGGACGTCCACCTTGACCTGTGCCAGCTCGCGCTCGAGCTGGCGGCGGGCGCGGTTGTCGCTCACCTGGGAGAGCTGCCGCGGCGAGCAGAGCTGGTCCTTGGCGGGCTCGACGGCGGCGTAGGGGATGACGAGCTGCAGCCGCCCCTCGATGCCCCCGGTGATCTCGAAGACCGAGACGATGCCCACGTCGGAGGGCGGCGCGATGGTCGCCATGCGGGGGTCGAGCTCGAAGCGCAGGGCCTCCGGCTGGAAGGGTAGGACGGGGCGCCAGGACACGGCGATGGCGTCGGTGAGGACCACCAGCAGCCGGCGGAGCACGAGCTGCTCGACCACCGTGAACTCGCGGTGCGCCTCGCTGACGGCGTCCGCGCCCGCGCGAGAGCGCCGGTCGCCGAGCGCCGCGGCGAGGAGGGCCTCCGCCAATCCGGTCTCCAGCACGGCCAGCCCGAAACCGAAGCCCGGCCCCAGGCCCAGCACGCACACCGAGGCCGGGGCGGCCAGGAGGGGGGAAAGGTCGGCGAACTTGAGGAGCGTCGAGGCCGTCGCGCCCACGCGGATGGGCATTCGGGTGCGGCCGGTGAGGCCGATGCCGAGCTGCGTCGCGACGCCCTCGTTGATGGCGTCCAGCGTCGGCATCTGGCCGCGGATGATGCGGTCCTGGCTGGTCAGGTCGTAGTTGGCGACCGGACCGCGACCGCCGCGGCCACCACCTTCGGACGGAACCTTCCCGTCCTGGATGGCGCTCATCAGCGCCTTGACTTCCTCGGGTGAAAGGGTAGCCGGCATGGCGCTTACTGGACCACCATCTCGGTGAGGTACAGCGCCCGGACGGAGCCGCCCGGGACGATCTCGCCCAGACGCTCGGCCAGTGCGCCCTTCACCTTGGTGAGCCCCTCGCTGCCCTTGAGGTCTTCGGCGCTCCGGTCGGCAAGGTAGGCGAGGAAGACGTCGCGGATGCGCGGCATGCGGCCGGTCACCGCCTCCTTCGCGTGCTCGTCGGCGAACTCCACCTCGAACGACATGCGCGCGTACCGGTCGGTGTCGAGGTCGCGCAGGTGTACGACGAAGTCGCCCAGCTTCATCGTCGGGCCGGGGAGCTCGTGCTTGCCGTCCTTGCCCTTCACGTCCTTGCTCTTCTCGGTGGCGTGACCGCCGTGGGCTTCACCCTTCTCGCCCGCAGGCTCCGCCTTCGAGGCGGGCCGCACGAGGAGCGCCGCGAGCACGGCCACCAGCATGAGGCTGTTCACCCCCAGGAGAGGGAGGAGCAGCTTGTTCTTCCCCGCCCCAGCCGCAGCCGGTGCGGCCGCCGCCTCGGGCTTCGCCTTCTTGTCGCTCTCCTCGTCCGCCATGGCGCGGGGAAAAGCAAGCGTCGTGCCCTGCAGTGAGGAGCGCAACCGCCCGAGCTCGCTCGGGAAAGATCCGCGTCAAGGGCGTGGCGTCAGGCGGGGGCGACGGCCCGGTGACAGGGGCCGGTGTGGACGGTGGGTGAAGGTGGGGGTACCGAACTGGACCGGGGATGGGGGCGGGCCGCGACCCTCGACCGCGACCTTCGACCTTCGACCGCGACCTTCGACCGCGACCGCGACCTTCGACCGCGACCGCGACCCTCGACCTTCGACCGCGGGATCGACCGCGACCCTCGACCCTCGACCGCGGGCTCGACCGCGACTGCGACTGCGACTGCGACCACGACCACGACGTTCGACCGTGGGCCCAGCCTCGACCTCAGACCTTCGACCCGCGCTTCACCCTAATCAAAGAGCCCGCCGACGCGCTCCTTCAGCCCCTTGGTCAGGGTCTTCAGGACCTCGTCGTTCACGCCGATGAGCGAGCGGCCAATCATGACGATGGCGTCGGTATCGTCCGCGTCGAAGGGGCCCACGTACACGCCGGTCTTCTTGGCCAGGGCGTTCGCGAAGACGACCGCGTTCACCACCGAGGCCCGGTCGGCGTTGTCGTAGTCCAGGTTCTCCTGCAGGCACTTCACCACCGACTCCGGCAACTGCCACTTCTCGGCCAGCGCGAGCGCGATCGAGCGATGGGTTCGGTTGATGACATCCACCCACTCGGAGCAGGGGATCCAGCCGCGGTTGTAGAGCTCTGTGGTCTGGCGCTCCGCCTCGAGCAGGATGGACGCGACCACCGTCTTGCCCACGTCGTGCAGGAGCCCGGAGAGGTAAGCCGCCTCCGAGTCGGCGTGCCCGGAGAGGGCAAGCACGTCCCGCGCGAGCGTGCCCACCGCGACGGAGTGCTCCCAGATGCGCCGCAGCGCGTTGGCGATCTCCGCGTCGCGCGAGACGTAGACCTTCTGCGCCGTCGCTTCGATGAACAGTCCCTTCAGCCCGCGCGCGCCCAGCTTCGTCGCAGCGTCGCCCAGGGTAGCCTTCTTGGAAGCGGTGCTCTTCGTCCCCGCCGCGAGCCGCAGCGCGCGCGCAGCGAGGAAAGGGTCCTTCTCCAGCACCTCCGGCCCGCGCTTGGCGGCGCCGGCGTCACCGTCCCGGAGCACCTCCTGTGCCTTGCCCACCACCGCGGCCATGGTGGGGACCACGAGCTGGTCCGCCGCGATCCGCTTGAGGAGGATCGACTTCAGCTCGCTCGAGAGCTTCTCCGCGGACATGGCGCCGGACCTCTCTCGCCTAGCCAGCCGCGCGGGCGTCGTTCACGGAGGTGAAGTACTTGAGCGCCTTCGTCTCCTCGAACGAGGCGAGCAGCTTCTGGATGTCGGGGCTTCCGACCACGGCGACGTTCATCCCCACGTCCTTCGCCTGGCCCGCCACGGTGACGAGGAGCTTGGGGAGGCGGTCGCCCTGCGTCGGGATGCTGCCGAGGTCGACGATGACCTCCTCGTAGCAGGCGCTCGCGACCTTGTTGAGCACCGCCGGGAAGAGCGAGACGAGCCGCCCGAAGTAGCGGTCGAGCCGCTCCGGCTTGCCCGTGAACGCCGACACCTTGAGAAGGTTGTCCTCGCTGGTGAGGAAATCCTGGTTGTCGAAGTACTGGCCCAGGAAGTCTTCCACGTGGTCCTGCGAGAAGGGCTTGTAGAGGACGTCGGAGAAGCCCTGGTCCCGCAGCTCCTTGGCCTGATCCCCCGTGCTCGCCCGGAGCGCCAGGGCGACGAAGGCGGCGTGAGGCTGGAGCACCTTGATCTGCTGGGCCAGCACGGCGCTGTTCACGTCGGGGATCTCGGTATCGACGAGCACCACCCGATAGACCTTCTCGCGGGCGCTCGCGAGCGCCGACTGAGCGCTCGTGAAGCCGCTCATGGAGAGGTGGGCGGGGAGCATGCCGCGCAGCCGCTTGTGCACGTTCTCCATGTCGTCCACGACCATGACGTCCATGAACCCCTTCGCCCCGTTGTCGCGGGGCGCCGGCGTCGAGTCGACCATCCCGGCCCCTGGGGCGCCTCCGGGAGACGAGCTCGCCACCACCTCGTCGGCGCCGCCGCCGCCCTGCAGCACGGAGAGGATCTTGGCCCGCAGCTCCTCCGGCTTGAAGGGCTTGAGGATGTAATCCGTGATGCCGGATTTCATCGCGCCGGCGATGATGGACCGCTTCGACTCGGAGGTCAGCATGATGACGGGAGTCGTGTTGCCGCCGTCCCGCATCTTCCCGAGCATGGTGGGCCCGTCCATGTTGGGCATGGTGACGTCGAGGATCACGAGGTCGTACACGCACTCGGCCAGCTTCTCGAGGCCGAGCACCCCGTCCTCGGCCTCGGCCACCTCGAAGCCGAGATCCTTCACCTGCTTCGAGACGATGGTACGGACCGCGCGGGAATCATCGACGGTGAGGATGATGGGCATGGTGGAGGTCCTTCGGGTTCAGGCGACGCCTTCGTAGATCCAGAGGACGAGCCCCAGGGCATCGGCCTTGAGGACGATCATGTGGGGGCTGGAGGGGGGCACGGCGGGGGCCGCGTTCCCGGGCAGGATGGTGGGCAGCCCGAGCGCCTGGTCGAGCGACATGACGCTCTTCAGGAGCCCCGCCGTCATGTTGACGAGCTCGCAGAGCGAGTCGTTCATCATCCCTTGGTCCACCTCCTCGCGCGGCACCGCGAACATCGCCGCCGAGAGGTGCGAACAGCCGTTCTGGTTGCTGGAGAGCCCCACCGTCAGCGGGCGCGCTCCGGGGATGGGGAGCACCGCCGTTCTCCAGGCGAGCTCCTGATTGGGCAGCTCGGCATTCGGGTCCGGCTCGAAGGTCAGACCCAGCATGGTCTGCGTCACGCCCGACACGAGCGATGCCATCTTTTCTGGAGGAGGAAGTGCGGTCATGTGGTCTCGTGCTCCACGGTTCGGGAGCTCACCGGGGTCCGTTGCAAGGCACACGCCCGACCCTGGGCGCCGCGGTGCATCGACGAAGGGGCGAGTTTGCGGAAGATCCGTGCGGAGGAACGCTTCCATCGTTCACGGTCCCTGGGTCGAGCTGGGGGTGTTCGTCGTGACCCGGGGCTTCCCGTGACCCCTTCTGCGAACCACGTCGCGGACTCGACCGAGGTCCTTTGCATCCGGGCGCCACGCGCTCGAGATCCAGAACCCGATGCGCGGGCCTGACGGGAAAGGCGCGACCACCCGCCTCGGGCACGTCAGGTGCACCGAGCTTCGGGCCGGAGGAGAACGCTCGATGGAGATCCTGGTGGTGGACGACAGCAGGGCCATGCGCGGCATCGTGATGCGCGCGGTGAAGGCCACGTATGCGGACGCGAGCTTTCGCGAGGCGTCGAACGGCGCCGAGGCGCTGGAGGCGGTGCGGGCCGCGACCCCCGACCTCATCCTCACCGACTGGAACATGCCCACCTGCTCCGGCTTCGAGCTCCTCCAGGCGCTCCGTGCCGAGGGCCGGCTGGTGAAGGTGGGCATGGTGACTTCGGAGTCGCACCCCGGCCTCCGCGACCAGGCGCTCCAGGCGGGCGCGCTCTTCGTCCTCCAGAAGCCCTTCACCCCGGACGCGGTGAAGGCGGCGCTCGCGGGCGTGCTGCCGTGACGGTGGCGGGGCCGGATCGCGCGGCGGCGCTCCTCGAGAAGCTCGCGTCTGCCGTCATGGCAGCGGACGCCTCCGACGGCGCGGCGGTGGGGAGCTTGGTGGCGCTGCTGGAGGAGCTGGGCGCCACCGGTCATCCCGCCGCCACGCCTGCCTGCGGTGCGGCCGGCGCCATCCGCGCCGTCCTCCACGACGAGGCGAAGCTCGCGGGGGCGCTCGACGCCGCCAGCGAGGCCATCGCCTCCATGCAGGAGGCGATGTCGCGCGCGCCCGCAGCCCCGGCAGAGGCGCCGATATTGGCCGCCGACCCCGGCGCGCTGGTGCTGCCGGAGTGGGGCGACGAGAAGACGCTGCGCGACTTCCTGGCCGCGCTGAAGAGCGGGCTCGAGGAGCTGGAGGAAGGCATCCTCGGCATGGAGCAGGGCGCCGCCGAGCCGCGCGCGGCCTTCAAGCGGCGGCTGCACACCATGAAGGGCGAGGCTGGCGTGCTGGGCCTCGAGGACCTCGAGGCGGTCTGCCACGCCACCGAGGACTTCGTGGAGGCGCGTGGGATGTCCGCCGACACCACCGACCGCCTCCTCAAGGTGCGGGACTGGATGGCGCGGGCGGGCGAGAGCTACGCCCGGCTGCGCAAGCCTGAGCAGCGCGCGGCTGCGCTGGTCGCCGAGGTGCTCGCGCCCTCCTCGTCCCCCGAGCGCGCGGTCGACGCCGCAGCGGCCGCCGCCCCGCCGCATCCCGATCCCTCCCGCGCGCCGGCGGCCGCCCCCGCCACCTCCAAGGTGGAGCGCGACGCAGAGACGGTGAGCCTCTTCGGCGAGTTCCTCTCCGAGAGCGCGGAGGGGCTGAACCGGGTGGACCAGGCGCTCATGACGGTGGAGTCGGAGGGCGTCACCCCCGACACCGTGAACGGCCTCTTCCGCGTCTTCCACACGGTGAAGGGCACCGCCGGCTTCCTCGACCTCGACGAGGTCGTCTCGCTGGCCCACCACACCGAGACGATGCTCAACAAGTGCCGCGAGAACGAGCTCGAGCTCGCGGGCCCGGTCATCGACCTCGTCTTCGACGCGACCACCGGCCTTCGCGAGATGCTGGAGACGGTGCGGGTCGCCATCGAGGCGGGCACGGCCTTCCCCAGGCGGGAGGGGCTCGCGGGTCTGGTGCATCGGATCGAGGAGGCGACGGAGGGGCGGGCGACGGAGGAGACCCCGATCGCGAGCCCGACCTCGAACCCGGAAGCGATCGCGACCGCGAACGTGAACGCGATCTCGACCTCGAGCCCGAACGCAACCTCGAACGCGGCCTCGAACGCGACCTCGACCTCGACCGCGACCCTGACCTCGACGGCCGCTCCCAAGCCGGCGGAGGAGGCCGGCCCGGTCAAGCTGAAGGACACCATCAAGGTGGACCTGGAGCGGGTGGACAGCCTGGTCGAGATGATCGGCGAGCTGGTGGTGGTCGAGTCGATGGTGGTGAACGCGCCCGAGATCTCGCAGGCCTCCTCGGTGCAGGTGCGCAACTGCCTGGGGCAGCTCGCCAAGGTGACCCGCGATCTCCAGGACGTCGGGATGCGGATGCGCATGGTGCCGGTGGCGGGCGTCTTTCAGAAGATGGCCCGGCTGGTGCGGGACCTCTCGCGCAAGAGTGGCAAGCAGGTGCGGCTCGTCACCTCGGGGGAGTCCACCGAGATGGACCGCAGCATGGTCGAGCAGATCGCCGACCCGCTCGTCCACATGATCCGCAACTCCTGCGATCACGGCCTCGAGCCCTCCGACGTCCGCGAGAAGGCCGGGAAGAGCCCGGTCGGCATCATCAAGCTCAGCGCCTACCACGAGGGCGGCAGCGTGGTGATCGAGATCGCCGACGACGGGCGTGGCCTCGACCAGGCCGCCATCGTGAAGAAGGCCGTCGAGCGCGGGCTCATCCCTTCGGCCGATGGCATGAGCGAGGCCGAGATCAACAGCCTCATCTTCGCCCCCGGCTTCTCCACCGCGGCCAAGGTGACCGAGATCTCGGGACGCGGCGTCGGCATGGACGTCGTGAAGCGGAACATCGAGGCGATGCGCGGGCGCGTGGTCATCGCCTCCACGCTGGGGAAGGGGACCACCTTCAAGCTGGTGCTCCCGCTCACCCTCGCCATCATCGACGGCATGCTCGTGGCCTGCGGCAACGAGCGCTACATCATCCCCACGCTGTCCATCGTCGAGTCCATCCAGCCCGAGCGGAAGATGCTGGTCTCGCTGGGGAAGACGAACGAGATGATCAACCTGCGGGGTGAGATCCTCCCGCTCCTCCGGCTCGACCGTCTCTTCGGCCTCTCCGGCGCGAAGGCCGATCCCACGGAGGCGCTGGTGGTGGTCGTCGAAGGGGTCGGACGACGCATCGGCCTGCTCGTCGACGAGGTGGTCACCCAGCAGCAGGTGGTGATCAAGAGCCTTGGCGAAGGGCTCGGGCGGACCCAGTTCATCTCCGGCGCAGCCATCCTCTCCGATGGCCGAGTCGGGCTCATCCTGAACGTGGAGGAGATCGCCGGCCTGGTGCACCGCTCGCGCGAGTACCTCCGTGAGCGTGTCGCTCAGTCCTCCCCCCCCGAAGCAGCCCCACCTCACAACGAAGGAGCTCGCGCATGAGCACGGCAGTCGCGAAGGACACCACCGTCAATACCGCCGCCAACGATCTCGCCGCGCAGCTTGCCGGCAAGTACATGACCTTCCAGCTCGCCGAGGAGATCTACGGCCTCGAGATCCTGAAGGTGCGGGAGATCATCGGGCTCATGGACATCACCCGCGTGCCCAAGGCGGCCGACTTCGTGCGGGGCGTCATCAACCTGCGCGGCAAGGTGATCCCGGTCGCCGATCTCCGCCTCAAGTTCGGCATGGACCCCTGCCAGGCCACCGAGCAGACCGTCATCATCGTGGTGCAGTACGCGGTCGGCGGCCGCAGCCTGACCATGGGCATCCTCGTCGACCAGGTGCTGGAAGTGCTGCAGATCGAGCCCGGCCAGATCGAGCCGCCGCCCTCGCTCGGCGAGGCCGCCAGCGAGGCGCAGTTCGTCCTCGGCGTCGGGAAAGCAGGAGACCGCGTCGTCTTCCTGCTCGACATCGGCAAGGTGCTCGGGGGCGATGCCTCCGCCAGCGCCTGATTCGCGCTCCACCTTTCGCCGTTCCTACCCGCGCCGCCCCACGGGCGGTCCCGGAGCTTGCACTCCATGCTCGATACGACCGCGCACAAGGTTCACGCCTCCTTCGCCGTAGCTGCGATCTTCGTCCTTGCGGCGGCAGGGGGCTCGTGGCTCTCGGCCCCTTGGCTCGCGACCCTCTCCGCGGTGGCAGGCCTGGTGGCCATCGCGGCGCTGTCGGCCGTCGTGGGAGGCGCGGCCCACCGGAGCGTGGCCACGTTCGAGGCCGAGGCGAAGCGCGTCGTCGCCGCGGTGGAAAGGGGGGAGATGGGGACGCGGGCGGATCCGGCCAAGGTCGCGCCGGCGCTGCGGTCGCTCATCGAGGGGCTGAACTCGGTCATCGACTGCTATCGCGCCCCGCTCGCCATGAGCTCCGCGTGCGTGGCGAAGCTCTCCAACGGGGAGCTGCCGGCCCCCGTCACCCAGATTTTTCACGGCGACTTCGACCGGGTGAAGCGCGACTGGAACGGGCTCATCGAGGTCACCGGCCGCCGCACCGCCGACATGAAGCGGCTGATGGCCGCCGCGGCCGAGGGCAAGCTCGACGTCCGCGCCGACGCGAGCGCTTACAAGGGCTACAACGGCGAGACCATCGCCGCCCTCAACCGGATCCTGGAGGCGGTCGGGCGCCCAGTGGAGGAGGCGACGCGCGCGCTCGAGGCGCTCTCGCGGCGCGACCTGACGGCGCGGATGGAGGGGGAGTACCCGGGTGACTACGCGCGGATCAAGGCCTCCCTGAACGCGACTGCGGAGTCGCTGCAGGGGGCGCTGACGCAGGTTGCGGCGACGACGTCGGAGGTGTCCGGGGCGGCGGGGGAGATCGCGTCGTCGTCGCAGGCGGTGGCGACTGGGGCGTCGGAGGGGGCGAGCGCGCTGGAGGAGACGAGCTCGTCGCTGG
>JBBQEB010000032.1:0-28463 GCA_038320275.1 Myxococcales bacterium | reverse complement strand
CCGAAAGAATAGAACGCGACCACCTTGGCCTCGGGCTTGAGCCTCACCAGCTCGACGAGCGCCCTCATCGGGATGCCCCCCCACTTGGCGATGCCCGTCCAGCCCTGGATGCAATGGTGCATGGTGATGTGCTCGACCATACCGAGCGCGGCAAGGTCCGCGAGCGAGAGCGCGACGGAGTTCTCGACGAGCCCCCCCACCTGCAGCTTGTAGCCACGGAAGCCATCCCGGGCGAGCTCCTTCCAGTCCGCGCGCTCGGGCAGCTTCCCATTCGGCCAGAAAAACGGCGAGGTGTCCGCGTCGGAGTACCGCTCGTGAGGGACGAGTCGGTCGAGGGTGGCGCGCAGGAGTGGATGAAGGACGAGCCTCTCGGCACGCTGCAGGAGACGGGGGTGCTTCCAGGAGACCCGGTGCGCCACAACCCACGAGAGGACGACCACCCCGATCCCCACGAAGCCCCAGATCGCGCCCGAAACCCCGGCGACGTCGTCGGTCCCCATCACGATATGGTTCATGTTGCGGACGAAGCCGGTCATCACCACCAGCGTCACGTGCACGACCAGGAACCCGAGGAAACCCAGCATTGTCAGGAAATGGAGCGAGCGCGCAGCTTGCCTGCCGCCGAAGAGCCGCGCATACCACGGGAAGCGGCTCACCACCGCCGGCGACATGGCGATCCCTGTCGCGATCGCCGTCGGCCCGAACACGAGTACCACGGCGAAATAGGCAATCTGCTGGAGAGCGTTGTAGCCGAAGTATCCGTTGGGCTCCGGCGGCAGGTGAAGGGTCGCGTAGTGGACCCAGGTGTTCCAGGCCTGGCCTAACACCAGCCAGGAGGTCGGCACGATCCGTCTCCACTGCTCCGTGGCGAAGAGCATGACGACGAAAAAGAAACCGGTGAGGATGAAACCGTAGACGTCGATGAAGTGCCAGGCGCGCGCGATCCCTATGGAGTGGCGATAGCCGGGCGTGGCGATCCATGGCGAGACGTACCGTGCGTCATCCTTGGCCGTCCACAGTCGATCGTGAGGCACCGCCAGCGGCGTGAACCTGACCCACTCGCTTCCGGGAGTGCAATGATCATTGAAATATAGGCGGGGGTGGTCTGCCAAAATCGAGAGCCCGCTGCGGATCAGCATGGCGACGAAGAAGAAGTTGAAGAAGTGGCAGTATCGGACCCATACCGGGAAGCCGTGCGGTCCCGCGAAGTTGTCGGGATACACCTGAGGTACGGGCGGGACCAGCGGGAGTCCGGAGACGGCCACCTGGATCCAGGGAGCGAGGACCGCCACGCAGGCGAGGCCCCCAGCAGCAATCAGGATCGCTGGCCTGATCCGCACCCGGAAGCGCCGATCTGCTGGGTGGTGAACGGCGGCGTGTGCCGCGTCGAAGGAGATCATGGCGGTGTCCCGGGACCTTCCTGCGTCACGCTCGCCTTGCTGAAGTCAACTCTGCTGAACGTCCGCCTTCGTTGTCCCAGCGACTCAACGCCGAGCGCCTCAACCGTGCCGCCTCGGCAACGTCGACGAGCAAGTGTTTGCCTCTTTCGAAGACATCGACCCACTCCCGATACCGCCGGGCAATCATCGCCGAGGCCGCTTCGCGCGTGATCCGGTGCGCACTCCATTCAGTCAGGGCATCCGAGAAGGTGGTGCGGCCCACGGCAAAGCCGATGAACCCCGGAACGGACGCCGCCGTCGTCAGCCTCGCGCGCATCCTCTGTTCGTCCGCCCCGCCGCCCAAGATGATGCAACCCACGCGGTCGCGGCCATCCCGCCGCGCGGCCGCGACCACGCTCGCGGCATCCTCGCGATTGTCGAGGCCCTCGACCTTCCAGACATCCGGTTCAACGCCGGCAGCCTGGATCTCGTGAATGCTCCGCACGATGAGCGTGGGGCGGAGGTCGAGCTCGTAGGAATGCTCGTCACCCTTGAATCGGTCCATTTGCTCGGGCTCCGCATCCACGTGCAACTCGATCAGGAACAGTCGCTCACGGCCGCGCAGGTAACTCGACAGCTGCTTCAATCTGGCCGTCTGATGCCGATTCAGGGCCTCGTCGCCCTCTGGGTTGTAGCGCACCAGGACCTTGCAGAAGGTTGGGTTGATCCCCTCGATGTGCCGCTCGAATTCTTCCCCGTATTCGAAGTCGAGCTGCTTCTTCCCACTCTTCTCTACGGGGCATGCGATCGTGTAACCCTGCTCGGCGGCATCGCGCAGGATGGCTGAACCGAACTGTTCATCCACGAGGATGGCGGCGTACTCCTTCGGCGCGCCGGCCGCGACGGCCGCCTGGAAGCCGTCGTAGATGACCCGCTTGGCGGCGGCCATCTGCGCCGTCTGCGCGGCGTTCAAGGGACCTTCCCAACGGAACATCTTCCTCTGCATCGACGCACGGTGGTCGAAGGGAAGAAAGTACAGAGGGCGATCGAACCCGGGTGTCATCGTGAGCTCCCAGCCACGAAGCGCTCGGCGCCAGTGGCGAAGCCTTCATCCACGTTGGAGGTGGACACCCTGCGCGCCGCGCGCTGGACTTCTGGGCTGGCGTTCCCCATCGCGATGCAGACAGCGGAGACATGATCGCCAACTGCTCGCGCACGTCGGCCTCGCAGCGTGCGCCGACCGGTAGGTCGTCCCCGACGCCCACGACCTTCACGACCCTCTGGTGCATCTCGTCGAAGGTGGAAATTACGGTGGGCGAGAAGCGCACCGGCCTCGCGCAGCTTGCGGACCGCCGCCCGTGCGCGACCGGTCAGCACTTTCCCCGGAGTGAGCAGCGCTCCGTCGACGTCCGCGATGAAGAGGCGAATGCCGTTCATGCGAGTGCCCGCGCGATCGTCCGTTGAAGCGCCTCGAGGCCGGCGCGGACGCCGAAGCCGAGATGCACGCGCAATGCCCTGCGATCGCGCTGCGCCAGCACGCGAAGGTCGCCACGCGCCTGTGCAGACTTGACGACTCCGAAGCTGAACCGGTGGCCGGGCACCTTCAGATCCTCCGCGTCGTCGCAGGTCAGCTGGGGGAACACGCCGCTGGTGGGCCCGCCCTTGTGCGGCTGTCCCGTCGAGTGGAGAAAGCGCGGACCGAATCCGAGACAGGTGGCCACGCGCCTGGAATCGCGAACGGCTCGTCGCACCGCCTGCAGCTGCGCTTGGTACGCGTCGTCGCGCTCGACGTAGGCGAGCAGCGCGAAATGGTCGCCAGGCTGAAGTCGCCCGAGGTGAGCCCTCAAGTATCCCTGCAGCGTCTTGTCCGAGCCTGCCGTTCTCTCGAGCGCGAGGCGGTTCCTCTCGTCGGCGAATGGCTTGAACGCACCGTCCCGAGGGAAGGGGGTCTCCCGCGGCAACGCTCCGGTCTTCTCGTAGGCGTCGGTGAGCTCCCGCGCCGCATCCTTGCTCGCCTCGACGTCGGGCTGGTCGAACGAATCGATGGCGATGATCGCGCCGGTCACCGCGGTGGCGATCTCCCAGCGGAAGAACTCCTGGCCCACATCGTGCCGGTCGGCGAGCGCGATGCGCACGACCGGATGTCCGGCCTTCTCCAGCGCGTCCGCCGCGGAGTCCTGCCCGGAGTCCGGCGCGTCCTCGAGCCGCAGGTACACGAACAACCGGTCAGGGCCATACGAGGTTACGCCGCGGACATCATCCTCCTCGACGAGCCGGGCGAACTCGCCGCTTCGAAGGAGATGGCGCCGGATGTAATCGAGCCAGATCGACGGGCCATATCGCTCATGAAGTAATTCCAGGTCCACCGTGGCCTCCTGTCCCTGGTTTCGCGCCGACGAGCGCGAGCGCCTGCGCGACGACGTGGTCCACCGTGAAGCCATCCTGCTTCAGCACCGACGCGCCGAAGCGATTCACGCCGATGATCGCGCCGCGCGACCCAGTCCAGCGTTCCCAGCCGAGCGGCGACGCCGCGTAGTCGTCGAGCTTCCCCCGCCACGCCTGCTCGATCTCTCGACCGCGCTCGAGCGCGCCGCGGAACTGCGCCAGCGCCTCGTCGGGGACGTAGAACGGAGGCTCGAGCGGCCAGCCGAGGTTCTGCTTCGTCCGGCGGACCTCGTCGACGCCGAGCGGGATGCCATGCGCGTGGAAGGTGCCTTGCTTGTCGGGGGCGCCATAGAGGAGTTCGCCTTCTGAACCAGGTCGACGGAGAGGAACCGGATGGCGTTGACGCATACCTGAATCGAGCTCGGAGCCTTTCACGAGGCCTCCTTGGTTCTGCGACCACGGTCGCGTGCCGGCCGCCCGGCCGCCCGGCGATGCGACACCCCACGCGTGCCGCTCGTCCCGCCGCATTCAACTTAAGGATAGGCGACTGTCAGTCAAGAGGCGGAGACACGCTCCTAGCCGACAACTGCTGTCAATTCGCCGCTCCCCGAGCGCCCGCAAGAACGCTCTCTTGGCGTATCCACTGCATGAAGGGCGCGGGTCTGGGCCCAGTACTTGGGCGCGAGCCCGAGGTAGCGGTGGTCGGGCCACCGTGCAATCCCGTCGACTACCTCGCCGACGCTCTCCTGCGCGTCCAGACACCTCCTGACTCGCGCATCGATGAGCTGCTGCCACACCGCTGGACGCCGCCAAGACCCGAGCCGTTGGCCTGACCTGGCCGGCGGCGAGCTCCAGAGCCAGCGGGAGGTCAGCAGGGCCCGCGAAGCGGCGGCGTGAGACAGCTACGTCAAGACGGGGCTCCCGAGGCGGTTACGGGAGCGCCGTCGCGTGCGCCCGCTTCAGGGTGCGCCGATGAGCGCGAGCGCTTGCCGTGCGCGGTGGGATCGACCGCGGCGGCGTGAACCCCAGCAGCGTCTCGCGGGCGGCCCGCAGGGCGCCTCGACGAGCCCCGCACCAGCCGACGTGCTCGAAGGGTGGGCACGCACCGCTCGCAAGGCGCCCAGTTCGCGGAGTCGAGAGCACCGGGGAATCGGAAAACGTTCGCCGCATGGCCTCTCGTGAGCAACTCGACCCTGGCACACCCGCTGCAATCGTCGCCCCCTGGAATCGCCCGGCACGCGCCTCTCGCGCGAGGCGCCTGGCTCACACGATAGGGGACAGATCCGTGGCCGATCCGACGGTGGCAGAGCTCGCGAAGAGCATCGCAGACACGCAGAACGCCCTCAACGTCGTCTGGACGATGGTGGCGGGCTTCCTCGTCATGTTCATGCAGGCCGGCTTCGCGCTGGTGGAGGCGGGCCTCACGCGTGCCAAGAACGTCGCGCACACGATGGGCATGAACTTCCTCGTCTACGCGATCGGCATCATCGGCTTCTACTTCGTGGGCTTCGCGCTGCAGATGGGCGGCGTGGGCGCCGTCTTCGGCGAGCAGCCGATCCTCGCGAGGGAGTTCACGCTGAACCTGTTCGGCAAGCCGTTCGGCCTCTTCGGCATGACGGGCTTCGGCCTCCACCCGCTCTCGCTCTTCACCGCGGGAGTCGCGACGACCTTCTTCTTCCAGATGTGCTTCATGGACACGACCTGCACCATCCCCACCGGCGCGGCCGCCGAGCGCTGGAAGTTCGGGTCGTTCGTGATCTTCAGCTTCGTCATCTCGACGTTGATCTACCCTGTGTACGCGAACTGGGTGTGGGGCGGCGGCTGGCTCTCGCAGCTCGGCGTGAATTTCGGCCTCGGGCACGGCCACGTGGACTTCGCGGGCTCCTCGGTCGTGCACATGACCGGCGGCGTGATGGCGCTCGTGCTCGCCAAGATGATCGGTCCCCGCGCCGGCAAGTACGGGCCAGACGGGCGGATCCACCCCATCGCGCCGCACTCCATCCCTCAGGTCATGCTCGGGACCTTCATCCTCGCCTTCGGGTGGTTCGGCTTCAACGCGGGGTCGACCCTCTCCGGTATGGACAGCCGGCTGGCGGTGGTGGCGACGAACACGATGATCGCGAGCGCCACGGGGGCCTTCGCCGCCTTCCTCTACGTGAAGGCGAAGTGGGGCAAGGCGGATCCGTCCTGGCTCGCGAACGGCATGCTAGCCGGACTGGTGGCCATCACTGCGCCGTGCGCCTTCGTCTCGGCCTGGGCTGCCGCGCTCATCGGAGCCATCGCGGGCGTGCTCGTCATCGTGGCCGCGCTCTTCATCGACTCCCGGCTCAGGATCGATGATCCGGTCGGCGCCGCGGCCGTCCATGGCGTGAACGGCGTGTGGGGCATCGTGGCTACCGGGCTCTTTGCGAACGGCGTGTACGGACAAGGCCTGAATGGCGTGGCGAAAGGGGTGACCGGCCTCTTCTACGGTGACGGCGGCCAGCTCGTCGCCGAGTGCATCGGCGTCCTTGCGAACATCCTCTACGTGGCGCCGATGGCCGCTCTGGCCTTCTGGATCATCGGCAAGCTGGTCGGGAACCGCGCCTCCCTGGAGGACGAGGTGAACGGCCTCGACATGCCCGAGATGGGCGTGCACGGCTACTCGAGCGACCCGGGCCCGATGCCCAGCGCGGCGTCGTATCCGTCGTCCGCGGGAGCCCCGCTCGGCGTGCAGGTCGCATCCCCCGTGATCGGTCGCTGAGCGGCTGGGCCGCGCCTGAACTCTCGACCTCCCCCGGGCGCTCCGGCGCCCTGTCCCCCCACGAGGTGAACCGTGAAGAAGATCGAAGCCATCATCAAGCCGTTCAAGCTAGACGAGGTGAAGCAGGCGCTGACGGAGCTCGGAGTGGCGGGGCTCACCGCGACCGAGGTGAAAGGATTCGGCCGGCAGAAGGGTCACACCGAGCTCTACCGCGGGGCGGAGTACGTCGTTGACTTCTTGCCCAAGGTGAAGATCGAGGTCGTGGTCGCGGACGCCATCGCCGGGCGGGTGATCGAAGGGATCGAGCGCGTCGCCAAGACGGGCCGCATCGGCGACGGCAAGATCTTCGTGCTGCCCGTCGACGAGACGATCCGGATCCGGACCGGAGAGCGGGGTGACGAAGCGCTCTGAAACGCCGGCGGCAATGACGCCGAGCAGGAGTTCGCCCTTGCCCGGTGACGTTCTCGGTCGTGTCGCCGACCCAGCGCTGGGTCGGCGCCTCGGCGAACATCGTGGCGTGGGGCTCACGATCCCTCGACTGACAGCGGAGCCGGCAGCAGGGATCAGATCAAGTGGTGTCCGCTATGAGGACTGCGGTCCTCGAGCGTCCGGAATACGTCATCCCCATGGTCAACTTCCTCCTCGGGATTGCAGTCGGAATCGCAGCGGTCCTCGTCGCCGAGTTCCTGTTCTTTACGCAGGGTGGGATGCCGGTGTCAGCGCGAAACGGCCAACCCATGCCGCTGGAGCGATTCGTCACCGGCCGGGCTCTCCAGGTCGCGACGGGGCAGGACGCGAAGCGCCCGTCACCGATCCCGGCGGACGCGCCGAACCTCCTTGCTGGAGCCAAGGTGTACCGCGAGAACTGCGCGCTTTGTCACGGCGCGCCCGGTGCGGCACCGAGGTCCCCTGTCGCGCAGGGCATGTTCCCGCGCCCGCCGAAGCTCATGCCGCCGGACAAGGGCGTCTCCGACGACCCGGTCGGTGAGACGTACTGGAAGGTGAAGAACGGGATTCGTCTCACCGGGATGCCCGGCTTCGAAGGCGCCTTGACGGACACCGAGCTCTGGCAGGTCAGCCTGCTCTTGCTGAAGTCAGACCAACTCCCTGATTCGGTGAAAGAAACGCTTCGGTGACCTGGGCCGGCCACCGGCGCCTACCGCCGCGAGCCCGCGAGCCTGCCCGTGAACGCCCGACGGGCTCGCCGACGCTTCTTCCCTTCGGCCATCCAGATCGCGATCCATCGCCGAGGGTCACCCCGCTCGAGCAGGGGTGGGGGCGATAGTTCGCGGGGTGCTCACGCCCGATGTCTGGCCCGCGCCGGGACGCACCCCTGGCATCTCCAACGTTCCGTGCAGACGTTGCAGATGAGTGAGCCGGTTTCGCCTGCAGTGAAGGCAGCAGGCGCCCGGGCTCGAACGAAGACGCAATTCACCCTTTCACTTCCACGCATTCCAGAGCCGGCTGGAAGGCGGCGAAGGGGGATTTTGGCCCCGCCGAGCGAGCGAGCGAGCGATGCGCTCACCGGGGCGGTCCCACGGTGGGCAGGACGGCTGGTATTTGCTGCTCGAAGGGCCGGAGGCGCACGACCTGTCCTGCCAGCGGTAGAGCCGGGGGGAAGGAGTCACGTTCGCGGGTTGGAGGGGAAGTGGCAGTCACATTGCTTCGTGAAGCGAAAGGCTCCGCGAGGCGGAGGGTGCAACCATGCTGAGAAGCCTGAGAGACCTCGATCGATGCTCCGTGAATGCCACCGACGGCGACGTGGGAGACGTGGCCGACTTTCTGCTGGACGATGAGCGCTGGACGATACGGTATCTGGTCGTCAAGGCCGGCGGCTTCTTCAGCTGGCGAGAGGTGCTCATCTCGCCGGCCTTCTTCAAGGAAGTCGACTGGTCGACCCGGCGCATCCACCTGGGGTTGACGCGGGAAAAGATCGAGAAGAGCCCCAGCGCCGACCTGGACAAGCCGGTGTCCCGGCAATTCGAGATCGACTACTACAGCTACTATCGATACCCCCTCTACTGGGGGTCCGCGGGAATATGGGGCGCGGGAGCTTACCCTGCGTCACTGTCGCCCGGGATGTGGAGTGGGGCGCCGCATGCCCCTTCTGAAGCAGCTTGGGACGTGCACCTGCGCAGCGCCAAGGAGGTCACCGGGTACCACATCCACGGGAGCGAGGGCGACATCGGACACGTCGCAGACTTCATCGTGGATGATGAAACCTGGGAGGTGCGCTATCTCGCGATCGACACCTCACACTGGTGGGCCGCAGACAAGAACGTGCTGATCGCGCCTCACTGGGCGACTTCCGTCGACTGGTCGAAGCGGGAGGTCCACGTCGATCTCGGGCGAGAGGCCATCAAGAGCAGTCCCCCGTGGGACAGCTCGAGGGTGATCGACCGAGACTACGAGGCGCGCCTGTACCACCACTTTGGTCGAGCGGATCTTCCCGGCGCACCTCCTGGCTCACGCTGACGGGCCCGGACGGCCCCCGGATCATCGCGTTCACGCTCGGACAGCGACTTGCCGAGCCCTCGGCCTTCGCGACATTGGTCCGGTGGACCGCCATGGCAATCACGAAGCCCTCCACTCCGCGCATCCTGACCATCAATGGCGGCTCGTCGAGCATCAAGTTCGCCATGTACGAGGCCGGCCCGCCGCTGAAGCGGGAGCTCCAGGGCGAGATCGACCGCATCGGCGAGCCCGACGCCAACCTGACCTTCACCACCCAGGGGCACGGGCAGGGCACTCTCGCCCTCGCGGTAGCCAATCACCGATCGGCAGCGGACCTCCTCCTCGGCTGGCTCGAGGAGCAGGAGGGGTTCGAATCGGTCGCGGCGGTGGGACACCGCGTGGTGCACGGCATGAGGCACACCGAGCCTGAGCTCGTCACCCAGGAGCTGCTCGCCGAGCTGTACCGCATCGTGCCCTGCGACCCGGACCACCTCCCACGCGAGCTCGAGCTCATCGAAGCGTTCCGCCAGCGCCATCCGAAGCTGCCGCAGCTGGCGTGCTTCGACACGGCCTTCCACCGCAGCATGCCGCGCGTCGCCAAGCTCTACCCGCTCCCCCGCCGCTTCGACGCGAAGGGCGTCCAGCGATACGGTTTCCATGGCCTGTCGTACGCGTACCTCATGGAGGAGCTCACCCGGGTGGCAGGCGCGGAGGCGGCTCAGGGCCGCGTCATCCTGGCTCATCTGGGGAACGGGGCCAGCCTGGCGGCGGTGCGCGGCGGGAAGAGCATCGACACGAGCATGGGGTTCACGCCGACGGCCGGCCTGCCCATGAGCACGCGGTCGGGCGACCTCGACCCCGGGCTGGCTCCGTACCTGCAACGCACCGAGCGAATGACCGCAAGGGAGTACTTTCACATGGTGAACCACGAGTCTGGATTGCTCGGCGTGTCGGAGACGAGCTCCGACATGCGCGACTTGCTGGCGCGGGAGGACGAGGACGTGCGGGCGGCGGAAGCCGTGGCGCTCTTCTGCTACCAGGCGAAGAAGTGGATGGGCGCCTTCGCCGCTGCGCTCGGTGGGCTCGACACGCTGGTCTTCGCCGGTGGGATCGGCGAGAACGCGTCGCCGGTCCGAGCGCGGGTGTGCGAGGGGCTCGGCTTCCTCGGCATCGAGCTGAGCGGAGCGCGCAACGGGGTTCACGCGAGCGTGATCTCGGCGGACGCGAGCCCGACCACGGTGAGAGTCATCCACACGGACGAACAGGTGATGATCGCGAGGTCGGTGTCCCGCGCGCTCGTCCTCGCGCCAACGCATGAACAGGGAGCGCCATGAAGCTGGACACCGACGACTTTCGCGTGATCCCGGGGCGGAAGGTTCACCTGGCGAAGTGGGCGACGGCGGTGAAGCCGGTCTACAAGTCGAAGAAACACTACGAAAAGATTCTTGGGAAGCAGGTGGAGGAACTGGCGGCGCTGCAGGAGCTCCACTACGCGTCCCATCAGTACGCGGTGCTGCTCATCTTCCAGGCGATGGACGCCGCCGGGAAGGACGGCGCCATCCGGCACGTGATGTCCGGCGTCAATCCGCAGGGCTGCCAGGTGTTCAGCTTCAAGCACCCGAGCCCGAGCGAGCTCGAGCACGACTTCCTGTGGCGCACCACCTGCTCCCTGCCTGAACGCGGCCGCATCGGCATCTTCAATCGCTCCTACTACGAGGAGGTGCTGATCGCCCGCGTGCACCCGGAGATCCTGCGCAGCGAGGGGTTGCCGGACACGTTGCTCGACGACGAGAAAGTCTGGCAGGGGCGCTATCGCTCCATCGTGGATCTGGAGAGGCATCTTCGTCGCAACGGGACGCGGATCCTCAAGTTCTTCCTCCACCTCTCGAAGGACGAGCAGCGAAAGCGCTTCCTCGCGCGCATCGACGAGCCGGACAAGAACTGGAAGCTCAGCCCTGCCGACCTCGAGGAGAGGAAGTACTGGGAGCAGTACATGGAGGCCTACGGGGATTGCCTGGGCGCGACGAGCACGGAGGCCGCTGCCTGGTATGTCGTCCCCGCGGACGACAAGGAGAATGCGCGCCTGATCGTCGCCCAGGTCCTCCTGGAGACGTTCCACAGCCTGCACATGGCCTTCCCCAAGCCCAACGCAGAGCGCCGGCGGGAGCTGCAGGCGATGCGCAAGGGGCTCGCGAAGTGAGGCTTCATCTGCGCGTCGCGGCGGTGGAGGACAGGGGCGCCGTGAGGACGGGAGAAGCGGCATGACCGCATTGACGCACGATCACCTGCTGCGCATGGACGCCTACTGGCGAGCCGCGAACTACCTCTCGGTGGGGCAGATCTATCTCTATGACAATCCGCTCCTCGAGCGGCCGTTGGCGCTCGCGGACGTGAAGCGCATGCTCCTGGGGCACTGGGGCACGACCCCCGGACAGAACTTCGTCTACGTGCACCTGAACCGGGTCATCAAGAAGTACGACCTCGACATGATCTACGTCTCGGGTCCCGGGCACGGCGGCCCAGCCGTCGTGGCGAACACCTACCTGGAGGGCACCTACAGCGAGATCTATCCCGACATCAGCCAGGACGTGGCTGGGCTGCGGAAGCTCTTCCTCCAGTTCTCGTTTCCGGGAGGAATTCCCAGCCACGCTTCGCCGGAGTGTCCGGGGTCCATTCACGAGGGCGGTGAGCTGGGCTACTCCCTCAGCCACTCCTTCGGCGCGGTGTTCGACAATCCCGAGCTGGTCGTCGCCTGCGTGATCGGCGACGGCGAGGCTGAGACGGGCCCGCTCGCCACCGCCTGGCACTCCAACAAGTTCCTCGATCCGGTCACCGACGGCGCCGTGCTCCCGGTCCTGCACCTCAACGGCTACAAGATCAGCAACCCCACCGTGCTGGCCCGCATCGAGCGCGAGGAGCTGGAGGGGCTGCTCCGGGGCTACGGCTGGACTCCGCACTTCGTCGAGGGTGACGACCCGATGAAGATGCACGAGCTCATGGCTGCGACGCTGGACGGCGCCATCGAGGACATCCGGCGCATCCAGCGCAACGCACGGAGCCACGGCGACACCACGCGACCACGCTGGCCCATGATCGTCCTCGGCTCTCCCAAGGGCTGGACCGGTCCCAAGGTGGTCGATGGCCTGCAGATCGAGGGCACGTTCCGGGCACACCAGGTGCCGATCTCGGACCCCGCCACCCATCCCGGCCACCTCGAGCTGCTCGAGGGCTGGCTGCGGAGCTACCGGCCGGAGGACCTCTTCGACGAGCGGGGCCGGCTGAAGCCGGAGCTCGCCGAGCTCGCACCCACCGGCGATCGGCGCATGGGGGCGAATCCCCACGCGAACGGCGGCATGCTGCTGCGCGACTTGCGGATGCCGGACTTCCGCGACTACGCGGTCGCCGTGCCGTCCCCCGGAGTGAGGGGTATCGGCGACACGCATGTGCTCGGGCGCTTCCTGCGCGACGTGGCAAAGCTGAACGGCGAGGGGCGGAACTTCCGGATCTTCGGCCCCGACGAGACGCTCTCCAACGGGCTGGAGGCGGTCTTCGAGGTCACGAAGCGCCAGTGGGACGCCGCGACCGTACCGAACGACGAGCTCCTGGCCCCGGCCGGCCAGGTGATGGAGATGCTCAGCGAGCACCAGTGCGAGGGCTGGCTGGAGGGCTATCTGCTCACCGGCCGGCACGGGCTCTTCAACTGCTACGAGGCCTTCATCCACATCGTCGATTCGATGTTCAACCAGCACGCCAAGTGGCTGAAGGTGAGCGCGGGCCTGCCGTGGCGGCGGAAGATCGCCTCGCTCAACTACCTGCTCGCCTCGCACGTCTGGCGCCAGGACCACAACGGCTTCACGCACCAGGACCCCGGCTTCGTCGATCACGTCGTGAACAAGAAGGCGGAGATCGTGCGGGTGTACTTCCCGCCGGATGCCAACTGTCTCCTGTCGGTGATGGACCACTGCCTGCGCAGTCGCCACTATGTCAACGTCGTGATCGCGGGCAAGCACCCGGCGCCGCAGTGGCTCACCATGGAGGCCGCTGCCAGGCACTGCGCCGAGGGCATCGGCATCTTGCAGTGGGCCAGCAACGACCAGGGCAAGGCGCCCGACGTGGTCATGGCCTGCTGTGGCGACGTGCCCACGCTGGAGACCCTGGCCGCGGTGTCGATCCTGCGCGAGCGCCTGCCCGAGCTGCGGATCCGCGTCGTGAACGTCGTCGATCTGTTCAAGCTGGAGCCGAGCACCGAGCACCCCCACGGGCTCAGCGACACGGACTTCGACCAGCTCTTCACCAAGGACAAGCCCGTCGTCTTCGCCTTCCACGCGTACCCGTGGCTCATCCACCGGCTGACGTACCGGCGCACCAACCACGGAAACATCCACGTCCGCGGCTACAAGGAGGAGGGCACCATCACCACGCCCTTCGACATGACGGTGCTGAACGACCTCGACCGCTTCCACCTCGTGATGGACGTCATCGACCGGCTGCCGCAGACCGGCGACAGGGGCGTCTACCTGAAGCAGCAGCTCGAGGACAAGCTCTTCGAGCACAAGCAGTACATCGACACGTACGGCGAAGACATGCCGGAGATCCGCGACTGGAAGTGGAACCTGGGGTGAGGCCGGAAGGCCTGGCTCTGGAACATCCGAGAGGAGTGGGGCGATGACGAACGTGAATCCTACCCGCGCCCTGCACGACCTGGGACAGAGCCTCTGGCTCGACAACATCACCCGTGACCTCCTCGGCTCGGGGATACTGAAGCGATACATCGATGAGCTCGCGGTGACCGGGCTCACCTCGAACCCGACCATCTTCGAGCACGCGCTCGGGGGCGGCGCCGCCTACGACGACGCCATCCGAGAAGGCGTGAAGTCCGGCCGCACGGGCGAAGAGCTCTTCTTCGACCTCGCCATCGATGACCTCACACGGGCTGCAGACCTGTTCCGCTCGATCCATCAGCGGACGAACGGCGTCGATGGGTGGGTGTCGCTCGAGGTCTCCCCGCTGCTCGCCTACGACACCGCCGCCACGATCGAGGCTGCGAAGCGCCTGTTCGCCCGCGCCGATCGACCGAACCTGCACATCAAGATCCCCGGCACGCAGGAGGGGCTCGCGGCCATCGAGGAGGCCACCTTCGCCGGCGTGCCGGTGAACGTGACGCTGCTCTTCTCGCGCGAGCAATACCTCGCCGCCGCCGACGCCTGGCTGCGCGGGGTGGAGCGGCGCATCGCAGCTGGCCTCGACCCCGACATCCGGTCGGTGGCCTCCGTCTTCGTGAGCCGCTGGGACGTGGCGGTGGCACGGAAGGTCCCTCCCGGGCTGAGAAGCCGGTTGGGCAACGCCATCGCTGGGCGGATCTTCACCGCAGCGCGTGCTCTCCAGGCATCGCCGCGATGGCAGCGCGCCCAGAATGCCGGCGCCCGGCCGCAGCGCGTGCTCTGGGCCAGCACCGGGACGAAGGATCCCGAGGCCTCGGACATCCTCTACGTGAAGGCGCTCGCAGCGCCTTACACCGTGAACACGATGCCGGAGAAGACGCTGCTTGCCTTCGCCGATCACGGCGAGGTCGGAGCGGCGCTCGCCGTGGACAGCCGGGAGGCCGAGGAGGCGATCGCCCGCCATACCCGCGCCGGCGTGGACATCGATGCGCTGGCGGCGCAGCTCCAGGAGGAGGGCGCGAAGTCCTTCGTGAAGTCCTGGACGGAGCTGCTCGCGAGCCTCGCCCAGAAGGCCGCCGCCATCGGCGAGACGCCATGATTCCGCCCCCACCTCGGCAGCGCCCTGCCTGGTCGGCGCTGGCCGCGCATCACGCGAAGCTCGCGCCGCTGCACCTTCGCGAGCTCTTCGCAGAGGACCCTCGACGCGGGGAGCGGCTCACCCTGGAGGCGGCCGGGATCTTCCTCGACTACTCCAAGAACCGCGTCACCGACGAGACGATGGCGCTCCTGGTACGGCTCGCGGCGGAGTCGGGGCTGCGCGAGCGCATCGACGCCATGTTCCGCGGGGACAGGATCAACGTCACCGAGAACCGGGCGGTGCTGCACGTGGCGCTGCGCGCGCCGCGGGGCACCTCAATCGTGGTGGACGGCGAGAACGTGGTGCCTCACGTCCACGCCGTGCTCGACAAGATGACGGACTTTTCGAACCGCGTCCGGAGCGGCGCGTGGAAGGGGCACACCGGGAAGCGCGTCAAGACGGTGGTGAATGTCGGCATCGGCGGCTCCGACCTGGGCCCCGTCATGGCCTACGAGGCGCTCCGGCACTACGCCGATCGCGCGATGGCCTTCCGCTTCGTCTCCAACGTGGATGGCACCGACTTCGCCGAGGCCACCTGGGACCTCGACCCGGCGGAGACCCTCTTCATCATCTCGTCGAAGACCTTCACGACGCTCGAGACCATGACCAACGCCCGGACGGCTCGCGACTGGGTCCTGGCCGGTCTTGGCGGCGACGCGCGAGCGGTGGCGCGGCACTTCGTCGCCGTGTCCACGAGCGCCGAGGCGGTGGCGGCTTTCGGCATCGAGACCGGCAACAGGTTCGGGTTCTGGGACTGGGTGGGCGGCCGCTACTCGATGGACTCGGCCATCGGGCTCTCCACCATGCTCGCCATTGGTCCCGATGCCTTCCGGGACATGCTGGGCGGCTTTCACGAGGTGGACGAGCACTTCCGCACCGCCCCCTTCAATCGGAACCTGCCCGTCCTGAAGGCACTCCTCTCGGTCTGGTACAACGACTTCTTCGGTGCCCAGACCGTGGCGGTACTGCCGTACGAGCAGTACCTGAAGCGCTTCCCGGCCTACCTCCAGCAGCTCACCATGGAAAGCAACGGGAAGCACGTGCGCCTCGATGGCACTCGCGTCGACGTCGACACGGGTCCCATCTACTGGGGCGAGCCGGGAACGAACGGCCAGCACTCCTTCTACCAGCTCCTCCACCAAGGGACGCGCCTCGTCCCGGCCGACCTCATCGCCTTTGGCCAGGCGCTGAACCCGCTCGGCGACCACCACGACCTGCTCGTCGCGAACGTGTTCGCGCAGGCCGAAGCGCTCGCCTTCGGGAAGACCGCTGCCGAGGTGGAGGCCGAGGGCACGCCAGCCAGGCTCGCGCCGCACCGCGAGTTCGACGGAAACCGGCCCACCAACGTGCTGCTGCTCGACCGGCTCACGCCTGCAGCGCTGGGCAGGCTGGTGGCGCTGTACGAGCACGACGTGTTCACGCAAGGTACGATATGGGGCATCGATTGCTTCGACCAGTGGGGCGTGGAGCTGGGGAAGGTGCTCGCGCAGCGGATCGTCCCGGAGCTCACCAGCGCCGTGGAGCCGGCGCTGAAGCACGACGGATCGACGAACGCGCTCATCCGGCGCTATCGACGGATGCGCTCAGCGGGCGGCTGATCGGCCTGGCGTGCCAGTGGGTGCTGCATCGCCGGCCGAGCCGGAGGAGTGCACCGCCAATCCGGCCGGGGTTAGTCCGGCGCGGCGGGCTCAGCACTGGTATCCATCGACGTGAGTGTACATCCTCCCATCTGAGGAGCCGGTTTCGGTTGGAGCGCAGGAGGTGCTGCGCCCGCATTCTCCGGCCCGATCGACGCCGCACTTCACGTCAGGACGTCGATGGCCATCGAGCGAGGAGCACTCGACTCCCTCCAGGAACGTGCAACACATTCCAGGTCCAATCGGGCCGGAGGAAGAGCCATGGTGGGCATTCCGCTCGTGATTCTCCTCATCCTTGCGCTCGGCTTCGTGGGCGCCAGCATGAGGATCGCCAAGGAGTACGAGAGAGGTGTGCTGTTCCGTCTCGGTCGCCTGAAGGAGCTCAGGGGACCTGGATTGTTCTTCATCCTCCCCGGCATCGATCACGTCATCATGGTGGATCTGCGCGTGATCACGCTCGAGGTCCCTCCCCAGGAGGTGATCACCTCCGACAACGTGACGGTGAAGGTCAACGCGGTGATCTTCTTCCAGGTGACGGACGCCCAGGCAGCGATCATCCGCGTCTACAACTACATGGAGGCGACCTCCCAGATCGCACAGACGACCTTGCGCTCGGTCCTCGGGCAATCGAGCCTGGACGAGTTGCTCGGCAGCCGCGACGTCATCAACGACCGACTCCGGACCATCATCGACAAACAGACGGAACCCTGGGGAATCAAGGTCGGCCCCGTGGAGCTCAAGGACGCGCAGCTCGACGAGACCATGGTGCGCGCGCTGGCGAGGCAGGCCGAAGCAGAGCGGGAGAAGCGAGCCAAGATCATCGCGACCGACGGCGAGTTCCAGGCCGCGCAGGTCCTGGCGAACGCCGCCGAGATCATCTCGACCCAGCCGGCGGCCCTGGCACTGCGCTACATGCAGACGCTCCTCGACATGGGATCGAACCAGAATTCGACCATCGTCTTCCCGATCCCGATCGAGCTGATCAGGCCGCTTCTGGCGGAGCCGGTGCCCATGAAGAAGGCGGCTCTGCCCGTGAAGGAGGCCATGGCGGCTGGTGACCCGGCGCTCGGCAACGCTGCACAACATGAAGGGGTGCGGGCCGACCGTACCGCTCTCCAGCCCTTGGACGATTGACCGCAGGCGATGTGCCTTTCTGCTGCCGGCAGCGAGCCGGCGGCGCGACGAACAACTGGCGACGGCACGCGGTGCACCGCCATGGCGGTCGCAGTGCCGAAGCGACGGGGGCGGACGATGAAGCTGGGAATGGTCGGGCTGGGGCGGATGGGATCGAACATGGTGCGGCGCCTCCTTCGAGGTGGCCACCCGTGCGTGGTGTTCGACATTCACCCTCAGGCGGCGCTCGAGCTCACCGCTGCTGGCGCGGTCGCAGCCAACTCGCTTGCCGACCTGATCGACAAGCTGGAGGCGCCGCGTGCGATCTGGATCATGGTGCCGGCCGGAGTCGTTGACGCGACGCTCGACGAGCTGGTGCCGCACCTGGGCCCCGGCGACGCGATCATCGATGGCGGCAACTCCTATTATCACGACGATATCCGGCGCGCGAAGACCCTCGCGGACAAGAAGATCGACTACGTCGACGTCGGGACCTCCGGTGGTGTGTGGGGCCTCGAGCGCGGCTACTGCCAGATGATCGGGGGCCGCGCCGAGGTGGTGAAGCGCCTCGATCCCATCTTCTCCGCGCTCGCGCCTGGCCCGGGTGCCCTCTCGCCCACGCAGGGCCGCGAGGGCAGGAGCGGCCCGCCGGAGCATGGCTACGTTCACTGCGGTCCATCGGGCGCCGGTCACTTCGTGAAGATGGTTCACAACGGCATCGAGTACGGGCTCATGGCGGCTTACGCCGAAGGGCTCAACATCCTGCGTCACGCCAACATCGGCAACGAGGCGCGGGACACCGACGCGGAGACGACGCCGCTCCGCCATCCCGAGCTCTACCAGTACGATCTGAATCTCCCCGACATCGTCGAGAGCTGGCGCCACGGCAGCGTGATCGGATCGTGGCTCCTCGATCTGACCGCAGCTGCGCTCGCCAAGAGCCCCGATCTGGGCGGGTTCGCCGGTCGCGTTTCCGATTCTGGCGAGGGGCGCTGGACCCTCAAGGCCGCCATCGACGAGGGAGTGCCCGCATCGGTTCTCAGCGCGGCGCTGGCGCAGCGCTTTGCCTCACGAGGCGAGGAAGACTTCGCCAACAAGTTACTCTCGGCGCTCCGGTACGAATTCGGGGGCCATGAGGAAAAGCACTCCTGACGGCGCCGATGCTCCCAAGCCATGGTGTGCGGACATGAGCGTCCGGCGAAGCGTGCCGGCGGCGCGGCGGAGAAGCACGAGGAGGTCTTCATGACGGGCGACGAGCTCGATCAGGCTTGCGTCGATGCCATCCGCTTCCTCTCGGTCGACATGGTGCAGAAGGCGGACTCGGGACACCCCGGCTTGCCGATGGGCGCCGCACCGATGGCCTACGTGCTGTGGACGCGGTTCCTTCGACACAACCCGCGCGACCCGAGCTGGTGGGACCGCGACCGCTTCGTGCTTTCGGCGGGGCACGGGTCGGCGCTCCTCTACGCGCTGCTCCATCTCACCGGGTACGACCTGCCGCTCGACCAGCTCGAGCGCTTCCGGCAATGGGGAAGCCGGACGCCGGGACACCCGGAGAGCCACGTCACCAGCGGCGTCGAAGCTTCGACCGGTCCCTTGGGCCAGGGCATCGGCAACGCCGTGGGGATGGCCATCGCCGAGGCTCACCTGGCCGCGCGCTACAACCGTCCGGGGCACGAGATCGTCCACCACTTCACCTACGCGCTCGCGAGCGACGGCGACATGATGGAAGGCGTGCAGAGCGAGGCGGGCTCGCTCGCGGGCCACCTTGGACTCGGCCGGCTCATCGTCCTCTACGACAACAACCACGTCACGCTGTCGGCGACCACGCCCATCGCGTTCACCGAGGACCTTGCCGCGCGCTACCGCGCCTACGGCTGGCACGTGCAGGAGGTCGCGGACGGCAACGATCTCGCCGCCATCGAGCGCGCGATTCACGAAGCGAGGGGCGCGGGCGACCGCCCCTCGCTCATCTCGGTGCAGACGGTGCTCGGTTACGGCGCCCCCGACAAGCAAGGCACCTTTCACGCCCACGGCAGCCCGCTGGGCACCGACGAGGTGCGCAAGACGAAGCAGAACCTCGGGTGGCCGCTCGAGCCGCCGTTCTTCGTCCCGGAGGAGGCGATGGGGCGCTTCCGCGCCGCGCTCGATCGCGGTCGTGAGCTGGAGCAGGCGTGGCTGGCGAAGCGCGACGACCACGCGAAGGCCTTCCCCGAGCTGGCGCGGGAGCTCGAGCGCCGCTTCTCGGCGCGGTTGCCGGCGGGGTGGTCCGAGAAGCTCCCCAGCTTCTCCACCGACGCCAAGGGCATGGCGACGCGCAAGGCATCGGAAGCTGTGATGCAAGAGGTGGCGCGCCACCTGCCGGAGCTCATGGGTGGCTCGGCCGATCTCGATCCGTCGACCTACACCTGGCTCGAGGACGACGGCGATTTCGAGTCTCCGTCGCGGTCCGCGGCGGGCGTGCAGGGCCTCGTCGGAGGGGGCTGGGGATACGCTGGCCGCAACGTCCACTTTGGCGTGCGCGAGCACGCCATGGGCGCGGCGGTCAACGGGCTCGCCTACCACGGCGGCTTCATCCCTTTCGCGGCGACGTTCCTCATCTTCTCGGACTACATGCGACCCGCAATGCGCCTCTCGGCGCTCTCGGAGCTCCGATCGATCTTCGTCTTCACGCACGACAGCATCGCCGTCGGCGAAGACGGGCCGACCCACCAGCCCATCGAGCAGATCGCGTCCCTGCGCGCGATCCCGAACCTCATCGTCCTCCGCCCCTGCGACGCGAACGAGACGCGCTGGGCGTGGCAGATCGCGATCGAGCAGCGCGGCCGGCCCACCGCGCTCATCCTGACGCGGCAGGCGGTCCCGACGCTCGACCGGTCGAAGTACGCGGCTGCGGACGGCTGCCGACGCGGCGCCTATGTGCTCAATCCAGATGAAGACGCACCTGACCTCGTGCTCATCGCGAGCGGCTCCGAGGTCGCGCTCACCGTCGCCGCGGAACCGCTCTTGCGCGCGGCGGGAGTGCGCTCGAGGTTGGTGTCGATGCCGTCGTGGCGACTCTTCGAGGAGCAATCCTCCGAATATCGGGAGAGCGTCTTGCCGGAGGCGGTCACGGCGCGGCTGGCAGTCGAGGCCGCCTCGCCGCTCGGCTGGGAACGCTGGACGGGGTCGCGCGGCGCCATCCTCGGCATCGATCGCTTCGGCGCATCGGCGCCCGGCGAGACCGTGATGAAGGAGTACGGCTTCACGGTGGACCACGTCGTCGAACGAGCGCTCGCGCTGGTCGGTTCGCGCCGCGGACCTCCTCGGGAACCGGAAGCCGTGGGACGGTCGGGCTCCAGCCTGCGCCTGGAGACGAAGTGAGCGGGCAACCGTCGGACGCCCTGGTGTTCCTCGGGGCGACGGGTGACCTCGCCTACAAGAAGGTCTTTCCCGCCCTGCAGCGGATGATCCAACATCACGGCCTCGACGTCCCCGTCATCGGCGTGGCCAAGGCCGGCTGGGGCCTCGACCAGCTCCGGGAGCGAGCCCAGAAGAGCCTGGCAGAGCACGGAGGGTTGGACCCAGCCGCGTTTGCGAAGCTCTCCAGCCTCCTGCGCTACGTCGACGGCGACTACGCGGATCCTGCGACCTTCGAGGCCTTGCGGCGCGAGCTCGGTTCTGCGGAGCACCCCACCCACTACCTCGCCATCCCGCCGGCGCTCTTCGGCCTCGTCGTGGGACAGCTCGAGCGCTCGGGCTGCAACCGGGGCGCGCGGGTCGTGCTGGAAAAGCCCTTCGGCCGCGACCTGGCCTCGGCCCGCGAGCTGAACCGGATCCTCCTCTCCTCCTTCGGCGAGTCGCGCATCTTCCGCATCGACCACTATCTCGGCAAGAACGCCGTGCAGAACCTAGCCTTCTTCCGCTTCGCCAACGCCTTCCTCGAGCCCATCTGGAATCGCAACTTCGTCGAGTCGGTGCAGATCACGATGGCGGAGCGCTTCGGGGTCCAGGGCCGCGGCACGTTTTATGAGCAGGCCGGGGCCATCCGCGACGTCGTCCAGAACCACCTGCTCCAGGTGCTCGCGAACATCGCCATGGAGCCGCCGTCGCCAGGTGCCGATCACGAGAGCAGCCGCGACGAGAAGGTGAAGGTGCTGAAGGCCATCCTTCCGCTCTCCCCTGCAGACGTCGTGCGGGGGCAATTTCGCGGGTATCGCGGCGGGGCGGGCGTGTCGCCGCAGTCGACGGTCGAGACGTACGCGGCCGTGCGACTGCACATCGAGTCATGGCGGTGGCAGGGAGTCCCCTTCTTCATCCGGGCCGGCAAGTGTCTCCCCGTCAACTGCACGGAGGTGCTCGTGAAGCTGCGCCGGCCGCCTCCGGTCTACACTGCGGTGCCCCCGACGAATTACTTCCGGTTCCGGCTGAGCCCCGAGGCCTCCATCGCCGTGGGCGCCATGGTGAAGCGCCAGGGAGATGAGCTGCTGGGTGAGGAGGTCGAGCTCATGGTGAGCCAGGAGGCCACCGCCGAGAAGGAGGCTGCCTACGCCCAGCTCCTCACCGACGCGATGGTGGGCGAGCCCTTCCACTTCGCCCGCCAGGACTATGTGGAGGCGGCCTGGCGCATCGTGGATCCGGTACTGAAGGTGATGCCCACCGTCCTCGAGTACGAGCCAGGCACCTGGGGCCCGCCCGAAGCCGGGGCGCTGGTGGCGCCAGGGGCCTGGCACGATCCGGTGGTTCCTCCGGAGCAGCGCTGAGACATGAGCTCGAAGCGGATCCCTGCAAACGGCGGCGCGGAGGGAGAGGCTGCGGAGCCCCCGGGCTATCTGCCACTATCGGAGTACGGCCTCATCGGCGATTGCCACGGCGCGGCGCTCGTGTCGAGGGACGGGGCCATCGACTGGGCGTGTCTCTCGCGCTTCGACGCGGGTAGCATCTTCGGCCGCATCCTCGATGCCCGGGCGGGCGGGACCTTCGCGCTCTCGCCACGCGGCCGGGCGCGGGTCACCCGCCGTTACCTGCCGGACACGAACGTCCTCGAGACGCGCTTTCAGACAGGGTCCGGAACTGCGCGGGTCCTCGACTGCTTCACCATGCGCACCGGTGGTCGTCGTCGCCCGCGTCACCAGATCTTGCGCGTGGTGGAGGGCGTCGAGGGAGAGGTCGCCTTCGACGTGCTGGTGGAGCCGCGCTTCGACTACGCCAGCGTGAGGCCGTGGGTCCGCTTCCACCGGAAGGACCGCGTTTACACGGCCGTGGGTGGCGCCGACGCGTTCGTCCTCTCCGCGGACTGCGACCTCGCCATCGACTCCGGCGCGGCCGTGCTGCGCGGCGAGGTCACCGTCCGGGCTCGCCAGCGGTGCCGCTTCTCCCTCGTGTCGCAGCGTCCGCACAAACTGAGCCTCGCGAGGCCCTCTGCGCGCACCCTCGATGGACGGCTGCGCGAGACGATCCTGTGGTGGCGAAGCTGGGTGAAGAAGGGGCGCCGCTTCGCCGTTCACTCCGAGGCGGTCAACCGGTCGGCGCTCGTCCTCAAGTTGCTCACCTGTGCGCCGACGGGGGGCATCATCGCCGCTCCGACCACCTCGCTGCCGGAGCGGATCGGCGGCGCGCGCAACTGGGACTATCGGTATGTCTGGGTTCGCGATGCGACCCTCACGCTGGCTTCGCTGCTCGACGCGGGACACCCGGAGGTGGCCGCCGGGTTCAAGCAGTTCATCGAGCGGGCGACGGCGGGTCGCGCGGAGGACTTGCAGATCATGTACGGCTGTTACGGAGAGCGCCGCCTCCCCGAGGTCGAGCTCGCGCTGGAGGGGTACCGGGGCTCACGGCCCGTGCGTATCGGGAACGCTGCCTCCACCCAGCGGCAGCTCGACGTTTACGGAGAGCTGCTCCAGGCCGCCCATCTGTGGAGGCGAGCGGGCAGCCCGATCACCGCGGAGGGCTGGACCTTCCTCTCGAGCCTGGTCGAGGCTGCCTGTGCCCACTGGGCCGAGCCCGACCGAGGCATCTGGGAGGTGCGCGGGCAACCCCGGCACTACGTCCACTCGAAGGTGATGTGCTGGGTGGCCCTCGAGCGCGGGCTGCAAGCCGCAACGGAGCAGAGCCTGCCGTGCGAGGCGAAGCGCTGGCGCTCGGTCCGCGACGAGATCCGCCTGAGCATCGAGCAGAACGGAATCGACCCGGTGCGCGGCTGCTTCGTCCAGTCCTACGGCTCGCGCGAGCTGGACGCGAGCCTCCTCCTGCTGCCGGTGGTCGGCTTCGTCGGCGCGGCGGACCCGCGAATGAAGAAGACCGTCGAGGCCATCCTCGAGGACCTCGTCGTGGACGGGCTCGTACAGCGCTACCGCCCCTCGGAGGCGGCGGACGGCCTCGCCGGCGGCGAGGGGGCGTTCCTCATGGCGTCCTTCTGGCTCGTGGACGTGCTCGCCATGCAGGGACGGATCGAGGAAGCGGAGCGAAGGTTCGCGCACGTGCTCTCGCTCGGCAACGACCTCGGCCTGTTCGCGGAAGAGTACGACCCCGTTCGCAAGGAGCTGCTGGGCAACTTCCCGCAGGCGTTCACGCACCTCGCCCTCATCCACTCCGCCGCTCAGCTCGAGCAGGTGCGCGCAAGTGGCGGAGCGCCTGCCTTGCCGACGGCGGACCGCACCCACCTCCACTCGAGTCAGCGCCTCTCCGGTGCGACCCTGCATCACGCACCGCGCCGCCAGCGTACCGCTCGGCGATGAGGAGGGGCTCGGAAGCTTTAGCGCAAGGCAGCGCGCCTCATCTGCTCGGCTCATCGAGCATCTGGAGCTCGTGCAGGATCTTCGGATCGGGCTCGTCCTGCGAGAGCAACGTATGGCAGAGCCCGCAGTCGTTGGAGATGGTGGACTTCCCGTCCCGGCTGCTGTGATTCCCGTCGTGGCAGCGGAAGCATCCAGGCGCCTGGGAATGGCCGATGAAGCTCGGGTAGGTTCCCCAGGTGATCTTCATCCCGGGCCAGACGTTCTGCGCCCAGAGGTCGCCGAGATAGGTCGCCGCTGCCTCGATCGCCTGCGTCGATCCCGAGCTGCCTGGCGCACGCTGCGTGTAAAAGGTGGAGAGTCCTTTGCGGATGGCCTCTCGCGCGGCCTGTTCTGAAGGGTACTGCGCCCCGAGCAACTTCAACCCCTCCCGGTGGATGAATGGCAGCGAGCGAGGGACGCGGCCGTCCTGGATGGCGTCGTCGAGGGCCTTCTCGGCGGTCACATAGATGTGAGAAGGCCGGTTGTGGCAATCGATGCAGTCCATGGTGCGCCAGACCGCTTTCGGCCCGGGCTGGCTCGGACCGTCCGAGCTCACGAAGGTCTGGTGGCTCTTGTCGTGACGGGTCAGCTCGACCACGCCGACGCTCGAGAGCGCCGGATCGGCGAGGTAGCGAATCCTGACTCCCTCGGCGACGTGGTAGTGAATTCCCTGGCCCCGCGGGCCTGATCCGCCTCCGATGTGCATGAGGAGCACGGTCTTCTGGGGCGTGTTGGCCTCGTCATCGGCGAACGAGGTTCTCACGACCAGGCGAGTCCCCTCGAACTTGCTGGGCCAATGGCAGGTCTCGCAGGTGGCGCGCGCCGGCCGCAGACTGTGGACCGGCACGGGGAGTGGCCTGGGGTAATTGCCGGTGACGGTGTGGAGCAGCTCGATCGTGCCCGACAGCTTCGCCTTCACGTACCAGGTTGCGCCCGAACCGATGTGGCAATCGACGCAGGCAACACGGGCGTGGGGTGATCGCTGGTGGGTGGCGAACTCCGGGCCGATGACGCTGTGGCACGAGCCGCAGAACGCCGGCGTGTCCATCAGATGCACGGCCTTGAAGGTCGCGAGGGAGACGATCACCACGTTGGCGGTGGTGAGGGCCGCGAAGAGGAGCACCCGCCGCTGCGTTCGAGGTTGGCTCAGGTCGAGGACGGACGGCTGCGGCGGTAGCGCCCCCGCCGCCCTCGCGCGCGCGACCCGCCGGCGCTCGCGCCACATGCCGAAGGGGATCAGCGCCAGGCCGAGCAGGAAGAACACGGGAAGGATCAGGTAGGCCAGGATCCCCAGGTAGGCGCCCCCCTCGAACCCTACCGCTCCCAGGAGCGCCAGCGTCAGGATGAGGACTGCGCTGGTCGTGGTCAGGACCGCGCCGGCGAGGCTCCATGGACTGCGGATGAGTTGTACGAAGGACCGGCTCATGTGCTCACCAGCGCGGGGACATCGAGGTCATGGTCGCGAGAGGCTAATCTTGCTGCGTGACCGCACCTAACGATTTGTCGGGTCGGGGCCGGAATCCCGAGGCCGTGCCGCCGGCGGCAATCGGGCGCGTCGAGCGGCGCGAGGGCGGTTTCATCCACGTCGGCAGGTTCCGCGCTTGCAGCGCGGTGCGCATCGACGGCATCGTGGACCCATGGGCAAGGCCTCACGGCTCACGGACGTCATCCCCTGGCTCGGCCGCGGGCTCGATGCGTTGCGCCAGAACCTGTGGCTTTTCCCGGCGCTCGGCGTGCTGGGCGCCGGCGGGCTCTCCGTCGCGCTGACCGCCATCGACCAGACGCTCTCGATCGACGCCACCGCCTGGTATCTCTTCCGTGGCGGGCCCGAGGGGGCACGCGCCGTCCTGGGGGCCGTGGCCACCGCCATCATGACCTGCACCGGCGTGGGGTTCTCGGTGACGGTCCTCGTCCTGCAGCTCGCGTCGGAGCAGTTCTCCCCGCGCGTGATGCCGAGCTTCCTGGGCGATCGCCCGACGCAGATCTCGCTCTCCATCTTTGTGAGCACGTTCGTCTACGCGCTGCTCACCCTGCGGAGCATACGGGGAGCGAGCCACGGGATCGATGCCTTCGTCCCGTCGCTGTCCGTGTGGTTCGCGGTCACGCTCGCGATCATCTCGGTCGGGACGTTCGTCTTCTTCATCGACCACGTGTCGCAGCAGATCCGGGCCGTGAACGTCCTCGCTCGCCTGGGAGACGAGACCCGCGCCTCGATCCAGGAGATCTACCCCGACGCCTCCAACGGCGACGCTTCCCCGGAGCCGTGGGCCCCGGAGGCGGAAGAGCCCGACCAGCTCGTGCTGCACCGCGGCCACTCCGGCGTGCTCGTCGCCGTCTCGCATGAGCGGCTCTGGAGAGCGGTCGGGGATTCCGAGGTGACCGTGGAGCTCGTCCCCATGCTCGGCGACTTCGTGCCGGAGGGAGGCGTGCTCGCCAGGGTCTGGGGCGACGCCTCGCACCTGGAGCCGGATGCGGTGCGCGACGCCATCGCCATCGGGCGCGAGCGCACGTTCCGGCAGGATCCCGCGTTCGGTTTCCGGAGCATCGTGGACGTCGCGGTTCGTGCGCTCTCACCTGGGGTCAACGATCCCACCACCGCGGTGCAGGCCCTCGACCAGCTCCACGATCTCCTGAGGAACCTCATGTTCCGGCGCTTTCCGAGCTCCGCGCAGACGGAGCCCTCCGGCCGCGCGCGCCTCGTCTTCCGGCGCCCCGATTACGACGCGTTCGTCCGCCTCGCGCTGGACGAGATCCGCCACGAAGGACACGCGTCCATCCAGGTCGTGCGGCGGCTGCGCTTCCTCCTCGACGACCTGCTGGGGATCGCTCCACCCTCCTGTCGCGACGAGCTCCGGCGGCAGCTTCAGACCTTGGACGTCGGCCTCGGAGACGGCGTGCCGCTCGCAGCGCGGCGCGAGCTCGCGCGTGAGGGCAGCGCCCAGGGTCACGGTCCGGGCTGAATCTAGCCGCCGGGCGGTGCCGCCGCCGCGCGCTTCCGGTACCACCGCTCCACCGGCACGTCGATGGAGGAGCGCGCCACGATCGACGCTCGTAGGGAGCCTCCCTGCTTCACTCCGCGCGCTCGCGCGCCGCCATGTACGCGTGGGCGATCGAGGTCTCGTCGACGAACCCCAGGAGCGCGCCGGCGCCATCGGTCACGGGCAGCTCGCGCACGCCGTGGGAGAGCATCGCCTCGAAGGCGGCGCGGACGTGGTCGTCGAGACTGAGCGAGGTGGGCGGCCGCATGACGTCCGCGGCGTTCACGACGCCCGGGAGGTGCTCCTGGCCGGCCACCGCGACGAGATCCTCGAGGGTGATCATGCCCACGAGCTTCGTCCCCGCCAGCACCGGGAAGACCTCCTGCCGGGTGCGCTTCGAGAGCACGTCCAGGAGCGCCTCGATCCCGTCGCCGCTGTGGAACGTCGCGAAGGAGTCCGTCCTGAGAGGCACCTGGCGGATGGACACGCCTTCGAGCCGGTCGGCCATCGTGCGCTCGTTGAGCCTCACGCCGTCCTGCTCGAGCAAGGCCTCGTAGATGGGGGTCGGGCGGTAGTAGCGCGCGATGCCGTAGGCCAGCATGCTCGCGATCATGAGCGGCAAGATGAGCGAGTAGCCGCCGGTCATCTCGATGATGATGAGCACCGAGGTGATGGGCGCGCGGATGATCCCTGCGAAGACGGCCCCCATGCCGACCAGCGCGAAGGCGCCCAGCGAGGCCGCGGAGTGATGGAACAGCGCGACGTCCAGCATGCCGACGGCGCCGCCGGCCATCGCGCCGATGAAGAGCGCCGGCGCGAAGATGCCGCCGGCGCCGCCGCTCGCGTAGGAGAGTACGGTGGCGGCGAGCTTCAGCACGCAGAGCGTGACGAGCACCGTCCCCGGCAGCTTGCCGGCGAGCGCGGAGGAGAGCGTGGCGTAGCCGCCGCCCGTGACGCCCTGCGAGTGGATCGTGGCGAGCGCGATCACCGCGAGCCCCCCGGTGAGGAGTCCGCCCACCGCCGGGTGGGCCCAGCTGTGCGGCGTCGCCCTGAAGCGCTTTCGAAGGATGAGTAGAGACTCGGTGAAGGCGAGGGAGAGAACGGCCGAGACGAGGCCCAGCGCCGCGTAGAGGAGGAGCGAGACGTGCTCGAGCCCCCCCGGCGGCGGCATCGCCAACCCCGGGTGCACCCCCAGCACGCACCCCACCACGATCGCCCCG
>JBBQEB010000031.1:0-28514 GCA_038320275.1 Myxococcales bacterium | reverse complement strand
GTGAGGACGCGCACGGCGATCGCGAGGACGACGCCCGCGATCCAGAGCCAGAGGACGAGGTCGCTCACCGGAAGGGCCGGGCTGCCATCACGGCAGCCCCATGCCTTTGCCGCCCGATTTCAGGAGCGCGCAGCGCTGCTCGAACGCGCGCCGCTCGTCGAGCAGCGCCCCCACCCGCGACGATGGCCGCGAGCTCGCGCGCTCGGCATCGCGCGCCGGTTGCGCCGCGTAGGTGCTGGGCTGGAAGCTGTCGTTGGGGCTGCCCTGGCGCTCGGAGCGGGAGGTGAGGGCGAGCGCGTCGTCGTCGAGCCAGGCCGGGAGGGCGCCGCGCCAGCAGGCGTCGGCCTCCATCCTGCGGCGCTCAGGCTGGGAGGCGGGCGCCGCGGGCGGCCGGGCGGGGTAGCTGCACGCAAGGAGGGCGAGCGCGACCGACGCGACCAGCGGAGCGCGACTGTGGGGTGCGCGCGGGCGCGGCATGCCGCAAGTTAACGCCGCCTGGACGCGCATCGCCAGGGGAAGCCAGCCCGAATCAGCGAGGAGGAGGACGGATGCAGCTCGGAGACGACGGCGACCGCTCGAACGTGGAGGACCGGCGCGGCTCGATGATGGGGGGCGCCGGCCTCAAGCTGGGACTGGGCGGCACCGTGGTGGTGGCGCTCCTGAGCCTGGTCTTCAGGCAGGACCTCTTCTCCGTGCTGGGGGGAGCGTCGAACGTCGCCGGCCCCGCGCCCGGGCCCCAGAGCGCGCAGGTCCAGCAGCGCGAGGCGGCCGAGACGGGGCTGGAGAAGGTCGCCGTCAGCTCCTTCAACGACGTGCAGCACGTCTGGGGACAGACGCTGCAGGGCTACCGTCCGGCCAAGCTGGTGCTCTTCTGGGACCGCACGCGGTCCGGCTGTGGCGCCGCCGCGGCCGAGATGGGGCCCTTCTACTGCCCCGCCGACGAGCGCGTGTACATCGACCTCGGCTTCTACCGGGAGCTCGCGACGCGCTTCGGCGCTCCCGGCGAGTTCGCGCAGGCCTACGTCATCGCGCACGAGGTGGGGCACCACCTGCAGAACCTGCTGGGCATCGAGCCCAAGGTCCGCGCGGCGCAGCAGCGCGATCCCACCCAGCGCAACGCGCTCTCGGTGAAGATGGAGCTGCAGGCGGACTGCTTCGCGGGGGTGTGGGGGAAGAGCGCCGACCAGCGCCACCTGCTCGACCCCGGTGACGTGGAGAAGGGGCTCGCCGCCGCGTCCGCGGTGGGAGACGACCGGCTTCAGCGCGCCTCCACCGGACGGGTGAACCCGGAGACGTTCACGCACGGCTCGGCCGCGCAGCGATCCCAGTGGTTTCGCAGAGGATTCGACAGCGGTAGCCTGAAGGCGTGTGACACCTTCGGCGGTGCGGCGCGGTGAGCACCGGCCGCGCCGTCGCGGCTCCCCGGGGGTAGCCGAGCGCTGCGGACCGCCTCCGGCGACGGTCTTGGCGAGATTTGACGCTGCGGCAAATCGTCGCGGCCCTCGTTGTTCAAGATCAACTGACGAAGCGGCTGCGACCCATCGTCACATCGATATCACGAACGTTTCGCCCGAGCGGGTCGAGATGACCCGTACCTGAGGTCCGTCCTCGGGGGACCCCCTGCGCGTGTCCCTCACAGTACGGCTTGTCCGCCCACCCTCGATGCTGTTGTATGCAGTCCACACCGACAGTGCATAGCCGGTGAACTCATCAACCAGCAGTGAATAGGACTCGTGGTGAGCAGTGCCCAACTGGCGCGCTCGACCCGCAGGGACGGGTGCGCCTTCAAGGAGAGCCGAAATGAAGAAGTCAATCGTAGCAAGCCTGCTGGCGCTCGCGCTGGCGGCGTGTGGTGGTTCAGCGCAGCAAGACGCCGGCACCGGCAGCGTCAAGGTCGGGGTGCGATCCTCGGCGGTGGTCGCCGCGAACGGCTTCGCCCTTCGCGTCTACAATCGGGCAGACTTCACGGGTTCAGCCGTCGACATCTGGAACTGGTCGAGCGACCGGGTCTTCGATGCGAACGTCGCCGGCGACACCAAGGTGCTCGACACCCTCCCTGTCGGCTCCTACACCTTCTGCGCTCAGGTGCAGGGGTATGACATCACCTGCATGAAGCCGGTTCAGGTGCTGAAGAACCAGATGGCGGCGGTCGTCATCGCGCTTCAGCAGACCGGGAATGATGGGCACGTCACCATCGACTCGCCCTTCATCAGCGGGATCACGCTGAGCGACGGCGCTCCCTCCTACGGCGAGACGATCACGCTCACGGCCTCGGTCACGGGCGACATGCCGCTGACGTACGCATGGTCCCTCACCTGCCCTGGCTCGACCAGCGTGGCGTTCTCCGCTCAGGCTGCGACCACGGAGCTCACGACCGACTGCAAGGGAGCCGCGACGGTGGGTCTCACCGTGTCGAACGGGCAGATCTACTCCTCGGTCAGCTTCCCCATCGTGTACTCGCCTCAGGGCGCGATCGTGACCGTGACGCTGAACGACTGGCCGGTCCTCGCCGGGTTCCACGTGGCGCAGGCTCAGCTTCAGCCCGGCGCGTCGACGTTCATCAGCATCTTCGCGAGCGACCACGATCCGCTGAGCTACGCCTGGACGGCGACGTGCGGCACGGTGGATCCGGCGGGCAATACGGTCGCGGACGGAAACATCAACAGCTTCACCGCTCCGGCGACCGCTGGAGACTGCACGGTCACCGTAGTCGTCACCGACGGGAACGGTGGCAAGAGCACCGCGTCGGTGATTCTTCACGTGAGGAACGGGCTCCTGTCGGCGGTGCCGTACATCGAGGTGTGCCACAACGCTCAGTGGGGAGCTTGCCAGGACGTACAGACGTACCCCGGCGCTTCTTTTTCGGCGGACGCGAGCAGCCTGACGTTCACGAAGACGGTCGCGGACACCGGTAGCGTTCTCAACTTCGGCCCCAATGCTCGCATCGCCGGAGCAGAGGGTCTCGTCTTCACGTCCGCGGCCATGTACGTCGTCGGCGATGCTGCGTCGCTGAACTCGGGCAGCCTGCGCTTCCTTGCGCGGTTCGTGGACGGCACCGTCTGCCAGATCGACAGCCCCATCCCCTCGGGCAACATGAGGTACTTCACCCCTGCTTCTGCTACAGGTAACAGCTTCTTCCTGGACGGCAGTTTGGGCGGCGGCGTTGCATGCGGCACGAAGCTCGCGGAGCCACTCGCTGCCCTCGTCCTCATCGACGACTGTGGCGGTGGGACCGGCTCCATCACGATGTCGGCCATCACCGTGAACGGCACGACCGTCATTCCGTAGCAGCAGCACGAAGTAAACGGCATCTCCGTTCCGTAGTGTCCGGGGTAGAAGCTAAAGAGGGCTCCGGGGATGTACTCTCGGAGCCCTTTTTTCTTTCGCGCCTCCACCGGACGGGTGAACCCGGAGACGTTCACGCACGGCTCGGCCGCGCAGCGATCCCAGTGGTTTCGCAGAGGATTCGACAGCGGCAGTCTGAAGGCGTGTGACACCTTCGGCGGTGCGGCGCGGTGAGCACCGGCCGCGCCGCCGCGGCTCCCCGGGGGTAGCCGAGCGCTGCGGACCGCCTCCCGCGACGGTCTTGGCGAGATTTCACGCTGCGGCAAATCGTCGCGGCCCTCGTTGTCCAAGATCAACTGACGATGCGGCTGCGACCCATCGTCACATCGATATCACTCGCGTTTCGCCCGAGCGGGTCGAGATGACCCGTACCTGAGGTCCGTCCTCGGGTGACCCCCTGCGCGTGTCCCTCACAGTACGGCTTGTCCGCCCACCCCCGATGCTGTTGTATGCAGCCCACACCGACAGTGCAGGGGCGGTGAAGTGAACAACCAGCAGTGAATAGGACTCGTGGTGAGCAGTGCCCAACCGGCGCGCTCGACCCGCAGGGACGGGTGCGCCTTCAAGGAGAGCCGAAATGAAGAAGTCCTTCGCAGTGAGCCTGCTGGCGTTCGCGCTGGCGGCGTGTGGTGGTAGCGAGAAGGCCGCGCCCGAAGTCGGCGGAGCCAGGGTCAACGTTCGCGGCAACTCGGCGAACTGGAACAACGGGACCGTCGACCTCACCATCCAGAAGGTCGGCGCGCCGACCCTGAATCACTACACGCTCGCCGGAGACGGCAATTACACGTGGAAAGGCACCTTCGACAACCTGCCGCAGGGTGCCTACCAGTTCTGCGCCACCGCCACCTGGACCACGGTCACCTTCGGGCCGCAGTGCGCTCAGGTCACCGTCCAGAAGAACAAGATGGCGGACGTGACGCTGGTCCTTCAGCAGTCGGGCGGCCAGCAGACCGTCAACACCAACTCGCCGCTCATCACCGGGCTCGTGCTCTCCGACGGCGCTCCCTCCTACGGCGAGACCATCACCATGAGCGCGGTCGCGACGGATCCCAGCGCGGTCCACGCGCTCGGCTTCGCCTGGACGGCGGTCTGTGACGGCACCGCGACCGTGAACACGCTCGCCGACGCCAACCACACCACCGCCACCCTCACCTCCGACTGCCGGGGCACCGAGCGGATCTCTCTGACCGTCACCGATGTGGACCAGAACATCTCGTCGGTCGTCGAGTTCGCGCTGACCTACTCGCCCCAGGGCGCGAACGTCTCGGTCACGCTCAACCGCTGGCCGGACATCCTCGGGATCACCACCCCCGACGCGCAGCTCCTTCCCGGCGACCGCACCACCATCACCGTGACGGCGACCGACGCGGACGACGCTTCGCTGTCGTACGCCTGGACCGTCACCTGTGGCGGCAACACGGTCGACCCCCTCAAGGTGTTCAATGCGCCGGACATGGCGACCACCGGCTTCTACGCCGATCCGGCCGCGGTCCCCGTCGGTGACTGCACCGCCACCGTCAAGGTGTCCGACAATCACGGCGGCTCGGTGACCGGGTCCATCATCATCCACGTCAGGAATGCCCTCCAGATTCAGAGCAGCAGCGTTTCGGCCACGATGTCGAACGTCACGGCAGTTGCTGGCGGCGTGCAGGCTAACGGGAACGCCAAGTCTGAGGGTTACGTCTCCCCGATGACCATGTTCGGCCACGCCATCACCATGGCTGACATCGCGTCCATCGCCTACGACACCAACAAAGCGTGGTCGATCGCCGCCACGCCGTCGAAGCCGCAAGACTGGGCGCTCGTCGTCTACACCCAAGGCACGCAGTCGGGTTGGTACGGCCGCCGCTTCGGCGCGGAGCCGTACTTCGCGATGTCCCTGAACGACCCGGCGAACACCTGGAACACCTGGTCCACCGCCAGCTCCTCCAACGTGCTGCGGTTCTACGAGTCGACCGGCAACGCCTTCTTCGGCGCGTACAACGATCCGGATCTCGCGGGCTTCCTCGCCGCCGATGCGACGCGTGCTTCCCAGCCGGTGCTTGCCTTCTCGCTCCAGACGGGCAGCGCCTGGGCCGTCGGCTTCGACGGCGAGCTCGGCGCGCTGCGCGTGACCCTCACCAGCGGCGAGTCGTCCGTGGTGACCTTCACGCCGTAGAGCTGTCCCTGCCTCGGCGGTCTCGGGCCCGCTCCTCTCCGGGGGAGCGGGCCTTCGTGTAGCCCGGCGTCGCGTTCTTCCTCCCGTTCATGGCGGGACCGCACGCAGCTGCCCCGTACCCTGGCGCCTCTCGCTCCCGGAAGTTATTTCCGGGCTCGGAGGACGCACCCATGCCCATCGTCGACCCCTCGAGCCTTCCCCGCGTCGCGCTCGCCTTCCAGAACGACGACCACGAGGAGGAGGCGAGGCTGCTCAACGTGCTGGGCGAGGTCGTGCAGCGCGGCCGGCTGGGCAACGCCACGCGCGATGAGGTGCTGATCACGCTCCGTGAGCTGACCGGGAACACGCGACAGCACTTCGCCCACGAGAACGGTGTGATGCAGGAGACCGGCTTCTTCGCCCTCGCGATGCACAAGTCGGAGCACGACCGCGTGCTGGCGCAGCTCGACGATGAGGAGCAAGCCTATCGTCAGGGCGGGGACATCGACAGGCTCTGGCGCTACGTGTCCGAGACCCTGCCTGCCTGGTTCGTGAACCACATCCGGACCATGGACGCCGTCACCGGCCAGTTCGCCGTGTCGAAGGGTCTCGCGTAGGAAAGGAAGGCACGGCCAGGACGCCGGTACTGGACTCGAGGTCGACGGTCGCGGTCGAGGTCGGAGGTCGGAGGAGGTCGGAGGTCCGCGGGTCGAAGTCGAAGGTCGCGGTCGGAGGTCGGAGGTCCGCGGGTCGAAGGTCGGGGTCGTAGTCGCGGTCGAAGTCGAAAGTCGCGGTCGCGGTCGAAGGTCGGGTCGCGGTCCAAGGTCGAGGTCGGAAATCGCGGTCGCGGTCGCGGTCGAAAATCGGGGTCGCGGTCGAGGTCGAAGGTCGAAGGTCGAAACCCCGTTCGCCCTTCGACTCCGGCGCTCCGCGCAACCGCCCGCCCTCAGGTCTCTGGCAGCGACTCCACGCGCAGCCGCCCTCGCGAGGCCGCGAGCGTCCTCGCGAGGAGCGACGCACAGGCGTAGATCGACGCGAGGTGCGGGGTGGGCGTCCCCGTCAGGCGGGCCAGCTCCAGCACCGACCCGACCAGCGCCTCCAGCTCCAGCGGCCGGCCGCCCTCGACGTCCTGGAGCATGGAGGTCTTGTGCGCGCCCACCGCCTCGGCCCCGGCGATGCGCTTCTCCAGCGAGACGCCGAAGCGCGCGCCCAGCGCCTCGCCCACCACTTGCGCCTCCCGCATGGCGTTCGCCGCGAGCTCGCGCGCGAGCGGGTCGGTGCAGATGCCCGCCAGCGTGGCGTGGGTGAGCGCGCTGATGGGGTTGAAGGTGCAATTGCCCCAGAGCTTCACCCACAGCTCCGAGCGCAGGTCGCTCGCCACGCGCGCCTTGAAGCCAGCCTTCCTGAGGAGCTCCGCGAGGGCGCGCACGCGCGGCGTGTCGGCGCCGTCGAGCTCGCCGATGGAGATGCGGTTTCCCTCCACGTGCTGGATCACCCCCGGCGCGACGATCTCCGAGGCGGGGTAGATGATGGAGCCGATCACCCACTCGACGTCGAGGTTCCTGGCGACCGTGCCGCCGGGGTCGACGCTCTCGAGCCGCGTGCCCGGGTGGACGGCGCTTCCCTTGAGGAAGTACCACCAGGGAATCCCGTTCTGCGCGGTGACGACGACCGTCTCCGGCCCGACGAGCGCCTTCACCTCGCCCGCGACCGGCGGGAGCTGGTGCGCCTTCATACCGAGGATGACGAGGTCCTGCGGGCCGGCGTCGCCGATGCGGTCGGTCGCCTTCACCCGGGCCACCTGCTCCGCCCCGTCCGAGCGCAGGGTGAGGCCGCGCTCGCGGACGGCGGCGAGGTTCGCGCCGCGCAGGATGACGGTGACGTCCTCGCCGGCCGAGGCGAGCTTCACCGCCAGGAGCCCGCCGATGGCGCCTGCTCCGACGACGCAGATCTTCACGCCGCCGCTCCCGGCGCGGCGCGCTCCGCCACGGGGTTGGAGAGCGAGCCGATGCCGTCGATCGACACCTCCACCGTCATGCCTGGCCGGAGCACGCCGATGCCCAGCGAGGTGCCGCAGGCGACGACGTCGCCCGGCTCCAGCGTGACCTCGCGGGAGAGGGCTGCCAGGAGCGCATGCGGACCGAAGATGGCGTCGGAGACGGAATACTCCTGGCGAACCTTGCCCTTCACCAGCGTACGCACCGTGAGCGAGGACGGGTCGATGCCGGTCGCAATGGCGGGTCCGAAAGGCCCGAAGGTGTCGAAGCTCTTGGCGCGCGTCCACTGCGCGAACTGCGGGTCGCGGCCGAGGAGGTCGAGGGCCGTCACGTCGTTCACGCAGGTGTAGCCGAAGACGTACGAGGCGGCGTCGGCCTCGGGTACGTCGCGCGCCCTCCTGCCCACCACCATTCCCAGCTCGCCCTCGTAGATGATCTTGCCGACGTCGTGCCCGGGAAGCCGGATGGGCGCGCCCGGGTCGAGATAGGACGTCGCCGGCTTCAAGAACCACAGCGGCTCGGCTGGGATGGCGAGCGCGTTCCTGGCGGCCGCCTCGCGGAAGTTGTTGACGAGCCCGATGAGTTTCCCCGGAACGCATGGCGTCCGGAGCTTCACCCCGGAGAGCGGGAGCACCTCGCCGGTGGGCCGCGCCCCGGCGAAGAGGTCGCCCTCGTGCACCGCGATGGAGTCGCCCGCCAGCGTGCCGAAGCCGACGGCGCCGCCTCTCTCGAACCGGACCCAGAGCGCCACCCGACGCTCCGTCACACCAGCCCGAGCTTCGCCGCGAGGCCGATGCGCTGCAGCTTGCCCGTCGCGCCCTTGGGGATCTCCTTCAGCATCAGGATCTTCCGCGGCACCTTGAAGTCGGCGAGGCGGGAGGCCGCGAAGTCGCGCAGCTCGCGCTCGGTGGCCTCCTTGCCCTCGCGCAGCACGACCGCCGCGGCGACCTCCTCGCCGAGCTTCTCGTGCGGCATGCCGAACGTCACCACCTGCTGGACCGCCGGGTGGTCCATGAGGATCTCGTCCACCTCGAGCGGGCTGATCTTCTCGCCGCCGCGATTGATGAGCTCCTTGAGGCGCCCGGTGAGGCGGAGGTAGCCCTCCTCGTCCATGAGGCCCTGGTCGCCCGTGCGGAACCAGCCGTGGGTGAAGCCCTTGGCGTTCGCCTCCGGATTCGCCTCGTAGCCTGGGGTGACGTTGGAGCCGCGGATGACGATCTCGCCCGTCTCGCCGGCCGCGAGGAGCTTGCCCGTCTCGTCCATGATGGCGACCTCGGGACCGGCCGCGACGCCCACCGAGCCGGGCTTGCGCGCCCGCGGGGGCAGCGGATTGGAGGCCATCTGGTGCGCCGCCTCGGTCATGCCGTAGCTCTCGATGACCGGCGCCCGAAAGACGCGCTCCAGCTCCGCCATGACCTGCGGCGGGAGCGACGCCGAGGAGGAGCGGATGAGCCGCAGGCGGCTGCGCGCCAGGACCTCGGCGTTGCGGTCGGCGCGGGCCAGGATGGCCTGGTGCATCGTGGGCACGGCCGTGTACCAGGTGGGCTTCACCTCGTCCATCCAGGCGAAGAACTTGAGCGCATTGAACCCCGGGGTGCACCACACCTGAGCGCCGGCGGCGATCGACGAGAGCGTCGCGGCCATGAGGCCGTGGATGTGGAAGAGCGGCATCACGTTGAGGCAGATGTCGTCCGGAGTGAGGGCGAGCGTCTGGCGGATGTTGCGCGCCGTGGCGAGGATGTTGCGCTGCAGGAGCGGCACGATCTTGGGCCGGGAGGTGGTGCCTGAGGTGTGGAGGACGAGGGCGACGTCGTCCGGCGAGGCCATGCCGCCCTGCGCCGCCGAGCCGGATAGTCCGCCCAGCGAGCGGAGCTCGAAGGCGCCCGCGCCGCGCTCGCGCCGGCGGTGCAGCTCGAGGATGGGGACCTTCAGCCTCTCGGCCACCGCGCGGGCGGGTCCCTCCACGCCCGCCTCGACCACCAGGGCCTTGGCCCGGAGGTCGGTCAGGTAGAACTCCAGCTCCTCCGCCCGGTAAGCAGGGTTGAGCGGCGCGGTGGTGGCGCCGGCCCCGATGCAGACGAACGCGGCCGCCATCTCCGGGCCGTTGGGCAGGACGATTCCCACCCGGTCGTTCCGGCCGATGCCGAGGCCGTTGAGCGTGGCGACGGTGGTCCGCGCAAGCTCCCGGAGCGCACCGTACGGGAGGGGCGGCACGCCTTCGGGAGCGCCGAGGGCGGTGGACTCCCCTGCGCCGGTTTCCAGGGCCTGCGAGAGCGTGGTCGGGTCGGGCATGTGTCGGTCCTCTTGGAGGGTGGGCCCCTCGGGTGACGGGTCATACCCCCGAGATGGCGAGCGCGTCGGGAACGAGGTTCTCCGACTCGGCCCGGTGGCAGGCTGGACGCAGCGCCAGGATGGCGGTCGCCGCGCCCACGACGTCGAAGGCAGCCGCGATGATGAGCAGGCGGGTGGCGACTGGGGTCAGGACTGCCTCCAAATCGAGTCAGATCGGAATTGTGACAATCCGATCCCCGACGCGGCTCGGCAAGGCCCCCTGCTGGCCACGAGCAAAACTTCCACCCTACGGCATTGCTACCCCATTGGTCCCTCGCACGTGGCGATCAATGTGGGCATATTAGCCTCCTTTCGAAAGGGGAATCTTTGGCACGAGATCGGGATGGCATCGAGGGTATCTTGCAAGAGGCAATCGCCGAGGCGATGCGGAAGGCCGTTCCCGCCATCCAGCGCCACCTCGCCAACATCGCCGCGGAGGAGCTCGAAAAGGCGCTCTCGCCCGGCGCCCCAGCACCATCGGGCACGGCACGCCGCTCCCGCCCCCGGGTCGATCTCACCCGCTGGGTGGCCGACCGCAACGCGCGGCGTGTGCCCAACTTCGTGATCCAGCTCACGGGCCTCGACACCAAGAAGAAGATCGTCGCCAGGTACGGCCCCGACGTCCCCTTCGACAAGGGGAAGCCACTCCCGAAGCCTCTCAAGTAGCCTCCGCGAAGCCGGCCTCCCCGGCCACGAGCTCCACCCCGTGCGCGCCGGCCCACGGCGGACGGGCTCGCCACCAGGCGGGCTCGTGCGTGACGAGCACCATGGTGGCGGGGAGCGGGTCGAGCACGCTGGCCAGGCGCTCGGCGTTCTCGGGGTCGAGGAGCGCCGCCGGCTCGTCGAGCACGAGCACGCCGGGCTCTCGCGCCAGGATTCCCGCCAGCGCCACGAGCTGCTTCTGCCCGCCCGACAGCGTCGCGAGCTCGCGGTCCGCGAGGCGCGAGAGCCCGAGCTTCGCCAGCCACCCGGCCGCCAGCTCGCGGGCCGCGGCCACCGGCATACCGTCGTTCACCGGCCCGAGCGCCACGTCCTCGAGGGGCGTGGGCAGGAGGAGCCCGTCAGCCGGGTTCTGCCAGAGGAAGCCGCAGGCGCGCCGTACCCGTCGCAGATTGCGTCGGGACACCTCCTCGCCGCCGACCCGGATCGTCCCCTCACCCCAGGCGAGGCCGACCATCCGCCGGAGCAGCGTGGACTTGCCCGCGCCGTTCGCCCCGGAGAGGAGAGCCCTCCCGCCCGGCGCAAGGGCGAAGGACACCTCCGCCGGTGTGTCGTGGTCCATGCTGGGGTGCCGGTGAGCCACCCCGCGCACCTCCAGGGCGAGCGGGATCACGCCGTGAGCCTCCATGCCAGCGCTGTCACGAGCGCCCCCGCTGCTGCATAGAGGGGTGCTTCCCCGAGCCGCGGAGAGAAGCCCACCCGCACCGGCAGCGCGCCCGAGAAGCCGCGCAGCTCCAGCGCATGGGCGATGCGGTCCGCCCTCCGCAGGGTCTCCGCGGAGCCTCGCGCGAGGAGGATCCGGGCGCCGAGCACCCCGCCTCGCGCCCCGTGGAGCCCGCCGCGCAGCCTGAGCGCGCGCGCCGAGGCCGCCACCTCCCGCCGCATGGAACCGGTGTGGCAGGCGAGGATGGCGAGGAAGGCGCGCCCGGAGCGTGGAAGCCCCAGCGCTCCGAGGACGGCGATCCCGGCAGGCCAGGGAACGGTGAGCGCGCCGACTGCGCACGCGGCCGACACGGTGAAGCCGCGCAGCGCCACCTGCAGGGTCGCTTCCGGCGCGAGCGGCGTGAGGAGCAGGAGCAGGCCGAAGGCCGCCGCGAGCGGCGCCAGGGAGGCGAGGAGCCGGCGCAGCCCCACCCGAGACCAGGCCGCGAGCAGGCCGAGCGCCAGCAGGGAGGCGAGGGCGGTGTGCGCGCCCGCGAGCCCGCCCAGCGCCGCCAAGAGCACGAGCCCGAGGGCGGTGCTGGGCTGCGCGCGCCTCATCTCGGGGCGGCGCGACGGCGCCCGACCACGGCGAAGCCCCGATCGTCGTCGTGCGCCACGTCCGCCGTGAAGCCCGCAGCCTCGAACATGAGGGACAGCTCGCGCGCTGGAGGCAGGACATCGGAGCCGATGGCGCCGCCCACCCCGGCGTGGATGCGGGCCACCGCCTCGCGAGGCGCGTCGTGCCAGACGATGGCGCCGCCGCCCGGCGCGAGCCAGCGCAGCCAGGCGGAGAGCGCCGCGGCGGGCTCGGGAAAGTGAGGAAATGTGTTGTAGCAGAGGACGTGCGTGGCCCAGCCCGGCTCGACGGGCGCCTCCAGCACGTCGCAGCTCACGAAGGAGACCCTCGGGTCGGGAAAGCGCGCCTGCGCGACGGCGATCATCTGCGGCGCGAAGTCGATCGCCAGGAGCCTTCCCTCCCCAAGGCGGTCCAGCAGGGGACCGACGAGGATGCCCGTGCCGCAGCCCACGTCCACGGCTCGCGCGCCGTCGAGCGGCTCCACGAGGGCGAGGCCCCGCGCGACCGCCTCCGCCTGCAGGGACGGCGGATGGAGCGCGTCCCAGCGGGCCGCCATGGTCCCGAAGAACTGCTGCCTGCCGGTCATGCGGGCGGAGCTCCGGTGGAGTCGGCGACGCGCGGAGCGGCGCGCGCCTCCCGCATCGCGAGGGCCGCGGCGACGGGCGGAACGACGGCCACCGCGAGGAGCATCCCCGGCCATGCGGAGAGGAGCGCGGCGAGCCCCAGCACGCGTGCGGGGAGGGCGAGCCAGAGTCCGGTGGCGTACACCAGCCCGGCATAGAGGATGCGGCCGGCCACGAGGACGCCCGCGAGGAGCGCCGCGCGCGGCAGATGGGTGCGCCGGGACAGCACCGACAGTGCAAGGGCCATGAGCGCGAGCTCCACCGCCATCCACATGGCGATGGGGGGGAACATGGGGGGCATGCCGGTGGCGAGGGCCGAAACGAGGGGGGTGGCCGCGCCCACCGCGGCGGCCCAGGAGGGCCGCAGGAGGAAAGCCGCGGTCAGGACCGGGAGGTACATCGGCAGGAGCACGTGCCCGAGCCGGACGGCGTGGAAGGCCGCCGGAAAGGCGAGCCCCAGCGCCACGAAGAGCGCGGCGCGGCTGACCTCGCGCAGGTCCAGCTCCCGGGGCGCGCCCTCGTCGATCTCGGGTAGCACGATGCCGCGCTTCGTATGCGGCGGGGCGTGGCATGTCAACGCAGGTGCGGGGCCGGGCGGTGGCTTAAGATGCGGGACGCCCGCGCCGGGCTTCCTCTTCCTGGAGATCGCCGTGACCGATCTGGAGCAGCGCAACGCCGTCGCGCAGTGGGCCTTCGACACCCGTCCGGTGCTCCTGCGCTTCCATCTCTGGCTGGAGGACGTGGAGGTGGAGCGCAACCAGGACGCTCCGGTGTCGGCGCACTCCTTCACGCCGCGCGGGATCGCGCGCTGCCTCGCCATGACGTCCGCCGCCACCGCGCTCGGGACGCGCCTCTTCGGCGACTTCGGCGCCGGCGCCGGCAAGGACAAGCACGCCTACAACCAGGTGAAGAAGTCAGCCGACGCCATCAGCGCCTACGTCATGAGCGAGGGGCTCTGGCACCTCACCCGCACCCTGCCCGAGAACCACGCCATCATGGTGTGCCTGGGCGAGGGGCTCATGCCCAAGGCCGGCGAGACGCCCGAGATGGGCGCGAACCCGCTGCTCGGCTTCGGGCGAGTGTACGCGCGGCCCGAGGTGGCGCGGCGGGTGGACGCCGCGGTCCACCGGCTGCTGAACGATCCCAGCCACTCGTTCGATTCGTTCTACGCGGAGCTGCAGGAACAGGGCATCACGCTGTGGGGCGCGGCGGTGGATACCCTCGAGAACACCTCGCGCTTCGCGGAGGGCAAGAAGACCGGCCCCATGGCCGTGTTCCACCTGTTCGACTCTCCGCTCACCATGAGCCGTCCCTACGAGTCGTACATGGGGAGCCTCACCGTGCCGCGGCGCGTGGCGGACGTGGCGGAGCGCGCCTCGGTGCTGCTCGACTACCGCACCCCGCGAAGGCAGGTGGCGGAGGCCATCGAGGCGGCGTACCCGGGGCTCCGTCGCGAGAACATCCACGTCTGGACGCTGGGCGGGAAGAGCCGCGTGGCGCGACTGGGCAAGCTCTGGGAGGAGTGGAAAGCGCTCGGCGCGCACGTCGTGGAGGACGGGTGGAAGACGCCCTCCGGCATCGAGGTGTTCACCGACTCCGGCACCTACGCGCCGACCTTCCTGGTGGGGAGCTGGAAGGACACGGAGGGCGCCACGCACGTCTTCCTCTGCGACGGGTACGCCGCGACGGCGGAGGCCATGCAGGCGGCCAGCCTCTCGGAGGTGCTCGACGTCGACTGCAGCATGGCGATCTTCTCGCCCACCTTCGAGCTCCCCTGCGACGTGGAAGGGCAGCTCATGCGGCTCGACGAGAGGGCGCCGGACTTCGCGCGTCAGGTGAGCGCGATCTACGGCCGCGAGGTCCCCGGGGAGAAGGTGAAGGCCTATGCCGACGCGATCCGCGATGCGCGCGACTCGAACATGCCGCTCGGAAAGCGCGTGCTCCGGGCCGACGATTTCCTGCCCGAGAAGAACTGGAGCGTGCTGGCGAGCATCGGCTTCATGGGCGACGACCCGTACACGGGGTCGCCGGCGGTGACCGACCTGGGCGACGGCCGCTACAAGGTCGCGACGCGCCTCGCGACGCGGCAGGCCTCGAGCCTCATCACCTTCACCTTCAGGCTGATGGAGCCGCTCGACGAGGCACGCCACGTCTTCAGCCCGCTCCTGGTGCGCTTCCTCTCCGGGGTCGATCACACCAAGCGGGCGGTGAAGATCAGCGACTCGGGCCGGATCCGCAACGAGCTGCAGACCATGCTGTCGCAGGCGCTGGAGCATGACGGGGACACGCTGCGGGTGCACTTCGACCGGGTGGACGAGAAGGTGATGCCGAAGGAGAAGCAGGTCGCCATCCGCAAGGTGCTGGAGTGGTACAAGGCCCACCATCAAGTGTGGTTCGAGTGGCTCGAGATCGCCTGAACGGCTGGCGGGCGCCTCCCGGGGTCGTCAACCTGGCTCGACCAGGACCTCGTCGCCCACGCTCACCTCGCCCGTCTTCTCGTGGACGAGGTTCATGCCGAACACCACGCCGCCCTCCACGGCTCGGAACGCAGCGAGCGTGCGCAGCGGCTCGGGTCCGGCGAAGGCGCCACGCTCCGGATCGACGGTGGTGATGGCGCACCGAACGCAGCGGGTGGCCACCCGGAAGGTGGCGGTGCCGATGTGGAGCCGCTTCCAGCCGTCCTCCGCGAAGGGCGCTGCGCCTTCGACCACGACGTTGGGGCGGAAGCGTTCCATGGGAACGTCCGCGCCGCGGCGGGCGAGCTCGGCGCGCGAGTCGAGCGACGCGAGCAGGAACGGATAGGCGTCGGCGAAGCCCACCAGGCCCGGCCCGTACGCGGGGTCTGTGGCACGCAAGCTCGCATCCGGCATGTGGACGAGCTCGCAGGGCCGTCCGAGCACCTCCGAGAGCCAGCGCGCGGGAACGGGCCCGAGCCCCAGCGCCAGGACGCGGTCTCGCCAGATGGTGACTTCGCGCAGCGGTCCGCCGGATGGCGCGAGCGGAACGTCGAGCGGCGGAGCTCCCGGGGTGGTGAGCCACAGCGCGTCGCCTGCGAGCGCGACGGTGACGAGCGCCATCCGGGGAAGCACGCGCTGGGTCAGGAACCGGCCCTCCTCGTCCACGACGAGGAAGCGGCGGTCGTGAAGGAAGCCGCGGTCGCCCGCCGTCGCGCGGGGAAGCGAGATGCCGCGGCCAAGCGACTTCACGGGGTAGAGGTGCAGGGAGCGGACGGTGATCACGATCGACCCTCCGGAAAAGCGACTGCCGGCCACCATGCCCGGCAACGTGTGAACGGCGGCCGAAACGCCATCCCGCGGATAGACGTGCTCGAAGACTGCGCCGGCCTTCTCTTGAACAGGTCCGGCGTGACCGGCTCAGACGCACAGGCGATGCGCCGGGATGCCACGTCAGCCGAGGTCATCCCCCGACCAGGAGCCTCGGCACGCCGACTCCCAGCGCCGCCGCGAACGCCCGCACCAGCTCCGCCTCGTCGTCGGCCACCTTCCCGTCGGAGAGCGCCGTGGCGGCACATGCCTGCACCACCTTCATCTTCACCTCAGGCGTGCTTTCGTCGAGGCGCAGCAGGGCGGCGTCGAGGTGGCCGAGCGCGCAGCGATCGGCTGGCAAGAGCCTCCAGGCGCCGCCGCCCACCGCCAGCGCGCCCGCTGCGAGCGCCGCCTGGGCGCCTGCCTCGTCGGACCGCCCGGCCCGCGCGACCGCGCACAGCAGGGTGAGCGCCTCGGGATAGAGCTGCTCCAGCGCGGCCACCCGCGCGCGGGGAGGAACGCCTGCGCCGCGGCCGAGCCGGCGGAGGGCGATCCGCTGCACCGCCCACTCGAAGGGCGTGGTGGTGCCATCGGACTGTGCGAGGGCCTGGAGCGCTCCGCCGAGCGCGCGGGCCTGCTCCGGGGAGAGGCCGTCGAGCGCGGGGAGGGCGAGGTCGAGGAGGGCGAGGCGGCTCGGGCGCGAGACCGCGCTGAGCAGGGACGCGAGCTGCTCCGCCTCCCGGCGCATGCCGGTGCCCTCGGCGAGGCCCAACAGCTGCCGGCCCCGGACCTCGGGCGCCTCGTCGAGCAGGAGGGCGCAGCAGAGGGCGCAGGCGCCGAAGGGCGCGCGCGCCGCGTCGACGAGGGTGGGCGGGAAGGACTGGAGAACGGCCGAGGCGCGCTCGAGGTCCTCCGGGCCCGGCTGGCGGTGGGGCGTCGGGCTGGCGAGCGCGGCGCTCTCGAGAGGGCGCGCCTGGGTCGCGCTCGCGGCGACCGCAGGCCCTTCACCGGATCTCGCGAGGCGCCGGATGCGTTCCTCGATGGGGGGATGGGTCGAGAAGAGCCCCTGGAAGATGCCCGTCGCTCCGGTGGCGAAGAGGAGGTGACCCGCTTCGGGGGCGCGAGGGCTCAGGAGCGCCGAGCCCTCCGAGGCGATCTTGCGCAAGGCACCCGCGAGCCCGTCGGGATTGCGCGTGAATTGCACCGCCGCCGCGTCGGCCAGCCACTCGCGCTGCCGGGCGACGGCGAAGCGCACCACCTTCCCCAGGAGGGAGCCGAGCGCGCCCGCGACGATGAAGGCGAGGCCGGCGACGAGGAGAGCGGCACCCGGGTCGTTCCTGCGATCGCGGGAGGAGCTTCGCGACGCCGAGTTCAGCAGCACGCGCCCGACCAGCGAGATCGCCGTGAGCCCGCCCACGGCGGCCATGAGCTGGAGATCGATGCGCGTGTCGGCGTGGGCGACATGCGAGAGCTCGTGGGCCACCACCCCCTGGAGCTCGTCGCGCCCGAGGTGATCGAGTGCTCCGCGCGTGACCGCGACCACGCTGCGGTCGCGCGAGAACCCCGCAGCGAAGGCATTGATCCCCGGTTCGCGCTCGAGCACGTAGAGCGCTGGCACGGGGAGGCCGGATGCGACCGCCATCTCCTCGACGACGTTCACGAACCGGCGCAGCCCGGGGTCCTGCGAGGCGCGGTCCACCGGCGTCCCACCGAGCATGGCCGCCACCGCCTCGCCGCCGCCCGACGCGAGCCGCAGGGCGTGGTACCCGGCCCCCAGGCCGACCACCCCCACCGTCCCCAGGCAGGCGAGGGCGAGCGTCCCGGGCGACCCCCCCGCCACCGAGGCCAGCGCGACGTACACGAGGGCGGCGTCGATCGCGACGGCGAGCCCGAAGACCACGACGAGCAGGCGGGTACGGCGCTTCGCGCTCTCCTGCGCGGCGAAGAAGTCGAGGGTGGTCCGCGCCTCGGCAGGCACGGGCGGGATGGCCCCGCCCATGGGCTAGAACTTCACCGCGACCGGCTCGCGCTCGGCCGGTACCTCGACCGTGAACGGCGTGGCCGCGGAGAACGGGCCCGCGAGGAGCGATCCGGGGAAGGTCTCCCGCGCGTTGTTGTAGGTCATCACTGCGTCGTTGAAGGCCTGCCGGGCGAAGGCGATGCGGTTCTCGGTGGAGGAGAGCTCCTCCTGGAGGGCGAGCATGTTCGTGTTGGCCTTCAGGTCGGGATAGGCCTCTGCCACCGCCATGAATCGCGAGAGCATGCCCGAGAGGGCGCCTTCCGCGCTCGCCATCGCCGACATCGCCCCCGGCTCCCCGGGGCTCGCCGCGGCTGCGCGCCCCGCGGTGGCGGCGCCGTTGCGGGCTGCCACCACCGCCTCCAGCGTGCCGCGCTCGTGCGCCATGTACGCCTTCGCCGTCTCGACGAGGTTCGGGACGAGATCGTGGCGCCGCTTCAGCTGCACGTCGATCTGGGCATAAGCGTTCTTGTAGGCGTTGCGCCTCGTCACGAGGCCGTTCCGGAGCGAGACGGCGAACAGGGCCACGGCGACGGCGAGCCCCAGCACGACGACGAGACCGAACATGCGACCTCCTGAGACGGGCGGCTGCCCGCGCGCCGCAGGATGCCACGGCGGCGGCCTTCGCCGGTAACTTCAGTGCCCGCTCGGGGCCGAGGACCCTCGCGTTGCTATCCTCGCAGGCGGGCGGTCGTGCGTCGCTGCTCGAGGCTCATCTGCGCCGAGGGGGGCCTGGCGGGCCGAGCCCTCGCCCCCTGTCGCGCGTGCGGATGCGCCGGAACACATAAACGAACGTGATCACGATGAGGAGGAGGACCGGGAAGACCCACGCCATCCCGGAGAGCCAGCCACGGCCGTGATCCGACAGGTCACGCTGGGCGAGCGCCAGCGCGAGGCTCACTCCCAGCGCGGCCGTGGCGAGCTGCTCCATGGTGGACTCAATCCTTTCGCAGCGAGCGCACGTAGGCGACGAGCGCCCAGGCGTCCTCGGGCGAGATCGAGTCGGCGAAGGACGGCATGGGCGTGCCGTTGAGCCCGGTCATGAAGGTCCGGTAGAGGTCCTCCGGCGCGTCGCCCACCTTGAGCGAACCGCGCGTGAAGTCTCGCGGCTCGATGTGGTGGCCCCAGTCGTCCATGAGAGTCGCCGCCGAGGCGCCGTTCCCTTGGCCCGTGTCCCCGTGACAAGAGGCGCACTGCACCTTCGTCCAGACCTCGTGCCCCTTCCGAGCAAGCTCGGGCGTCATGGCCGGCGCGGCGGGAATGGCGATGGGCGCGGGTTGCGGCTCCTCCTTGAACTTCGGGGAGAAGGTCTTCACGTACTGGACGAGATCGTGCCTCTCGAGCGCGGTCATCGCGTCCCAGCGTGGCATGACGGTCTGATGGAGGCCAGTGGTGATGGTCCGGTACAGGTCGGCATCGGTGGGCAGCGTTCCGCTCGGGGTCGAGCGGAACTTGAAGGTGCCGCTCGTGAAGTCGCGCGGCGCCGGATCGACGTAGGCGGCGGTGGGGCCCCGCCCGTCGCCGTCCTGCCCGTGGCAGGAGATGCAATAGCGATTGAAGGCCTTGGCCCCCCGCGCGGCGACCGCGGCGTCGGGGGGGGTGGCTCGCGCGGTCACCGCGAAGAGCGCGGCGACGAGGACGCAGACGTTTCGGCGCATGGATCTGTCCCTTTCTCAGTAGGCGAAGTCGAGGCCGAGGAGCGCCGATTGCACGTTGACGTCTCCGCCGTTCCAGCTCGGGCCACCCGCCACCGGATCGAAGCCGCGGTTGCGGTCGGCGTGCACCTCGGCGTGCACCGCCATCGAGGCGCGTGGGCCCAGGGCGAGGTAGTAGCGGACGCCCAGGGTGCCGGCATCGACGTCCCCCGGCGCGGTCGCGTAGCGCACCCCGTCATAGCGGGCGAAGAGAACGAAGTTGATGGTGGGCGCCCAGTCCAGCTCCGCGAACCCGCCGTGGAAGCTGTTGTCCTGGGTGCTGAGGTCGATGGTGCCGGTGGGATCCGTGCCGGCGGCGAGCCCTGCGCTCTCGCGGCCGTACATGTACGCGACGGTGAAGAAGAACGGCGTCGAGGGATAGCCCAGGATCCAGGAGAGATCCGCTCCAGCGCGGTAGTAATTCTTGTGATTGCGGCCGGTGCCGGCGATCGGCGTGGGCGAGGAGGTCGCGGCGGACGTTCCCAGCGCGGTCCCGGTGGGCGCCGCCGTGCCGAGCGTCTCGAACTCGGTGGGCCACCAGCCAATCCCGCCCAGCACTCCCAGTCGCGCCCAGGGCAGGATGGGGTTGTCGAGCTCGAGTGAACGCTGGACGTGGCCGTACAGGAAGGGAGAGGAGAAGGCGCCGCTCGAGCCGGGATCGTCGTGGGCGGAGACGAGCGCCAGGGAGTAGCGGGTCGCGCTCCGGGCGTCGTGCCCATCGAGCTCGAAGCCGTATTGGTTCTCCTGGAAGTCGAGGTTGATCGCGCTGCCGTTGAAGCGCGGTGAATACGCCGCGTAGTTGTAGAGGAGCGAGATGGCGCGGTGGGCCGAGGCGGGCGAGTCGAGCTCGAACTTGCCCACCTTCAGGTTGAGCCAGCCGGTGCCGGCCAGGTCGTCGAGGCGCGCCCAGGCCGACTCGAGCTCCGCCTCCGGGCTGGCGGGATTGAAGCCGCTCACCACCACCAGGAAGGAGAGATTGTCGGAGATGGTGCCCGCCGTGAGGATGTCGAGCCCGGAAGGCGCGACGCTGCCGGTGCGCGTCACCACGGGATAGCGCGTGTCGGGAGCGGTGGGGTCGGTCGGCGCGAGTCCGGCGGGCTGGTTGGTGGTGCGGGTGAACTGGTAGGCCGGGGTGGTGCGCAGCGCGAGCGGGACGTACTCCGGGCGCTGCGCCTCGGGGTGGTCCTTGCCGTTCTTGAAGCGGTAGCCATTGTCGCGGAAGTTCTGCCCCACCTGGTTGAGGATGGGCCAGGCGACGTGACACGCCGAGCAGGAGACTCCGTACTTGCGGGCAAAGGCGGGGATCGCGTCCGCGCGCTGGGCGAGCGCGGCGGCCACGAGTACGACGGCGAGACGGCTCCAGACCTTCATGGAAGTACCTCCTGGACTTTGTGGGTCGTTGGGCTTGGTCGCGATTGGCTTCACTGAGCTGCAGGCGCTTCCTGGGAGGCGGGTTGAGGGGGCGGCGACCAGCGGGTGTCCTCGGCCTTGGCCTGCTCGATGAGCTCGGTCGCCTGCGGCGTCCCTCGGAGCGACACCAGCGAGTCGACGTAGTGCGCGAGCGCCCAGAGCTCCCCCTCCGGCAGCGAACCGCGCCAGGTGGGCATGGCGGTGCCGCCCACGCCCGCGGCGATGACCCTGTAGATGTCCTCGAGCTGGTGGTCCGAGCGGACGGAGCGAAGGTCGGAGCGCAGGAAGTCGGGCGGGAGGAACTTCACGCCGTAGTCCGACTCCTTCAGCACCGAGCCGTACATGTCGTCCCGAAAGTCGGTGGTGGGGTTGCCGGTGAGCGCCTTGCCGGCCTCGTAGATGGTTTCCTTGGAGCCGTAGGCCGGATGGCAGGTGAGGCACTGCGCGAGCCCGTGGTAGACGAGCTTCCCGCGCGCGATGCCCGCGTCCGCCTTGCCGGCCCAAGGATCGGGGGTAGGGCGCACGGGCTCGCCCGGCTCCTCCTCCTTCCAGCGCGGGGAGAACGTCTTGATGTACTGGATGATCTCCTGGAGGTTCTGGTCCGGGATGCCGTCCCAGGCCAGCATCGCGGTCCCGTGCAGGCCGGTGCGCACGATGCGGACGAGGTCATCGTCGTGGGGGAGGCTGCCGGCCGGCACTGCCGCGAACTTGAAGAGGCCGAGGCGGAAGTCGCGGGGAGGGGGCCGCAGGCCTGGCGAGGAGGGCCCCTTGCCGTCCCCGTTCTCGCCGTGGCAGGCGCGGCAGTACAGGAGATAGTTGCGCTCGCCTTCGGTGAGCGTGCGCGCGGAGACCTCCTTGCCGCCGAGCGTCATCGCCGCCTTCGCGCCGTGCGGGCGGTCGACCTTGCAGGCGAGGGCGAGGAGGGCGAGGAGCGCGAGGAGGTGGGAGGAGCGTGCCATGGGGCGGGATCCCAGTTCACTCACAGGAGATAGAGCGACGCGAACATGGCGAGCCAGACCGCGCCCACGAAGTGCCAGTACATGGCCCAGAGCCGGACGGGCAGCAGGCGAAGGGCGCCGTACGCGCCGCCCCGCGCGCGCACCGCGAGCCAGCCGAGCGCCAGGAGCCCCACCAGGACGTGGAGCGCGTGGAAGACGGTGAGCGTGTAGAAGGCGGAAGGGTAGGGGCCGCCGCTCGGCTCGAGGCCGGCCCGGTACAACCCGAGCCAGACCACGCCCTGGAGCACCAGGAAGACGAAGCCGAGCGCGGCTGCGGCGGCGAGCGCTGTCGCCGCCCGCCGAGCCCGGCCCGCCCGCAGCGAACGCATCGCGCGCTCCATGGCGAGCGCGGAGATCGCGAGGGCGGCGGTGTTGAGGGCCGGAAGCGCGAGCGGCAGCACCGGCTGGTCGGCCGGGGGCCAGGAGGGCGCGTGGGAGCGGACGAGCGCGTAGGCGAAGAAGAGGCTCGCGAAGAGCATCGCCCACGAGGCGAGGAAGACCACCATGCCCACCCAGGCAGTGAGCTCCGACCGCGCCCGTACGCTGGTGCGGTACTCCTCCAGCCTCACCGGAGCGCTGGGCTCCTCCATGACGAGGCTCGCGCTCACGCGCGCGCCGCCCCCGCCGCGGGCGCCGTGGCCTCGGGCATGTCCTCTGCCTGGCCGAGATAGTCGCGGCCGAGCAGCTCCTTCACCTTGGGGTTCGCGAACTCGTGCGGGCCTCGCTGCACCTGCGGGATGACGTCGAAGTTGTGGAACGGCGGCGGCGAGCTGGTGCGTGTCCACTCGAGGGTCGTCACCTCCCACGGGTTCTGGGGGGCGGTGTGGCCGCGCGCGAAGACGGTCTTGAAGAAGTTCCAGACGAAGAGGAACTGGCCCGCGAAGAGGGTGAAGGCGAAGTAGCTCGTCCAGCGGTTGAGGCCGCGCAGCCCCTGGATGAAGGTGTACTGGTACGGGTCGAACAGGCGGCGCTGCTGGCCGGCGTAGCCCGCGAGGAGCTGGCCCCCGAAGACCAGCGTGAGCCCGACGATGGAGAACCAGAAGTGCGCCTTGCCGAGACGCTCGCTCAGCGAGCGCCCGAACATCTTGGGGAACCAGAAGTAGATCCCAGCCATCGCGCCCAGGAACGACGCGGCGGCCATGGTGAAGTGGAAGTGGCCGACCACGAACATGGTGTCGTGCAGGTACAGGTCGAGCGAGATGTCGCCCAGGAAGAGCCCGGTGAGCCCGCCCAGGCCGAACACGAAGACCGTGCCGAGCGCGAAGAGCATGGGCGTCGCGAAGCGGATCGACCCGCGCCAGATGGTGAAGATCCAGTTGAAGACGAGCACCATGGCGGGCGCGCTGATGAGCAGCGTGAGCAGCATGAAGCTCTTGCCCAGCATCGGGCTCATCCCGGTGATGAACATGTGGTGGCCGTACACCAGCGCCGAGAGCACCGTGATGATGCACATGGCGTAGACCGAGCCGCGATACCAGTAGGCGGGCTTCCGCGCGAAGAAGGAGAGGATGTCGCCGACGATGCCCCAGGCCGGGAGGATGAGGATGTAGACCTCGGGGTGACCGAAGATCCAGAACAGGTGCTGGAAGAGGATGGGATCCCCGCCGCCGCGCACCGAGGCCGCGCCGGCGATGAAGAACTGGGTGCCGAAGGTTCGGTCGAGGAAGAGCAGCAGTGCCGCCGAGCCGAGCACCGGGATGAAGAGCGCGTTCAGGATCGCGGTGAGCCAGAGCCCCCAGATGGTGAGCGGCAGGCGCATGTAGGTCATCCCCGGCGCGCGCAGCCGGATGACCGTCGTGACGTAGTTGATGGCGCCCATGGTGCTCGACACGCCGGTGGTGAAGAGGGCGAGCACCACCATGGTCTGGCCGATGCCAGGCATGCCGATGTTGGTGGAGAGGGGAGGGTAGCTCGTCCAGCCCGCGCCTCCAGGCCCCAGCGCCACCATGAAGGACGCGAGGATGATGAGCTGCGAGAGGGCGAAGAACCAGAAGGACAGCATGTTGAGGATCGGGAACGCCATGTCCCTGGCGCCGATCTGCAGAGGGATGAGGAAGTTGCCGAAGGCGCCGATGAGCACCGGCGTCACGGCGAAGAAGATCATGATGAGGCCGTGCATGGTGAAGATGTTCTGGTACAGGGCGGGCCCGATGACGCCGCCGCTGCCGCGAAGGAAGATCGACCCGAGCACGGGGACGGGGTGGTACGGGAAGGCCCACTGCCAGCGGATCATCATGGCGAGCGTGCCGCCCACCAGAAGGAAGATCAGGCCCGCCCAGAGGAACTGGATCCCGATGACCTTGTGATCGAGCGAGAAGACGTACTTCTTCACGAACGAGGTGGGCGCCGGGTGGATGGGCTGCGTTTCGGCCGAGGGCGCGTGCGTCGCGGGGAGCGCCATCAGAACTTTCTCCATTCCCAGCCCCAGCGCGCGTCCTTGTCCTCGGGGTCGAAGCCTCGCTTGGCGTCCGCGGCGGAAGCGGCCGCCCATCGCTCGTAGGCATCCGCGGCCATGACGGTGAGTACGCCCCGCATCTTGTAGTGGTTGGCGCCGCAGTGCTGGGCGCAGCCAAATTCGAACTCGCCCGGCTCCTGCGCCTGGAACCAGAGCCTGGTGATGCTCCCCGGCACCGCGTCCTGTTTCACGCGGAAGTTCGGCAGGTAGAGGCTGTGGATGACGTCCGTGGAGGCGAGTTGGAGCACCACCGGCACGCCCACCGGGACGTGGAGCGTGTTGGTGGCCACCACGTCGTCGTCGGTGTTGAAGATTCCGTCCGGGCCGGGATAGCGGAAGGTCCAGGCCCACTGGTGCGCGTTGACCTCGACCCTCACCATCCGAGGGTTCGCCTCGGCGGCCTTGAAGTTCCAGAAGTGGGCGTCGAGGTCCCCTATCGAGTGGACGAAGAGGTTTCCGTCGATCACGAAGAAGACGACCGCGACGCAAGCGAGGACGAGCAGCGCGGCGCGGCGGCTGTTGCCGTGGTCGTACGCGGCGGTGTGCTTTCCGCGGTGGCGGATGGCCGCGTAGGCGAGCGCGCCCAGCACCACCAGGAAGACGAGGCCGAGGCCCACGATGGTGAAATGGATGAGCCAGTCGATGCGGTGGCCGTCGAGCGAGGCGTCGTGCGGGAGGCCATAGCCGCGCTCGGGTAGCGGGTCGGCCCGCGCGGCGAGCGCCGTGGCGGCGACGCAGAGGCCGGCTGCGGCGCGGCGAAGGGCGGAGCTCACTTCGAGCCCTCCTCTTCGCGCCGGATGGCACGCACCACGACCGCCGCGATGCAGTAGGGCGCGGCGATCATGGCTCCCACGAGCAGGGCCGCCCGTGGGGTGGAGTCGCGGGCGCAGGCGGGACATGCCGCCGCCAGGGCTGGCAGCGAGGCCGCCCAGGCGGAGAGGAGCACTTTCGTCACAGGAGCCTCCAGGTCGCGTCGGCGATGAGGGCGACCGCGTACAAGGCGGGCGCGAGCAGCGGGAGGAGCACGGTGAGCTTGAGCGAGCGGGTCTCGTACTTCAGGTGCATGAAGAAGAGGCCGATGAGGGCCGCCTTGCTCACCGCGAGGACGACGAGCGCCGAGACGAGCGCGCGGTGCCCTACCCCGGGCACCTTAGCGACGGTGAGCTCGAGGCCGGTGAGGACGACCAGCGCCAGGAAGACGAGCGCGTGCTCGCTGCGATCCGTGCGCGCGTCGAGTCCGGTGTCGTGGGCCATGGCGGCGCCGCCTAGCTGGGAAGGAGGTACAGCGCGGAAAAGACGAAGATCCAGACGAAGTCGACGAAGCACCAGAAGAGCCCGAGCAGCTCGACCTGGCGCCAGCCAGCGGTCCCGCGCGCGTAGGCGGCGAGGGTGGCGAGGATGTAGGCCACGCCCACGATCACGTGGAACCCGTGAAACCCGGTCACGACGTAGAAGATGCTGGCGCGCGGAGACTGCCCGAAGACGAGCCCTTCCCGGATGAGCCCGTGGCCCACGATGCCGAACCACTCCTGGGCCTGCCCCGCGATGAAGAGCGCGCCTCCGAGCGCGGTGAGGGCGAGGTACATCGTGGCCTCGCGCCGGCGCTCCTCCCGCGCCGCCGCGAAGGCGAGCACGTTGGTGAGGCTGGAGAGCAGGAGCAGCAGGGTGAGCCCCGCCGTGAAGTACACCCCGAGCTCGGGCTCGCCGGGCTGGCGCCAGACGGGGTGGCCTGTGCGCAGGATCGCGTAGGCGATGAGCAGGCCGGCGAAGGAGAACGCGTCGGAGATGAGGAACACCCACATCCCGATCTTGCCGGGCGTCGCGCTGCCGTACTGCGCGTCCGCAGGCCAGGGGACCTCCGCGTGATGACTCTGGACGGACGCCGCCGAGCCCATCGATTCCGCCCCCTTGACTTTCCGTCCGAACGAGCCCTGACGATGCGGGATGTGGCGAAATGTCGCAAGTGACCCATAGTGGCTTCCACAGCTCCGGAAGGGTGCGCTCTTGGCGTGACGCGTCGTGAAAAGCAGCTCCACAGCCCGCCACGCGTGGTGCGGCGCGGCAAGGCGAGGGCCGGGCCGAAGGGCCCCCGGCGGCTTAGGTTCCCGGTGGGCGCACCCTCGGGGCGCAAGAAGTTTCTATCCATCGAAAGGACGGTTGCAATGCGTGCAACAATGTTGGCAGTCGCTGCGCTGGGCGTTTGCGTCGCGGTGGATGCGCGGGCGGGGGACGTCACCGGGACGGTCCACTTCGCCGGCGAGGCGCCAGCCCTGGCACCGATCAAGACGACGCGCGATGGGAACGTCTGCGGCGCAACGGAGCCCAACGAGACGGTCGAGGTGGCCGGCGGGCATCTCAAGAACGTGGTCGTTACGGTCAGCGGCGCGACGGGCGCGAAGCCGCAGGCGGCGAAGGTGACGCTCGACCAGAAGACGTGCCGCTACCATCCGCACGTGCAGGCGATCCCGGTGGGGAGCACGCTCGAGATCATCAACAGCGATCCCGTGCTGCACAACATCCATGGCTATCTGGGGAACCAGACGGTGTTCAACCTCGCCATGCCGATCAAGGACCAGCGCATCCCGAAGAAGCTCACCAAGCCGGGAGTCGTGAAGGTGAAGTGCGACATCCATGCGTGGATGAGCGCCTGGGTGGTGGTCGCCGACGGACCGTCGGCCGTGGACGGCGACGACGGAACGTACACCATCAAGGACGTGCCCGCTGGCACGTACACGCTCACCGCCTGGCACGAGACGCTCGGGACGAAGACCGCGCAGGTGACGGTCCCGGCCAGCGGTAACGCCACCTCGGACTTCACCTACGGCAAATAGTGCGGCGGGGCTCCCACCGGCCCGACGAGGACCGGCGGGACGCGCCCTCTTCCAGGATCAGATCGTCGCGAGGTCGATCGAGAACCGGTACCGGACGTCGCCCTTCACCATCCGGTCATAGGCCTCGTTGATCTTCGACATCGGGATGACCTCGACATCCGCAACGATCCCGCGCTCGGCGCAGAAATCGAGCATCTCCTGCGTCTCGGCGATGCCGCCGATGAGAGATCCCACCAGGCTGCGGCGGCCCCCGATGAGCGAGAAGGCGTGCACCGGCGTGGGCTGCGGGGGCACGCCGAGCAGCACCATGGTGCCGTCCACGGCCAGCATGGAGAGGTACGCGTTGTAGTCGTGTGGCGCGGAGATGGTGTCGAGGATGAGGTCGAAGCGGTTCGCGAGCTTCTTGAACGTCGCCGGGTCGGAGGTGAGGCCGAACTCGTGCGCGCCGAGGCGGCGCGCATCGGCCTCCTTGGACTGGGAGGTGCTGAGCATGGTCACCTCGGCGCCCATGGCCGCCGCCAGCTTCACGCCCATGTGCCCGAGCCCGCCCAACCCCACCACCCCGACCTTGCTGCCCTTGCCCACCTTCCAGTGGCGGAGCGGCGAGTAGGTGGTGATGCCGGCGCAGAGGAGCGGCGCGGTGCCGGCCAGGTTGGCGCCGGGCGCGACCCGCAGCGCGAAGCGCTCGTCCACCACGACCCGCGCCGAGTAGCCGCCGTACGTGGGCGTGCGGCGGTCCATCTCCGTCCCGTTGTACGTGAAGGCGGCCCCGCCCTCGCAGAACTGCTCGAGGTCGCGCGCGCAGGGAGCGCAGGTCCGGCACGAGTCGACCATGCAGCCCACGCCGGCAAGGTCCCCCACCACGAACTTCTCGACGGCCGCGCCGGCCCGGGAGACACGGCCGACGATCTCGTGGCCAGGGACCATCGGGAAGATGCCGCCTCCCCACTCGTCGCGAGCCTGATGCACATCGGAGTGGCAGACCCCGCAGAAGGCGACCTCGATGAGCACGTCGTGCTCCCCCGGCTCGCGCCGCTTGATCTCGAAGGGCTCCAGGGGCGCGGAGGGTGTGCGGGCGGCGTAGGACTTGGTGGCGTTCATGTGAAGCTCCTGTCTTTGCGGGACGTTGCCCAAGCCGGACCGCCAGCGCGGCGGGTGCGGCGTGCTCCCCCGAAGGTCTCTCGGGTGTTTTCCGGAGGGCTCTCTACGGCGTCCGACCCTCACCGGCACGGGAATCAAAGCCGTCGGGGTCGGGCGAGTTCCGCATTTCGCCGGCGGCCGGAAAAGGAGAGACTCCATTCATCGAAGGCAACGCAGCGAACGCCACGAAGGGGAGAACGCCATGACGATGATCGAAGCCGGGACGCAGGTGAACAAGGGCCACTACTTCAGCGCGAAGACCTGGACGCTC
>JBBQEB010000030.1:0-28583 GCA_038320275.1 Myxococcales bacterium | reverse complement strand
GGGCGACCCCCAGGCGGCGGGCGCTCCCGGGGCCGGACCTGCTCCTGTCGGACCCCGCGGGGCCGCGCCGCCAGGCCGCGGGCGGGCGGTGAAGGGCCCGATCGCCGAAGACCCAAAGCTCGCGCGCTATCCGGCGGAGGCGGTGCGCAAGCTGGAGGGGGTGGGCATGGCGCCGAGGGACATCCTCGAGCTCGCGCGCGTGCGGAGGGTGCTCGCCGCGATCCCGCTCCGATCGCCGCGGGCGGGGTTCCTCGCCCGCAAGGCCGCCGTGCCGGGGAGCTACGTGACTCCCGGGACGGAGCTGTTCCAGGTCGCGGACCTCTCGACGGTGTGGGTGGTGGCGGACGTGCCGGAGGGCGACATGGGCCGGCTCCGGCCTGGTCAGCCCGCGCGCTTCACCACGGCCGCGCTGCCGGGCGCGACGTTCGCGGGCGAGGTGCAGCTCGTCTATCCGGCGGTGAGCCCGGAGACGCACACGCTCCAGGCGCGGGTGGCCATCGCCAACGCCGATGCCAGGCTGCGGCCGGGGCTCTACGGAGACGTGGTGCTCGGGCTCCCCGCTGCCGAGGCGCTCGTCGTCCCGGCCGAGGCGGTGGTCGATACCGGCGAGCGGAAGTACGCCTTCGTGGCGCTGCCGGGCGGGCGCTTCGAGCCGCGCGCCGTGCGCCTGGGCGTGCGCGCAGGGGACAGCGTGGTCGTGCTCGAAGGGCTCGCGGAGGGCGAACAGGTGGTCACCACCGCCAACTTCCTGGTGGATTCCGAGAGCCGGCTGCGCGTCGCGGTGGAGAGCGCCGCGACCCCGTCCTCGGAGACGCCCCGCTAACGGATGGTCGCCCGCATCATCGAGCTGTGCGCGCGCAACCGCCTGGCGGTGCTCCTCGCCGTGGCGGTGGCCACCGTCGCCTCGCTCTGGTGCGTGCGCCAGGCGAAGCTCGACGCCATCCCCGACCTCGGCGACCCGCAGGTCATCGTGTTCACCGAGTGGATGGGGCGTAGCCCGACGCTGGTCGAGGACCAGGTCACCTATCCCCTCGTCAGCGCGCTCCTCGGGACACCGCGCGTGACCGACGTGCGCGGCACCTCGATGTTCGGGATGTCCTTCGTGCAGGTGGTCTTCGAGGAGGCGACCGATCCTTACTGGGCGCGCAGTCGCGTGCTGGAGTACCTCAGCGCCGTCCGCGCCCGGCTGCCCGAGGGCGTGTCGCCCGTGCTCGGCCCCGACGCCTCCGGGGTGGGCTGGGGGTTCCAGTACGCCCTGGTGGACGAGAGCGGCCGCCATCCGCTCCACGAGCTTCGCGCCTTCCAGGACTTCACCCTCCGCTACGCCCTGGGCCAGGTGCCCGGCGTCGCCGAGGTGGCGAGCGTGGGGGGCTTCGAGAAGCAGTACCAGGTGACCGTCGACCCGGCGCGGCTGCGCGCCTTCGACGTCACGCTCGACGAGGTGGTGGCCAAGGTCCGCGACTCCAGCGGCGACGTGGGCGGCCGTGTGCTGGAGATGTCCGGTCGCGAGTACTACGTGCGCGGGCGCGGCTACGTGAAGGACGTGGGCGAGCTGGAGCGGACGGCGGTGCGCGCGCGCGGCCCGGGGGGCGTCCCGGTGCTGCTGCGCGACCTGGGCTCGGTGCGGCTCGGGCCCGAGATACGGCGCGGGCTCCTCGAGTGGAACGGCGAGGGCGAGGCGGTGGGCGGCATCGTCGTGGTGCGCTTCGGCGAGAACGTCCTCGACGTGGTGGGCCGGGTGAAGGAGAAGCTCGCGGAGCTCGGCCCGGCGCTGCCGCCGGGCGTGCGCGTGGAGGTGGCCTACGACCGGAGCGGCCTCATCCGGCGGGCGGTGGGCACGCTCCGGACCGCCCTCCTGGAGGAGGCGCTGGTGGTCGCGCTGGTCGTCACCGGCTTCCTCCTGCACCTGCGGTCGGCGCTCCTGCCCATCCTGTCTTTGCCGGTGGCGGTGGCGCTGAGCTTCATCCCCATGGTGCTGCTCGGCATCCCGGCGACCATCATGAGCCTGGGCGGCTTCGCCATCGCCATCGGCGCCACCGTGGACGCCGAGATCGTGATGATCGAGGCCTCGCACCGGAAGCTGGAGGCCGCCGGGCCGGGCGCCGACCGCCGGGCGCTCCTCGCCGAGGCGGCGCGAGAGGTGACGCCCGCCATCTTCTTCTCGCTCCTCGTCATCGCGGTGGCGTTCCTCCCGGTCTTCACGCTCACCGGACAGGCCGGGCGCCTCTTCCGCCCGCTGGCCTTCACCAAGACCTTCGTGATGCTGTCGGCGGCCCTGCTCTCCATCACCTTCGCGCCTGCCTTGCGCGACCTCCTCCTGCGCGGGCACATCCGCCCCGAGGCGAGCCACCCGGTCTCGCGCGCCATCATCCGGGCCTACCAGCCGTTCGTCTTCGTCGCGCTGAGGCGCCCCCGCTCCACCCTCGCCATCGGGCTTTTGGCGGTGCTCTCCGCCATCCCGCTCGCCCTGCGGCTCGGCAGCGAGTTCATGCCGCAGCTCCACGAGGGCGACCTCCTTTACATGCCCACCACCTTCCCGAATATCGCGATCGAGGAGGTGAAGCGGCAGCTCCAGCTCCAGGACCGGGTGTTCCGGCGCTTTCCGGAGGTGGTGAGCGTGTTCGGGAAGGCGGGGCGGGCGGAGACCGCCACCGACCCGGCGCCGCTCACCATGATCGAGACCACCGTGCAGCTCCGGCCGGCCTCGGAGTGGCGCCAGATCGAGGTGCGCCGCTGGTGGACCGGGCGCGCTCCGCGGTTCATCGCGCCCGCCCTGCGCGTCCTCTGGCCCGATCGCCGCACCATCACCTGGGAAGAGCTGACGGCCGAGATGAACAAGGCCATGCAGTTCCCCGGCTGGACGAACGCCTTCACGATGCCCATCAAGGCGCGCATCGACATGCTCGCCACCGGCGTCCGCACGCCGGTCGGTATCAAGATCCTGGGCGGCGACCTCGGAGCCATCGAGCGGGTAGGGGTGGCGCTGGAGGGGCTCGTGCAGCACGTGCCCGGCACGCGCAGCGCGTACTACGAGCGCAGCGAGGGTGGGCTGTACCTCGACATCGTCCCCAATCGCGACGCGCTGGCCCGCTACGGGCTGACCGTGGGCGACGTGCACCGCACCGTCGAGGCGGCGGTGGGCGGGGCGTCGGCAGGAAGCACCGTGGTGGGGCGGAGCCGCTTCTCCATCCAGGTGCGCTATCCCCAGGACCTGCGCAGCGACCTCGAGCGGCTGCGGCAGGTGCTCGTGCCCATCGGCGGGGCTCCGGGAGCGGGCGGCGCCATGGGCAAGACGGGTTCCCTCGCGCCACCGCTCATTCCAAGGCTCCTGCTGGCGCAGATGGGCATGGGGCCTCGGCGCGGCGGGTCGGAAGGTCCCGGCGCCCCGCCTCCCTCTGCTGGCGGAGGGTCCTCGGGCGGGACGCTCTCCGACGCTCCCCGCCTGCAGTGGGACGGCCCCGTCCGCGCCGACGAGGGAGCGCGGCGCGGCGGGCGCCAGGCCTTCGTGCCCCTGGGCACGGTGGCCGACCTGCGCATCGTGGGCGGCCCACCCATGCTTCGCGACGAAGGCGGGCTTCTCGCTGGCTACCTGTACGTCGACCTCGACCCGAGCCGGGACGTGGGCGGCTACGTGGAGGAGGCGCGGCGCCTCGTGGACGACGCCCTCCGGAGCGGCGCGCTCGTCCTGCCGCAGGGCACCTTCCTGCGCTGGACCGGCGAGTGGGAGTCGCTCGAGAAGACGCGCGAGCGGCTGCGCATCGTGCTCCCGGCCACGCTCCTCCTCATCGTGCTCCTGCTCTACATCCACTTCAGCAACTTCACGGAGGTGATGATCGTCCTGCTCTCCATCCCCTTCGCGCTGGTGGGGAGCGTCTGGCTCCTCTGGCTGCTCGACTACCGGATGTCCACCGCGGTGTGGGTGGGCATCATCGCGCTGGTGGGGCTCGCCGCGCAGACGGGCGTCGTCATGATCGTCTACATCGACCAGGCCTACGAGCGCCGGCGCCGGGCGGGCAAGATCCGCGACCTGTCGGACATCGTCTGGGCGCACATGGAGGGCACCGTACAGCGCGTGCGCCCCAAGCTCATGACGGTCGCGACCATGCTCTTCGGGCTCGTGCCCCTGCTCTGGGCCACCGGCTCCGGCGCCGACGTGATGAAGCGCATCGCCGCGCCGATGGTGGGCGGGCTCCTCACGAGCGCTTTCCTCACGCTCGAGATCATCCCGGTGGTCTACACCTACTGGCGGCAGGAGCAGCTCCTCTGGGAGCGGCTGGAGGCGCTGGAGCCCGGCGCCGCCGCTCCCCTGAAGCGGTGGACGCGGGTGCAGTCGGCGGGCTGGGCGATCCTGGCCGTGGCGCTGGCGGCGGGCTTCTACCTCCATCTCCCGATGGCTGGGAAGGCGGCGCTCGTCGGTCTAGGCGCCGTGCTGGTCGCCGCCGGCGGGGCGAGCTACCTGCGCCTTCGGCCAGCGCTGCGCGACCGCATCTGGCCCGCGGCGAGGCGGGGGAAGCCTGCGCTCACCGGGACGCGGGCGTGAGCCGCCGCAGGAGGACCCCGAGCAGACGGTTCCTCACGCGCGCTCCGGAAAGAAAAACCCCGCCAGCTGGACTTGGGCTGGCGGGGCACGATGGTGACCCCTACGGGACTTGAACCCATGTCTTCGACGTGAGAGGCCGACGTCCTAACCACTAGACTAAGGGGCCAAACGACGCCCCCCATCTACCGGCGCGCGCGGCCGGAGTCAACGGAGGACATCCGTCCCCGTTCGAATGCCGCGGCGCCGAGCGGGCGCCGCTGAGTGGGCTCTCGATTCGGGGCTGGGTCCTCTTGCCGATGCGTGGGTCGGGCGCGGCTTTTGGCCGTACACTCGCCGGATGGCTCCTCCAAAGCGCAAGGGCGAGCGGCGGTCGGTCCGCCTCGAAATACGCATGACCCCAGAAGAGAGCACCGCGCTGGTCGAGGCGGAAGCCGCGGGCCTGCGCTACCGCGCCGCGGAAGATGCGGGTTCCGAGCCCGCCATGGGGAGGCGGTCCGTTGTATCGAGGTTCCGAAACTGAGCCTCGATAGAATCTCCCAACCCTCTGGAAAGGTTGAGCGATGAACACTGCTGATGGCTGGGGGACTAGGACTCGAACCTAGATAGCCAGATCCAGAGACTGGCGTCCTGCCGTTAGACGATCCCCCATCAGTTTCAATGCGGGGCGGCCTTCTTGCCGCCCTTCTTCTCCGACCTCTCCGCGGCGGGCGCGACGAGCACGTACACGCGCGTCTCGCCCTCGAGCTCGTACACGTTGAGCCCGTCCCAGCCCCCCGGCCTCGGCGCCGGGTTCTCGATGTGCACCGCCTGGATCTTCGGCTGATGCACGATGGCCCTGCGCGGAAACTTCTGCGGAGGGTAATGCGCCTTGAAAAACTTGAGCGTGTCCTCGTAGCTCTTCGCCACCCGGTAGCGGGTGCCGCCGATCTGCCTCGCCTCGTCGGGAAGGACGGCTCCTGCCACCCTCTCCGCCCACGCCGAAGCGGGCGCGACCAGCAAGGTCGCCACGAGCGCGGCCATATAACCGGCGCGCAGCGCGGGGGTCAAGCGCCGCGGGCCTTCGTGCCCCTGGCCGCGTCGAAGGCTACCCAGTCGCCCGATCGTCCTCATCGCAGCCTTTCCTCGAGCGCGCGCCGGGCGCTCGCCGCGTCGGCCGCGCCCTGCGCCTCCCGCATCACGGCGCCGAGCAGCACGCCGAAAAGCTTGACCTCGCCGGCGCGGTAGCGCTCCGCCTCGCGGGCGTGAGCCGAGAGAGCGCGCTCGACCGCTGCGAGGAGCGCGGCTGGATCCTCCTGCCTGGCGAGCCCGAGCTCCGCCATGAGCGCCTCGGGATCGCCGCCGCGCTGCACCAGGGCCGCCAGGAGCACCTTGGCGGAAGCAGCGGTCACGCGGCCCGACTCGACCAGCGCGACGAACTTTCCGAAGGCTGGCGCGCCCAGCGGCAGCGAGGCGAGCGGCACGCCCTTCGCGAGGCCGAGCAGATCGTTGGCGAGCCAGCGGGCGAGAGGCTTCGGGTGAGGGTACGAGGGCAAGGCCGCCTCGAAGAACCGCGAAAGCTCCTCGTCCGCACCGAGCAGCTCGGCCTCGCTCGCGCTGAGCTCGAGCTCGTCGCGATAGCGCGTCAGGCGGGCCAGGCTCTCGGGCCGCGGCGAGGGCGCCGCCTTGGTGACCGGTTCGGTGGTGGGCGCGGTGCTCAGGGCTGCTGACACGGCCGCGGAGGAAGGAGCGTGAGGTTCGAGCGGCCTCCCGGTGGTCCACGCTGCTGACTCGGCGGTCGAGGAACGAGCGTGACCTCCGGGCGCGATGCCGGTGGTCAGGACGGCCGTCGATGCCGACCGGGCCACGGCCTTGGCCGACCACGGATCCTTCAGCGCGAGGGTCCGATTGAACACCGGCGCGCCGGGGCGGCTGTCCTCCGGATCGGCGAAGAAGTAGCCTTGGCGCAGGAACTGCCAGTGCGATCCCGCCGCAGCTTCGGCGAGCGCCGGCTCGACGCGCGCTCCCCCGATGACGGTCAGGGACTCGGGGTCGAGCGCTTGCAGGAAGTCTTCCTCGGCGTCCGGCCGCTCCACCCGGAAGAGCCTGTCGTACAGGCGGACGGTGACCGCCGTCGAGCGGTGCGCATGCACCCAGTGCACCGCGCCCAGCCCGCGGGGGCCACCCTCGCCGGCCGAGCCGGCCTCGTGCGTGCACCGGACCGCGGTGACCTCGCCCGCCGCGCCGCGCTCCACCCCGACGCAGCGCACCACGTAGGCGCCCGCAAGCCGCACCTCGCGCCCGGGCGCGAGCCGCTTCCAGCCCGGGGGCGGCTCCAGCGCGAAGTCATCCCTCTCCACGAGGAGCTCGCGGCCGAAGGGCACCGCCCGCGTGCCGCGCCCGGGCTCACCCGGCCACCAGGGCAAGGCGAGCTCCACCTCGCGTCCCTCGGGCCAGCTCTCCACGATGAGCGGCAGCGGCCGGAGGACGGCCATGGCGCGCGGCGCCCGCTTCTCCAGATCGCCACGGACCGCGAACTCGAGCTTGCCGATGTCCACCACGCTGTTGTTCTTCGCGACGCCGATGAGGTCGGCGAACTCGCGGAGCGCCTCGGGCGTGACGCCGCGCCGCCGGAGGCCGGCCAGCGTCGGCATGCGCGGATCGTCCCATCCCGAGACGCGCTTCTCCGCGACGAGCTGGAGCAGCTTTCGCTTCGACAGCACCGTGTACCCCAGCGCGAGCCGCGCGAACTCGTACTGTCGTGGCCGGGGATCCCACGGGCCCGTGTTGTCGAGCACCCAGTCGTACAGCTCGCGGTTCGACTCGAACTCGAGGGTGCAGATGGAATGGGTGATGCCCTCGAAGGCATCCTCCAGCGGATGCGCGAAGTCGTACATCGGATAGATGCACCAGAGGTCGCCGGTGCGGTGGTGGCGCGCGTGGCGGATGCGGTACAGCAGCGGATCGCGCAGGAGAACGTTGGGGTGCGCCATGTCGATGCGCGCGCGCAGCACGCAGGCGCCATCGGGGAGCTCGCCCGCGCGCATCCGCTCGAGGAGGGCGAGGTTCTCCTCCGGCAGGCGCTCGCGGAAGGGGCTCGGCGTGCCCGGCCGCTCGAAGCTCCCCCGCCCCTCGCGGATGGCCTCGACCGGCTGGCTGTCCACGTAGGCCTTCCCATCGCGGACGAGCCGCTCCGCGCAGGCGTACATTCTGTCGAAGACGTCCGACGCGAAGTGGAGGTGGTCCCCCCAGTCGCAGCCCAGCCAGCGGACGTCGCGCTGGATGGCCTCCACGTAGGCGCTGTCCTCGGCGGTGGGATTCGTGTCGTCGAAGCGCAGGTGCGCCTCGCCGCCGTACGTGCGGGCGAGGCCGAAGTTCAGCAGGATCGACTTGGCGTGCCCGATGTGGAGGAAACCGTTGGGCTCGGGCGGGAAGCGCGTGACCACCCGCCCGCCGTTCCGCCCGGCGGCGAGGTCCGCCTCGATGATGTCGGCGAGGAAGTTCCCGCCGCGCGCCCCTTCCGCCATTCCGCTCCTCTATGCCGCGGTGCGAACCCCGTCGTCCAGCCGCTTCAGGGTCTCGTCCCTGCCCAGGATCTGCACCACGTCGTAGATCCCCGGCGAGGCGGTGCCTCCCGTGAGCGCCACGCGCACCGGCTGGGCCACCTTGCCGATGGCGAGCCCGCGCGCCTCGGCCACCGACGCGAAGAGCCGCTCGAGCGCGGGCGTGCCCAGGTCGTCGGTGGAGGCGAGCGCGCCGCGGACCGCCTCCAGCAGCGGGCGGGCGTCGGGGCCGAGGAACTTGGCCTTCGCCTTCGGATCGAGCGCGATGGGCGCGTAGAAGTAGCGGAAGGTCGAGGCGATCTCCGCGAAGGTGTGCGCGCGTGCCTGCGCCACCTCGAGCACGTGCCGGAGCTTGGCGTCGTCCTCGGCGGGGAGGCCCTCCGACAGGAAGTAGGGCAGCGCCCGGCGCGCCAGCTCCTCGGGCGGAAGCTTGCGCATCCAGGTCTGGTTCACCCACGCCATCTTCTCGAGGTTGAAGACCCCTGCCGTGGCCCCGACATGGGCGAAGTCGAAGTGCCGCACCAGCTCATCGAGGGTGAAGATCTCGTCGTCGCCGTGCGACCAGCCCAGCCGGGCGAGGTAGTTCACCACCGCGTGCGGGAGGAAGCCCAGCTCGCGGTAGGCCGTGACGCTGGTGGCGCCGTGCCGCTTGGAGAGCCGCGCCTTGTCGGCGCCCAGGATCATCGGCAGGTGGGCGAAGGCCGGCACGGGCGCGCCGAGCGCCTCGTACATGAGGATCTGGCGGGCGGTGTTGTTCACGTGGTCGTCGCCACGGGCCACCAGGGTGATGCCCATGGTGATGTCGTCCACCAGCGCGCCGAAGTTGTAGAGCGGCACGCCGTCGGCGCGCAGGATCACCTCGTCCTGCAGCGTGTCGTGCGGGGTGGTGATGAGCCCCTTCACCCGATCGTCGAAGGTGGTGGCGCCCGTCTCCGGCACGCGGAAGCGGACCACGTGCCGCTGCGAGGGATCGTAGGGCCTCTCGCGGCAGGTTCCCGGGTAGCGGAACTGCCGCTTCTCGGCCTCGGCCCGCTTGCGGCCGGCGTCGAGCTCCTCCCTGGTGCAAAGACAGGCGTACGCCTTGCCCTCCTCGATGAGCCGGTCGGCGTAGCCGCGGTAGAGGTCGAGCCGCTGCGTCTGGAAGTACGGGCCGTGCGGGCCGCCCACCTCGGGCCCCTCGTCCCAGTCGAGCCCCAGCCAGCGCAGCCCGTCGAGGATCGCGCCCACCGCCGCCTGGGTGGAGCGCTCGCGGTCGGTGTCCTCGATGCGCAGCACGAAAGCGCCGCCGGTGTGGCGGGCCCAGAGCCAGTTGAAGAGCGCCGTCCGGGCGCCGCCGATGTGCAGGTAACCTGTCGGCGACGGCGCGAAGCGCAGGCGCGGCCGCTCTGTCGTCTCGCTCGGCATGGGCGCGGAACCTAGCACGGCACTCCCGTGAATTCATGAGCCGCCGCGCTCCATCGGGCGGCACCGCATCTCGAGGCGGCTCACCGGATGACGGCGCCGGCGTACCCCACCACGCGCTCGAGGTCGCCGGTCACGTCCCCCGAGCTTGCATAGCGGACGAGCTCGGCCGAGCTCGCCCCGAGCTCGCGCGCGGCGAAGAGCATCACCGTCGCCGGGACGACGCCGCACATCGAGATGTCCTCCCGCCGGACCGTGTCGTGGAGCCCGCGGGCGTCCAGGCGGAGGAGGTGCGAGAGAGCGCGCTCGTCCTGCGCACGGGCCGCGGGAGCCGGCAGGAAGTGGCTCATGTCGCTCGAGGCGACGAGGAGCGCCGGGCAGCGTCTCAGGGCCGCAGCGAGCGCCTGCGCTAGCCCCTCGCAGGAGCCTTCCGTGAGCGGCCCGAGGCAGAGCGCCGCCAGCGTGAGCTCCGGTTGTCGCACCTGGAGGAAGGGGAGCTGGACCTCCAGCGCGTGCTCGCCGAGGTGCGCCTCGCGGTCGAGCTCCACGCTCGGCGAGGCGGCGAGCAACGCGGTGAGCTCCACGTCGATGGCCACCGGTCCAAGCGGGGTCTGCCAGGCGCCGTCCGGCCAGAGCGCGACCGGAGCGCCGCGGCCGGTGTGGTTCGGGCAGAGGACGACCGCCCGGCGCGGCACCCGCACGCGTGCGTAGGTCTCGCCAGCAACCGCGCCCGAGTAGCGGTAACCGGCGTGGGGCACGAGCACGCCCAGCGCCGGCTCCGCGCCTGTCGCCGCGCCGATCAGGTCCTCCACCTCGGCCCGCAGCGCGGCGGGCGAGGCCGGGTAGAACCGGCCGGCGACTGCGGGTTCGCGGTCCATGCCGGGGTGAGTTATAGGACGTGGCGTCATGGGCAAGCGGAAGACGGTCCTCATCGTCGACGACTCCAAGGCGCTGCTCGACGCGCTCACTCCGGCCTTCGAGGACGCGGGCTACGCGGTGGGCTTCGCCACGGACGGCGAGGAGGTGTTCCGCAAGATGGCGACGCTGGAGCCGGACGCGCTCCTCCTCGACATCTACATGCCCAAGATCAACGGCGCGGACGTCTCACGCCTCGTCAAGGCGCACCCGCACTGGAAGAAGACCTTCCTCATCCTCATGAGCGCGCGCATCTCCGACCGGGAGATCGACATGTACCGCCGCATCGGTGCGAACGAGATCTTGCGCAAGCCGTTCGAGCCGGCGGTCGCGATCGATCTCGTCCGCCGGTCCATCGGACCCGCGGAGGGCTGACGGCGCGAGTTCGCGGTCACGGGGACAGCGTGAACGTCTTGTCCTTGTTGGACACCTGAGGCGAGGGGCTGCCGGGGTTCACCACCCAGACTGTGTAGGTCGCCGGCACGATGGTGGTCGTGTCGAGCGCGATCTGCAGGGTGGTGGCGTTGGGGACGTTCACGATCGCCTGCGGGAGCACGAACTCGAGGCCGCCCTGGATCGCCGCCGACTGGGCGTGGACGGTGCTGCCGGTCACCCCGGCCGCGAAGTTCGTCCCGGTGAGCGTCACGATCTGCGTTCCGCCCTGGGCGAGGGAGCCCGGCGTCACGCCGCTGATCGAGGGCTGCCCCGGCGTCACCGCGAAGCCCACGCCGTTGGAGGGCGCCGCGCCGGGATTCACAGCCGTGACGGCGTAGGTGCCGGCGTCGAGCCCCACCAGAGAGAGGGGCGCTGTGAGGGTGTTGCCGTTCGTGACGGTGGTCGTCAGGTCACGGTCGGTGTTGGGCCCCAGGAGGTGGAGCTTTGCACCGGTCTGCACGTTGGAGCCGGTGACCGACAGCGTCACGCTCCCGCCCTGGACGCCGCCTGCCGGAGACAGGCCGGAGAGCACCGCCACGTTGGTGAGCACCTGGAAGGGAAAGGCCGAGGTGAAGCACGGGGGAGCGGCGGGCGCGCACCCCGAGGTGCACGAAGCGCGGGCGTTCCAGGTGCCGAAGGTGCCCGCGGTGAGCGCGTGCGGTCCGGAGAGGTCCGAGCTGCCGGTGAGCGCGGTCGCGCCGTTGATGGCAGCGAAGCCGCTCCCCGGCGATTGGACCTGCAGCCTGCAGCTCGCGTCGAAGCCGCCGCCGGTGAGATGGAGCTGAACGGTCGTGCCAAACACCGGCTGGGTCGGCGCGGCTGTCAGCGAGAGGGCGCTCGGCGCACCGGCGTTCACCGTGAAGGGCACGTCATTGGAGGTGGCCGCCGCGTTCACCACCACCACCGGGTAGCTCGCGTCGGTGGGAAAGCGGCCGTCCACCGCCATGTCGGCGTAGAGCTGGGTGGGGGCGACGAAGGTGGTGGAGAGCGCGACCCCGTTCACGCGGATGACGCTGCCGGCGTCGAAGCCGCTGCCATTTATGCGGAGCCGGAGGATCTCACCCGGCCGCCCCGAGGATGGACTGAGCCCATCCGCGGCGAGCGAGGGGGTGGCGCTCGCGACGCTGAAGGTCGCCGGCGCGGAGCGGACGAGCCCTGGATTCTGGATCACCACCTGGCAGTCGCCGGGCGCCACCAGGGCGAGGTCGAAGGCGCAGTCGAGCGCACCGGCGGAGAGGGTGGTGGGAAGCCCGGTCTCCACGAAGGCGGTGGGATCGGTCCGGCTCGGCACGCGCGCGATGCACGTGCTCCCGGGCATGAAGCCCCCTCCGGTGACGTGCAGCGGCACCTTCGTGCCTGCGACGGCCGAGGTGGGTGCCAGGGCGTCGATGTGCGGCGTCGGCACGACGACGGCGAGGTCGTACGCGTTCGAGACCACGCGCCCCGGATTGAGCAAGCGGAGCGTGAGCGTGCCGGGGGCGACGTTGGTGAGGTCCATCGGGACGGACAGGTGCTTCGCGTCGGCGAACTGCGCGGGAAGCTCGGTCACGCCTGAGGGGCCGACCACGCGCAGCGTTGCGCCCACAGCGAAGCGGTCCCCGCCCAAGGCCAGGTCGGGCGCGGTCCCGGCCGCCACGGGCGAGGGATCCACCTTGGCGATGAAGGGCGCCACCGCCGAGGCCGGGCCGCACTTCGAGTCCACGCAGGCCTCGCCCGAGCCGCAGCTCGCGCCGCAGGCCCCGCAGTTCCTGGCATCGAAGGCGAGGTCGATGCAGTTCCCGCCGCAGGTGGACGTGCAGCCGCCGTCGGGGGCGGCGGGATGCTTTTCAGCGGAGCAGGCCGAGCCGCCGAATCCGGCCGCGAGCGCGAGGAGGAGGAGGAGCGCGCCGCCACCGCGGCCTCCGCGGCGCGGGTGGGCGGGTACCGCCGCGGCCGCGGTCCGGCGGCGGCGGGAGAAGGGCAGGAGCGCGAGGACGAGCAGAAGGGCGGTCGGCGCCGAACCGCCGGTCCCGCAGCCGCAGCCCTTGGCATCGGCCTGCGCCTTGACGACGCTCCCCGCGCCGTCCGGGTTCTTCGACGAGAAGCACTGGCCCCTCAGGCACTGGCCCACGGGGCAGGTGACGCCGGCGCAGGGGTCGTCGGCGCAGGCGCCGTCCAGGCAAGTCTGCCGCTCGGCGCAGCGCACGCCCGAGCAGGGGTCCGTGCCGCAGGCGCCGCCGGTGCACACCTCGCCGGGACCGCAGGAGACGCCGGCGCAGCGATCGGCGACGCAGAAGCCGTCCATCCCGCAGCGCTCGCCCACCGCGCAGCCCATGAAGGCGCAGGACTGCACGCAGTCGCCGGCGCGGCAGAAGGTTCCAGCCGCGCAGGAGACGTTGGCGCAGGCGTCCGCGGTGCAGGCGCCGTTCACGCAGAGCTGGCCCGCCGCGCAGGGGGTGGCATAGCAGCCGCCCGCGACGCAGGCGCCGCCGGAGCAGGCGGAGCCCGCGCCGCAGTGCACGCCGGCGCAGGGATCCACGCAGGCCCCGGCGCGGCAGATCATGCCGGTGGCGCACACCGCCCCCGACCCGCAGGGTGCAGCCACGCATTGGCCGGCCTGGCAGGCGTAGCCGTCGCGGCAGGGCGACTCCACCCCGCAGGTGGGGAAGGTGCACGCGCCGTTCACGCAGGCCTGCTTGGCCGGGCAAGCGGCGCCGTCGTCCACCTTGCCGTTGCAGTCGTTGTCCTTGCCGTCGCAGAGCTCGACCCCGGGAAGGAGGGAGCCGGTGCAGGCGGCTGCCCACTGGCCGCCCACGCAGGCGTGCACGCCGTCCGCGCAGGTGCCCACGCCCTTCGTGCCCGCCGGGCCGGTGTAGCAGGGCAGCGTCTGTCCAGCCTTGCAGGCATCGCAGACGTTGCCGTCGTCGATCGAGCCGTTGCAATCGTTGTCCTTGCCGTCGCAGGCCTCCGGCGCCGGCACCACCTGGCCCACGCAGGCGCTCCAGCGACCGGTCGGGTCACAGGTGTGCGTGCCCTGGCGGCACTCGCCGACGCCCGAGGTTCCGGACGGTCCGCCGTAGCAGGCCTGCGACTGCCCGGGGACGCAGGAGCAATTCTCGTCCACCACGCCGTTGCAGTTCTCGTCGGAGCCAGAGGGCTCGCAGATCTCGAAGCGCGGGAGCACCTCCCCCTGGCAGCTCCAGCTCGCGGCGGAGCAGGTCCAGGTCCCGGCCCTGCAGGAGCCCTGAGGATGGCCGCTCGGGTCGAGCGAGGAGGGCGGGCCCGAGTAGCACGCCGCCTGGCCATTGGGAGGCGCCACCTGATCGTCGACGTGGCCGTTGCAGTCGTTGTCGAGACCGTCGCAGATCTCGGGAGTGGGGACCACCTCGCCCAGGCAGGCCGTCCAGGCGCCGCTGGTGCAGGTGCTGGTGCCGCCGTGGCACACGCCCACGTCCTTCGTCCCGGCCGGGCCGTCGTAGCAGGCCTTGGCCGGGAGATCGTCCACGATGCCGTTGCAGTCGTTGTCCCTGCCGTCGCAGGTCTCCGGCTGCGGCGTGTGCAGCGGCACGCAGCGCGGCTGCCCGGTGACGGCGTCACACTGCATGGTGCCGGCGGCGCACTCGCCGAACGCGCCGGTGCTGCAGGCGGTGCCGGTGGCGGCGCACGCCGAGCCAAGGTTGAAGAGCGTGTTCAGGACGAGGCGCGAGCCGGCGATCTGGAAGCTGCCTTCGGTGCCCGAGTAGGTGTGGCCGGACAGGTAGACGATGGTGCCGTGTGACTCAGTGGCCGGGCGGTAGGTAAAATAATCATTGGGCGCCGACTTTCCGGCCGCGGGGTTGGCGTCGGTGATGAGCCGGACCACGCCCTGCTGATAGGCGGTGCCGTCGTTGGGCCGGAACCCCTCGATCGCCCCCGACAAAGGGCTGAAGTTGAAGCCGCCCAGCTGCAGGTAGGGCAGCGCGAACGAGCTCGGGCCGCCGCCGAAAAGCGGCGTGGCGTTCAGGCTGGCCTCGTTCACCCAGACGCCGGACGGGGTCTGCACCCGGCTCGGGGTCGGCCCCGTGTTGCCGGTGCCGAAGCCGCCGAAGGACGACCCCCCGAAGGCGCCCTCCAGCGTGCCGATGCTGGCGCACTCGGCGAATGCGTCATGCTTCGCTGCGACGAAGCCGCCGATCGAGGAGAGGACTTGGTCGAGGCGTGCCTGGGTGATCGGGTGCGCCGAGTCGGGATCCCACGAGCCGGGCCCGTACCAGTGCGGGATCCAGAGCACCTGGTAGCCGTTCAGCCCGAGCGCGCTGGTCGAATAGTCCGGCAGGAAGTCCGGCACCTGGAGCCGGTCGTAGATTTTTCCGTGCTGCCCAGGAGCGGTGGTGCCGCCCGCGCCGGGGAAGTCCGCGTTCCCGAGCCCGGCGCGGTCGAGGTAGCCCTGGATCACGCCCTCCGAGTTCTTGTCCGGCCCGTGGATGTCGAGCAGCGCGATGGGGGGCGGCACGTTCCCGCCTGCGTCCCAGCCGCCGCTCATCGACTTGGCGACGTTGGCCTGGAAGGCGACGCCGCTCACGTGCGCGTTCACGCTGGAGAACGTCGCCTTGAGCCCCTGCATGACCGCGCTGGCGGCCGCGAAGTCCGACCCGTCGACCACGAAAGGTCCGCCGATGTAGCTGACCACGTGGCCGTTGGCGTTGGGGGGCATGGCATTGCCCTTCCCACCGGCCGCCCAATCGTACTTGGTGACCGGCAGGCCGGCGTTGTACTGGATCCTGAAATCCTCTCCGATGAGAGAGGTCTTCCCCTGGGCGATCACCCAGTAGACCGGTACGTTGGCGCGGATGAGCTGGTAGACGAGGCCGTACGCGCGGATGACGTTGCCGTTGTCCTGGGCCACGCTCCCCACCGACGGGCAGCCCGCGGGTGGCGCCTGCCCCGGATCACCCTGGTAGCAGGCGTCCATGGGGATGACGATCGACCCCTTGGAGAAGGCCTTCAGCCCGCCGCCGCCAGCGCCGCAGGTGGGCGCGAGCAGCACCACGGCGAGCCCCGCCAGCGCGATGGGGGCGAGCCGAGCGAGCCCCGAGTCCACGATACGGCGAGATGCGTGCATGCGTGCCTCCTCCAGACCGGAACGAACATAGCACGCGTGCGCAATGCCATGAATCCATGCCAAATACATACATTGCGGCAATGGGCATGCTCGTGGGTGGAGGTGAGGGACGGGGAGCGGAGGTAGGCCGGGGTCGGCTCGCCGCACACCCGGTTGACTCGCGCTCCCTCGCCGGGGCACCCATGGGCGCGCCTTGAAGCGCAACGTTCACATCGGACCTCCCGGGCCCGGTCCCTCCGGCAAGACAGAGGCCGTGAGCGCCCCCGCCGCTCTCCCGCGCCAGGTCCGCAAGGAGCTCGTCACCACCTGGGCCGCCTGCGTGGCGCTGCTGGGCGGCGCCAAGCTCGTCTCCCTCTTCGAGCCCACCGGGCTCCTCGCCGGCAACCTGGCCGGCGTTGCGGCCTTCCTCTTCATCGCCCTGCCCGAGCGCCGCATCCATCCCCGTGGTGAGACCTGGGAAGCGTACGGCCTGCCATGGTGGGGGGTGAGCGACCGGCGCACCTGGGCGGCCTGGGGGAGTGGCCTGGGGACCGCGCTCCGGATCGCGGTGGTGATCTTCCCCGTCTTCTTCGCCGGCTTCTGGCTGTACGGAAAAGTCCTTCCCCACCTCCCGCCCACCCTCGCCGCCATCGTGGCGCCGTACGCGCTCCCACCTGCGCCGCGCTTCCGGCTCCCTGCGCGGTTCGCCCTGGTGGTGGCGGTGCAGCTCCTGGTGGTGGCCCTGCCGGAGGAGCTCTTCTACCGGGGCTGGATGCAGACGTCGTGGGCGCGGACCGCTCCGGAGCGCCGCTGGCGAGCTCTCGGCGTCGAGCTCGGGGCCGGCTTCCTCGCCACGCAGGCGCTCTTCGCGCTGGGGCACCTCGTCGTGCTGCAGCCGTGGCGGCTGGGCACGTTCTTTCCCGGGCTCCTCTTCGGCTGGGTCCGCGAGCGCACCGGAAACGTGGCGGCCTCGGTCTTCCTGCACGCGCTCTCGAACCTCTTCATCGGGGTGCTGGAGGCGAGCTTCTACGGAGCGGGGTAAGACTCGTTCCATGGGCGGCACCATCCGGGCGATGCTGGAGGACGCGGAGGCGCGCACGCTGCACCCGCGCGCGGCGCTCTCGGCCGCGTCCCGGGGCCGGGACAGCGGGCGCGGCGAGGACGAGCTTCGGCCGGCGTACCAGCGCGACCGCGACCGCATCCTCCACTGCAAGTCCTTTCGCCGGCTGCAGGGCAAGACGCAGGTGTTCCTCGCCCCGCGCGGCGACCACTACCGCAACCGGCTCACCCACACGCTCGAAGTCGCCCAGGTGGCGCGCTCGATCGCGAGGGCGCTCCGGCTCAACGAGATGCTGGTGGAGGCGGTGTGCATGGGCCACGACCTCGGCCACACGCCGTTCGGCCACGCCGGGGAGCGGCTCCTGGACGAGGTCGTCGAGGGCGGGTTCCACCACGCCCTGCAGTCGGTCCGGGTGGTGGAGGTGCTGGAGCGCGACGGCGCGGGACTCGACCTCACGCCCGAGGTGCGGGACGGAATCCTGCGGCACTCCAAGGGCCGAGGGAACGTGCTCATGTCGGGCGGCGGGGCGAAGGCCCTCACCCTCGAGGCCGAGGTCGTGCGCGTCGCCGACGTCATCGCCTACGTGAACCACGACCTCGACGACGCAGTTCGCGGAGGGCTCCTGGCGGAGGCCGACGTCCCCGTCGCCATCCGGCGGGTGCTGGGCGGGAGCGCAGGCGAGCGGGTAGCGCGGCTGGTGGGCGACGTGGTCCGGGCCTCGCGGCTCGACGTCGGGGAGCACATCGCCATGTCGCCCGAGGTCCACGAGGCGCTCCTCGCGCTGCGGGAGATCCTGTATGGCCGCGTCTACGAGAACCCGCTGGTGAAGGAGGAGTTCACGAAAGCCCAGCGCGCCCTGCGCGATCTGTGGACCTGGCTGGCGGCCCCCGGCGCGACCGCGCTGCGCAGCGGGCTGGGAGTCACGCAGGCCGCCGGCGATCCCACCTCGCGCGCGGTCACCGACTTCGTCTCGGGCATGACCGACCGGTTCGCGCTGGAGTGCTGGCAGGGGCTGGCGGTGCCGCGGCCCTGGGGCGTGTGAGCCGGTCGGTTACTCGGCGCCCAGGCCTGTCACCGTCACCTGCAGCGACCGGCTCACCGCCAGCGTGCTGCCGTCCGGCACCTCGACGAAGCCCGCCGGATCGAGGAGTCGGGTGGCGAGGCAGACCGCCTTCACCTGCCGGTGCGGCCGCAAACGCGGGTCGCTGTCGGGGGCATGGGCGGCGAGCCCGTCGCGCGCGCAGGGAAGGATGCCCTCCAGCAGTGCGTAGTGGAGCGGACCACCGCTGCGCACGGCCGCAAGCACCCTGCCGTTGGTGGCGACGAGGTTCAGCCCCGAGGCCCCGTTCGCACCGGACTCCCGGGCCCAGCCCACGAGGTCCCGCACCGTGTGGGCGAGGGCTCGCGCCACCGCCTGCGCCTCGGCCTCGAGGTCGTCGAGGGCCCCCACCTCGCGGAGGCGCCGCAGGAACACCATGAAGGCATGCTCCGAGTCGGTGTCGCCGTGGATGTTCCGCCGAAGGAACTCGGGCAAGGACGCGAGGAGCTGCGGCTTCAGGGCGGCGAAGCCCTCCACCGTCCCGTCGTGCGCGAAGAGCCACCGCCGGAAGCGGTAGGGCGGAGTGTTCTCGTCCTGGGTGCCGCCGACGGTGGCGTACCGCCCCTGGACGAGGAGCGCCTCGCTCTCGACCCCTCCGGCGAGGCCGGCCAACGAGAGGGCGCTCGCGGCGCCGCTGGGGCGCTTGCCGAGCAGCACGTCGTTTCCTCGGAAATACCCGTACCCGTAGGCGTCGGGGAGCCGGGAGGGCTCGGCCATGGCGACGCGCTCCGAGAGCCGGAGCACCTGGCACGGGAGCAGGTTGGGATCGTTCTGGAGGATGGCGACCAGCGCACCCATGACTTCGAAGCTCTCCCTCCCACCCACTCGGCGACACCGCGTTTATTCTATAGTGGTCGGTGGAGTGACGCGCAGACGGCCAAGACAGCGCGACGACCTCGGATCCTCATGAGCGACGACATCGCCGTCGGCATCGACCTCGGCACGAGCTACAGCTGCGTCGCGGCCGTCCTGGACGGGCGGCCCCAGGTGATCGCCAACGAATGGGGCGAGCACAACCACGCGTCCGTGGTGAGCTTCCTGCCCGAAGGAACGGTGCTCGTCGGCAACAACGCGAAGAAGAACATCATCACCAACGCGGAGAGTACCGTGTACTCCGCCAAGCGGCTCATCGGCCGCTTCTACTTCTCCGACGAGGTGAAGAAGGCGCAGGCGGTGATGCCGTACACCATCGTGGAGGGGCCCGGGAACGGCGTCCGCATCCGCGTGGGCGAGCGCACCCTCGCCGTGCCGGAGATCTCCGCCCTCGTCCTCAAGGAGATGCGCTCCATCGCCGAGACGGCCCTCGGGCGGGAGATCACGAAGGCGGTGGTCACCTGCCCGGCGTACTTCAACGATAACCAGCGCCAGGCCACCCGCGACGCGGGGCGGATCGCCGGGCTGGAGGTGCTCCGGATCTTGAACGAGCCCACCGCCGCCGCGCTCGCCTACGGCTTTGGCCGCGACGTTCACCAGAAGATCTGCATCTACGACCTGGGCGGCGGCACCTTCGACGTCTCCATCCTGGAGATCGGGCGAGACGTGTTCGAGGTGCTCGCGACCGCCGGGGACACCTACCTCGGCGGCGATGACTTCGACGACCGCATCATGAGCTGGCTCGCCGAGGGCTTTCTCCGCGACCACGGCCTCGACCTTCGCGAGAACAAGTTCTGCCTGCAGATGCTCAAGGCGGCCTCGGAGGGGGCCAAGATCGAGGTGGGGCGGCACGGCGTGGCCGACATCCTCGTCCCGGGCATCTGCCAGACGCCGGAGGGCCAGGTCCTGGAGCTCCGGCAGCGGCTGCACATGGAGGCGTTCGACCGGATGGTGATGGACCTCGTGCAGCGGACCTTCAAGGTCTGCGACGAGGCGCTCCAGTCGGCGCGCCTCACCGCGGCGGACATGGATGCGGTCATCCTGGTGGGTGGCCCCACCCGGCTCCCGGTCGTGCGCGACAGCGTGCGCCACTACTTCCAGAAGGAGCCCATGGCCGGCATCGACCCCGATCAGGTGGTCGCGCTGGGCGCGAGCATCCAGGCGGCCGTGCTGACCAACGCCGCCGCCCCCGCGGACGGGCAGGCGAGCTACCTCCTCGACGTGACGCCGCTCTCGCTGCGGGTGGGGACGGTGGGCGGCTTCACCGAGCGCATCATCGACAAGAACACCCCCATCCCCATCGAGAAGTCGAAGAACTTCACGACCAGCCGCGACGGGCAGGAGCGCGTCCGCATCCTCGTCTACCAGGGCGAGTCGAATCGGGCGGACGGCTGCGAGCTTTTGGGCGAGTTCGAGTTCACGGGCTTCAGGGTGGCGTCGCGGGGGGAGGTGTCCATCGAGGTCACCTTCGAGATCGACTCCGACGGCATCGTGAACGTCTCGGCCACGGACATGGAGTCCGGCCAGAGCGCCTCCACCACCCTGCGCCTGTCCTCCGGGCTCACCGAGAGCGACATCCAGGCTGCGCGCGCGAACAATGCGGACCTCGCTCTCGCGGGTCACCGCGCGGCCTGACGGACGATGGACATCGAGTTCATCCGGCTGGTGGAAGCGCGGGCGGAGAGGCTCGACGCGATGGATTATTTCCAGGTGCTGGGGGTGGCGCCGGGCGCGGGGCCTGCCGACATCAAGGCCGCCTACTACCGCGAGTCGCGCGCCTACCATCCCGACCGCTACGCCGCGCTCTCGTCGAAGGAGCTGAGGGCGCTCATCGGGCGGGTCTACCGGCGCGTCAACGAGGCGTACACGGTGCTCCGCGATGACGTCCGGAGACAGCGCTACGCAGCAGACGTCGCCGGGCCGGAGCGGGCTGCCAAGCTCCGCTTCACCGAGGTGGAGGAGACCGCGGTCAAGGAGGAGCTGAAGAGGAAGGCGGAGGAAGTCCTCGGCACGACGCCCAACGGCCGGAAGCTCTACGCGAGCGCCCTCGAGGAGATCGCGTCGCAGCGGTGGGACGCCGCCAGGCGCGCGCTGAAGACGGCGCTCATGTACGAGCCCGCGAACGCCCGCTACCTGGAGGCGCTGGCGGGGGTCGAGAGGGAGAAGCCGAAGCTCGACCCCTACAAGATCCGATGACGCTGGACCAGGTGCTCCTGGTGGCCCTCGTCGCGGCCGCCGCCTGGGGAGCGATCACGGGCGCGCTGGTGCAGCTCGGGCGGCTGGTCGCCGCGGTGGCGGGCTGGGCGGGCGCCCGCTGGCTCGCGCCCGAGCTCGTCCCCAGCCTCCGGACGAGGCTCCCGGCCTTCGCGGCTGCGCCGACGGCCACCGTGCTGGCCTTCGTGGGGTGCGGCCTCGCCGCGGGGGTCCTCGTGAAGGTCCTGCTCCTCGGCACCCGCGTCCGCCACCTCTCGGGCAGTGGTGCGGACCGCGGCCTGGGCGCGCTCTTCGGCGGGGCCAAGGCGGCGGTCGGGTTGTGGGTGGTGGTCTCGGCGATCGCGGCCTGGGGCCGCCCCATCCACCTCGGCCCGGTGAACATCGATCCGTCGAGGAGCGATGCCGTCGCCCTGGTGCGGGAGGCGGGCTCGCCGCGCCGGCGCACGGAGCCTCCCCGCGCGACCGGTGGAGTGGGTACGCCGCGTCGCCGGTGATCGGCGAGAGGTCTCCAGGCTGAGCCGTTCAGCGCTGCAGCGCCCACCCGATCATCTTGTAGAGCAGCCGCGCGCCCACGTTGCCGTCCCAGTCGCCCGCCTCGCCCGGCGCGACCTCGACCAGGTCGAACCCCCGGATGCGGCGGCCACTCTTCACCACCCCACCGATGAGCGCGCAGGCCTCCTGGAAGGAGAGCCCGCCCGGAACGGGCGTGCCGGTGTGCGGGCAGAGCGTGGGGTCGAGCCCGTCGACGTCGAAGGTGAGGTACACGTCCTCGGGCAGGGGCTCGACGATCCGCTGCACCTGCGCGGCCCACGTCTCTCCCTCGAAGCGCGCCGCGGCGAGGAGCGCGTCGTGGTGCGCCGCGATCCTGCCTCTCGAGCCCTCGATGTAATTCCACTCCTCGTCCGACACGTCGCGAAGCCCCACCTGGACCAGCCGCGCGACGCCAGGGATCCGCTCCATCACGTTGCGGAGGATGGACGCGTGGCTGCGGTCGAATCCCTCGTAGGCGCTCCTCAAGTCCGCGTGCGCGTCGAGGTGGAGGATGCCCAATCCAGGGTGGACCCGGGCGTGCGCAGCGATGCTGCCGAAGGCCACCGAGTGGTCCCCGCCCACCACGCCCACCCTCTTGCCGGCGGCGAGGAGGCGGCTCACCTCCCCGTCCACCCATGCGTCCACGCTCTCGGAGGCCGCATTCACCCGCCGCGCCGCGGCGGCGAGCTCCAGATTCCCCTCGCCGACGCCACCCGCCTCGATCACGAGCGCGGCGTCCGCGCGCGCGCGCGCGTCGAGCGCCTGCACGTGCTCCGGGAGGGGCAGCATGTGGATCCCGGCGAGGTAGGGCCGCCCGGTCTCCACGTCGAACAGGTCCACCTGACGGCTCGCCCGGAGGACGGCTTCCGGGCCCCTGGACGCGCCGCCGCCGTACGAGGTGGTGGCCTCGAACGGCACCGGGACCAGAACCACCTCCGCCTCCTCTTCCGAGTGGGGCAGGCCGAAGACGCCGGAGCCCGGCCGCGCAGCCGCGGAGGGATCAAACACCGCCGGACCCATCCTCAGCCTCTCGGGAGGCCGCGGCCGGGGACCACGGTCTTCGTCCTGGCGGCGTCCTTCACTTCCGGCATGGCGCCCGAGCCGGGGTGCTTCTTCGCGTGTGCGCGCTGCAGCGCCGCCATCATCTCGGGCAGGCGGCGGAAGAGCCGCTTCGGCTTGCGCTTCTTCTGCGTCGAGAGCGCGTGGGCGAAGACGATCGGCGCCGCCACGGTGGAGTCGGAGTAGAGCACCACGTGATTCTTGAGCCCCTCGGCCTGCACCTTGCCCCAGCTGATCGCCTCCGAGGGCGTCGCGCCGGAGAGCCCGCCCCACTGCGGCGAGTCGGTGGAGATCTGCAACACGTACTCGTGGCCCCCGCGGTTCAGGTCGAGGATCTGCCAGAGGGTGGGCTGCGTCTGGAGGTAGAAGTTCTTGGGGGAGCCGCCGCCCAGGATGACGACGCCGTTCACCTTCGCGTCGAACACGATGGCGGTGGACTCCAGCACGTCGAGGTCGGGGTCGATGGTGGTCTGCCCGCCGCGCAGCTTCATCGCCGCCACGTTCATGCCGATGGAGGAGTCGCCCGGCGAGGAGGTGAAGATGGGCACGTCGTACTCCGCCGCGGTGGCGACGAAGCTCGCCTCTGGCCGCTTCGTGTGCTGCCGGACGAGCTCACCCAGGTAGTGGTGCAGCCGCGGGGTGGAGATGTGTCCCCTCAGCGTCTCGGGCGCCTTCTCCAGCGCCTCGCGAACGAACGCATCGGTGTCGAGGAGGGAGTCCTCGGTGATGAAGACGTCGTAGATGCGCTCGATGCCGGCGCGGTAGAGCTCCTTGTCGTCCACCTGGAAGTGGCCCTGCACCACCGGCAGCTTCAACGCGAAGTGAAGGTCGTGGTAGACGTTCGCGCCGGTCGAGATGATGAGATCGACGAAGCCTGCCTCGATCATGGCCTGGAATGCGCCGCCCATGCCGGCCGGGGTCATGGCGCCGGTGACGGTGAGGGCGATGGTGGCCCCGGAGTCGATCATGCGGCCGAAGAGGTCGCAGGCCTCCGCCAGCCGCCCTCCGTTGAAGGCGCCCGCGCGCCGGTACACGTCCACCAGATCGACGACGCTCATTCCGGGGCGGAGCCGCATCGGCTCCACCGGTGGGCGGGACAGGTAGGCCTTGCGAAGCTGCTTGGGGGTCTTGGGCGCCATGGAAGCGCGAAGCTAGCCGCGCGGCCGGAGCAGGTCAACGCGCCGTGACGGGGGCTTCGACCGTCAACCACCGCGCGCGTCGGCGGCGGGGCCGGCGAGATGCACGAAGCCCACCTCTCCTTGGGCGTCGGGCTGGAGTACGAGGTCGGAGAGCAGCGCCTCGCGGTACACCTCCAGCATCCTCTCCTGACCGCGGCGCCACACGTCGGCCATGGTGCAGAAGCTCGACTTGGCGCACGGATCCTCGCCGTCGAGGCAGACGTTGATGGCGATGGGCCCCTCGACCGCCTCGATGACCTGAAGGAAGCTCACCTCGCTCGCAGGGCGCGCCAGCGCGTAGCCGCCGTGCGGCCCGCGGGACGAGCGGACCAGGCCGCCGTCCACCAGGGTCTTCAGGATCTTCGCGAGGAAGTCCTCCGGCACCATCATCCTGTGCGCGATCTCGCGAAACGGGACGATCGACGTCGCAGGGATCGACGCGAGGTAGATCATCGCCCGGAGCCCGTAGTCGATCTTCCGCGAGATGCGCAGGACGTGCTGCATGGAGCGCCCGTGCGCCGCCTGCCGGGCGGCGGCGGAAAGGGTTAGATTGCCCGCGTGGGATCCCTAATCGCCGGCAGAGGGACGTTCATCGATCTCCATTCGCACTCGACCGCTTCGGACGGTCAGCACCCGGCAGCGGAGGTGGCGCGACGCGCCGCGGCGGCCGGGGTGAGCGTGTGGGCGCTCACCGACCACGATTCGGTGGCAGCGCTGGGCGTGGCAGCGACGGCAGCGGCCCAGCACGGCATGCGCTTCGTGCCAGGCATCGAGCTGTCGGTGACCCTCGAGCGCAAGGAGATTCACGTCCTCGGGCACTTCGTCGATCCGGAGAGCGGCCCCCTGCGCCGCTTCGAGGATCTACTCGCCGAGAAGCGCCGCACCCGCATGAACGGCATCCTGGAGCGGCTCTCGGCTCTCGGCATCACGCTCTCCGCCGGGGAGGTCGAGAAGTTCAGCGGTGGGAAGACGCTGGCGCGGCCGCACATCGCCCGCGCGCTCCTGGAGCGGAACCTCGTCGCGAGCGTGAAGGAGGCCTTCGACCGCTTCCTGGCGGAGGGCCGTCCAGCGTACGTGGGCCGCTACCGGCTCGCCGCGGAGGAGGCCATCGCGCTGGTGCGCGGGGCGGGAGGGACGGCCACCGTGGCGCACCCGGGCGTCAACAAGCTCGAGCGCGTGGACGTGGCGCGGCTCGCCGGGTGGGGCCTCTGCGGCATCGAGGTGCACCACGCCGACCACCCGCCCTCCCTGCGCGAGAAGTTCCTCGCCATGGCGCGGGACCTCGATCTCGTGCCGACCGCCGGGTCGGACTACCACGGCGAGGAGGTCGCGCCGGACAGGCACTTCGGCGACGTCACCATGTCCCCGCCGGAGCTCGAGCGGCTCGAGGCCCGGCGGGGATAGAGGACGCCGCGCGGTCAGCCGCGCAGCATGGTGAGAGACCGCCCTGACCACTCGACGATGGGCGCCCACCAGATGCCGAACACCAGGATGGCCGCGGAGAAGGCGCCCAGCATCACCTGGTAGCCGACCTTAGGCTCCACCAGCGCATCGGTCCGCGGGGCGTCGAGGAACATCGCCCGGATGATGCGCGCGTAGTAGAAGAGCGAGACCGCCGTGTTGAGCGCCGCGATGAGCGCCAGGACGCCGTACCAGAAGCCGTCGGGCCCCGCCGCCCGCTCGATGATGGCGTAGAAGAGGTACCACTTGCCGGTGAAGCCCGCGAACGGCGGCAGCCCGGTGAGCGAGAAGAGGAAGATGGCGAACGCGATCGCCGCCAGCGGATGCCGTCGCGCGAGCCCCTGGTAATCTTGGATGCTCTCCGAGCCGGTGGCCTGGGCGACGACGATGACGACCAGGAACGCTCCCAGGTTCATCACCACGTACACGAGCATGTAGATCATGATGCCCTGGATCCCGAGCGTCGAGACCGCGACCAGGCCCATGAGCATGTAGCCGGCGTGCGCGATCGACGAGTAGGCCAGGAGCCGCTTCAGGTTGGTCTGGCCGAGCGCGGTGAAGTTGCCGAGCGTCATGGTCACGACGGAGAGCACGCCCACGATGGCGGGCCAGGGAATGCCGGAGAGGGCGACGCCGAGGCCGTCCGCGCCGAGGGGCCCCGCGAAGGCGCCGTAGAAGAAGCGCAGGGCGAGGGCGAAGCCCGCAGCCTTGGGCCCCACCGAGAGGAAGGCGGTGAAGGAGGTCGGCGCGCCCTCGTACACGTCCGGGCACCACATGTGCCAGGGGACGCTCGCGATCTTGTAGCCGATCCCGGAGGAGACGAAGACGAGCGCAACCACCAGGGCGAGCTTGGTGGCGGCCGCGCTGGCTCCGCCGGCCGGGCCGAGCTCGGCGATCCGCGCGCTGAACTCGAGCACGTTGGCGGTGCCCAGGAGGCCGTACAGGTAGCTCATCCCGAAGAGCATCACGCCCGACGCGACCGAGCCGAAGATGACGTACTTCAGCGCCGCCTCCGCGGCCCTGCGGTCGTGCCGCTTGTACCCAGCGAGCACGTAGCTCACCATCGAGACGAGCTCGATGGAGAGGTAGAGGGTGACGAGGTTCGTCGCGCTCGCCATGAGGAACATGCCGAGCACGATGGAGAGGAGCAGCGCGTAGAACTCGCCCACGCGCGGGCCGGGGAAGTCGCTGCCCTGCGCGACGATGAGCGTCGTGAGCGCCGCGGCCGCCAGGAAGAGCCACTTGAAGAAGGTGGCGAACCCGTCGCTCGCGATCATCCCGTTGAAGAGCGCGGCGCTCTCCGCGGGCTGGCCCGCCAGGAGCGCCGCCGCGATGCCGAGCACGACCAGTGTCGCGCCGGTGAGGAGCGACCTTCGCGCCGCCGACAGCCGCCAGACGAGGTCGAGCAGGAAGACGGCGATGGCGCCGAAGGTGAGGGCGAGCTCCGGCCTGAACCAGGCAACGCTCGCGAGGTTGTTGTCGATGAGCTGTTCCATCGTCGCCGCCCTACAGCCGGATGCTCTGCACGAGCGAGTGGAGCGTCCCGTTGATCGTCCCGAGGATCGCCTGCGGGTAGAAGCCGAGGAGGATGGTCCCGGCGGCGAGGGGGTACAGCATGATGCGCTCGCGCCAGTTGAGGTCGGGGAAGCCGCGGTAGGCCTCGTTGAGCTTGCCGAGGAACATGCGGTGGATGGCCCAGAGGTAGTACGCGGCGGTGAGGATGACGCTCGTCGCGGAGATGATGGTGTAGGTCGTGAACACCGGGAACGCCCCGGAGAACACCATGAACTCGGAGACGAAGCCGGCCAGCCCGGGCAGGCCCAGCGAGGCGAAGAAGGCGAGCCCCATGATCGAGGTGTACTCAGGCAGCGCTTGCGCGAGGCCGCCGAAGCGGGCGATCTCGCGGTGGTGCGCGCGGTCGTAGATCACGCCCACGATGAGGAACAGCATCGGGCTGATGAGGCCGTGGGTGAAGAGGTTCAGCACCGCGCCGGAGATGGCCGTGGGGGTGAGCGCCGCCATGCCGAGCAGCGAGAAGCCCATGTGCGAGACGGAGGAGTAGGCGATGAGCTTCTTGAGGTCCTTCTGCGCGAGGCAGATGAAGGCTGCGTAGATGATGTTGATGACGCCGAACACCGCGATGGCGTTGGCGGCCCAGCGGGTGGCGTCGGGCAGGATGCCGAAGTTGAACCGCAGGATGCCGTAGATGCCCATCTTGAGGAGCACGCCCGCCAGGATGACGGAGATGGGCGTGGGGGCCTCGACGTGCGCGTCGGGCAGCCAGGTGTGGAAGGGGAACATCGGGATCTTCACCGCGAACCCGAGGAAGAAGGCGACGAAGACGATCTTGGTGAACTCGAAGCCGAGGATGGGCACGGCCGAGGCGAACTGGCCTGCGTGCCCCTGGGCGGCGAGCTCGAGCAGGTTGAAGGTGTGCTGGGCGGTGGTGCCGTCCACCAGCGCCGCGCTGGCGCTGTTGTAGTAGATGCCGATGATCGCGAGGAGCATCAGCACGGAGCCCGCGAGCGTGTAGAGGAAGAACTTGATGGCCGCGTACTCCTTCCGCGGACCTCCCCAGATGCCGATGAGGAAGTACATCGGCAGGAGCATGACCTCCCAGAAGACGTAGAAGAGGAACATGTCCAGGGCGACGAAGGTGCCCATCATCCCGGTCTGGAGAATCAGCAGCATCACCATGTAGCCGGGCACCATCCGCACCGAGAAGTGCTTCGGGTGGGCAGCGTCGTCGCCGTGGCCGCCATGCGCGTGCCCGTGCCCGTCGCCGTCCTCCTGCATGCCCGCCAGCTCGCGGTCCTTGTCGCCCGACCACCAGGGCATGGAGGCGATGGTGGCGACGAAGGAGATGAGGCCGGAGAGGAGCACCATCGAGATGGAGAGGCCGTCCACCCCGACGAACCACTCCACGTTGAAGGCCCGGATCCAGATCGCCTTCTGCACCAGCTGGACGCCCGTCTCCTTACCGGCGATGGCGAGGCCGGGCGCGTGCGCGTCGAACCAGATCCACGCCATGATGGCGGCCAGCATGGAGAGCCCGCTCGCCACCATGGCGATGCCGCGGGCGCCCTGGTTCACTGTGCGCTTCGGCAGGCGGGCGAAGTAGCCGACCGCGGAGAGGGCGATGATGGCCACCGCGCCGGCGAGCGGCAGGAAGGTGGCCCAGCTGAGGACGTTCTGAGGACCGAACATGTGCGCGTCGCT
>JBBQEB010000029.1:0-29480 GCA_038320275.1 Myxococcales bacterium | reverse complement strand
CGCTCGCCCTCGCCGCCTGCGGCGGCAGCAGCAGCGACACCCCGGCCAATGATCGGTCGAACTTCATCGGCCTGTGGCAGGTCAACGGCACGACGACCTACTCGTTCACCGGCTTTGCGTCCAACACCGAGCCCGACTCGGGAAACAGTGGGATCATCGCGGGCAGCGCGTCGGGCAACCAGATCATCTTCCCCTTCAACCAGTGCAACATCCCGGCGACCGTGAACGGCAACGTGGCCACCATCCAGAGCGGCTTCACCTGCCGTCAGAACTACACCGACGGCACGGCCGACCTGACCTTCACCAGCGGCACGCTCGTCCGAAGCGGAAACATCATCACCCTCACCGCCTCCGGGAACGCGACGGTGATCCTGTCCGCCACGGGGAGAGCCACGACCGGAACGTTCGTGTCGGCGGACAGCCTCACCAAGGTGGGTGGGTAGCGCGAGCGCGGGGGTCGGGCGGCGTTAGGTACGGGCGTATGCCCTGCCCTCGCGCCGTTCCCCTCACCCTCTTCCTTACCCTCGCCGCCTGCACCGCCTCCCGCAAGGAGCCGGCCGCGCCGGCGCGGGTGGAAGGCTCCCAAGGCGCCACTCTCTCCACCCGCGCTGCGGCCGCGCCCGCAGCCTCGGGGGGCCAGGCTGCGCGCGGGGTGGACACCGCCGCCATGGATCGCGCCGTTTCACCCGGCGACGACTTCTACGGCTTCGCGAACGGCACCTGGCAGCGCACGGCCGAGATCCCGCCCGACCGGGCCGGGACGGGCGCCTTCCTCCGGGTGTTCCAGGTGGTGGAGGCGCGCAACCGGGCCATCGTGGAGGAGGCCGCGCGCTCGGATGCGCCAGAGGGCTCCGACGCCCGTCGGGTGGGCGACCTCTTCGCGAGCTTCATGGACGAGGCGGGCGTCGAGGCGAAGGGCGCGGACCCGGTGCGCCCGGAGCTCGCCCGCATCGCGGCCATCGGCGACGCCCGCGCGCTCGCGTCGGAGCTGGGCGGGCTCGTGCGCGCCGACGTCGACGTGCTGAATTGCACCAATCTGGTGACGTCGCGGCCCCTCGGACTGTGGGTGGAGCAGGACCTGCGCGATCCGACGCGCAACGCCGCCTACATCCTGCAGGGCGGGCTCGGGCTCCCCGACCGCAGCTACTACCTCGATCCTGCGCCGCGCTTCGCGGAGCTCAGGGCGAAGTACACGGCTCACCTCGGCGCGTTGCTCGGCCTCGCCGGTATCGCCGACGCGCGCGCGGCGGCGGCTCAGGTCGTGGCCTTCGAGACCCGGCTCGCCCGCACGCACGGCACCCGCGAGGACGCGGGCGACGTCGCGAAGGGCTACAATCCCTGGACCCGCGCGGACCTGGAGCGGAAGGCGCCCGGGATGGACTGGACCGCGTTCCTCGCCGCGGCGGGGCTCGACAGGCAGCCGGTGCTGGTCGTCTGGCAGCCCACCGCCATCGCCGGGCTCGCCGCCCTGGTGAAGTCCGAGCCCCTCTCCACCTGGAAGGCGTACCTCACCGCCCGCGCGCTCGACCGGGCAGCGCCCTTCCTCTCGAAGCCGTTCACCAACGCCTGGTTCGCCTTTCACGGCACGGCGCTCACCGGAACGCCGAGCCAGCCGGAGCGGTGGAAGCGCGGCGTGGCGACGGTCAACGGCGCGGTGGGGGAGGCGGTGGGGCGCATCTACGTGCAGCGGTACTTCCCGGCCGAGGCGAAGGCCGAGATCCAGACCATGGTCGAGAACATCCGGACGGCCTTCGGCCGCCGCATCGACGCGCTGGCGTGGATGGCGCCGGAGACGAAGCGCCAGGCGCGAGAGAAGCTGGCGGTCCTCCAGGTGGGCATCGGCTACCCGGACCGCTGGAAGGACCTCTCCGGCCTCCGCATCGTACGCGGCGACCTCCTGGGCGATGTCGGGCGGGCGCGTCTGGCTGAGTACCGGCGCAACCTCGCCAAGCTGGGACAGCCGCCCGATCGGGGCGAGTGGTGCATGCTCCCGCAGGAGGTGAATGCGGTGAACCTGCCGGTTCGCAACGCGCTCGAGTTCCCCGCTGGGTTCATGGAGCCGCCGTTCTACGACCGCGCCTCCACCGCCGCCGCCAAGTACGCTGCGGTCGGCGCCGTCATCGGGCACGAGATCAGCCACTCGTTCGACGACCAGGGGGCCCTCTTCGACGCGCAGGGCAAGCTGCGCAACTGGTGGACCCCGGCCGACCTGAAGCACTTCGAGGACGCCGGGGCCAAGCTCGTGGCCCAGTATGGCGCGTATCGCCCCTTTCCGGATCTGGCGGTGAACGGCAAGCTGACACTGGGGGAGAACATCGCCGACCTGGCGGGCCTCGCCGCCGCGTACGATGCCTGGCGAGCCTCGCTGGGTGGCGCGCCGGCACCCACGGTGGATGGGCTCACCGGCGACCAGCAGTTCTTCCTCTCCTTCGCGCAGACCTGGCAGACGAAGCAGCGCGAGGCCGCGCTCCGCCGCCGCATTCTCACCGATGGTCACGCACCGGGGCAGTACCGCGCGTTGACGGTCCGCAACCTCGACCCCTGGTACCCCGCCTTCGCGGTGAAGCCAGGTCAGGCGCTCCATCTCGAGCCGGCCGAGCGCGTGCGGGTCTGGTGACCGCCGTGGGTCAGCCCGGGCTGCCGCTCAGGGCCAGCTTCGGTACCGCCGCCTGCAGCGCCTCCCGCCGGACGCCGCCGGCGTAGATCGCCACCGCGCAGGGAGCGTCCGCGAGGATACGGTCGGCCTGCGGGCCGAAGTAGGCGCGCTGGCCGACGTGCCGGGGGTTGGCGCCGAGGAGGATGAGGTCCGCGCCTTCCTCCAGGCTGAGGTCGAGCACGGCGCGCGCGGGGTAGCGCGAGATGAGGAGCCGCGAGCGCACCTCCACGCCCTCCTTTCCACCGCGCTCGACCAGCTCGTCGAGCATGTGCGTTCCCATGGCGCGCAGCTCGGCCAGCGCGCGGCCGTCGCGCGCCGCGTCGGGCTCGACCACGTGGACGAGCTGCAGCCGCGCGCCGGTCTCGCGCGCGTAGAGGAAGGCGAGCTCCGCCGCGGCGCGCGAGGGTGCCGTCGCGGTGACGGGAACCACGATGCGGCGGAAGGCCCCGGTCTCCCGCCCCATCCGCACCAGCACCAGCTCGCAGTGGCCCGAAGCGAGCAGCGAGCGGAGGAGCCGGTGCGAGAGCGCGCTCGGGCGACTCACGCCCAGGAAGACGAGGTCGTAGCCTCGGGCCACCTCGGCCTTGACCGCCTCCTCCACCGAGCGCGCAGGGACCACCGTGCTGTGGAAATCCGGGAGGTGGAACTCGTCCACCACCGCCCGGGAACGGGCGGTCACCTCCTTCTCGTCGCCGTCCAGGCGCCCGTCTCGCCCCACCTCCCCGCCGTCCCTGGGAGTGACGACCGAGAGCCCCACCAGCGTCGCGCCCGGCAGCCTCGCCAGCGGCGCCGCCAGCCGGAGCGCCTGCACCGCGTGCGGCTCCCCGGAAGTGGGCACGAGGATCTTCGTGCCGCGCCGCTTGATCAGGGACCGCTCCTCGTCGGCCTCGTCGGCGAGCCGCTTCGCCTCGTCGTCCCCGGGCGGCAGACCGCGCAGGGAGAGGCGCAGCAACGGCGGCGTGGCGAGGCTCGTCACGATGGGGATGAGGATGATGAGCGCATACATGGGAGGGCCGAGGACGCCCAGGTCCATCCCGATGCGCGCCACCACGAGCTCGGTGGAGCCCCGCGCGGAGAGGCCGATGCCCACCGCGATGGACTCGCGGAGGCGCATCCCGCCCAGCCGGGCGCCCAGCCCGGCGCCGATCACCTTGCCTAGGATCGCGCCGCCCAGGACGAGCGCCGTGATCTCCCAGCCCGGGAGCGTCAGGGCCTGGACCTGGAGCCCCGAGTACGCGAAGAAGACCGGCGCGAAGACACCCAGCACCATGCTGTCCAGCGACTCGAGGGTGGCCTCCTTGATGCGCGGCGACTCGCTGACGATGAGGCCGGCCACGAAGGCGCCGAAGATGGCGTGGATGCCGAGCGCCTGGGTGAGCGCGCTGCACGCGAGGGTCAGCACCAGCACCGCGGTGATGGTGCCGTGCTCCAGCCGGCCCTCCCTCTCCAGCCAGCGGATGGCGCGCCCCGCCAGCGGACGCAGGACGAGCATGGCGAAGAGACCAAACCCGGCCGTCGCGCCCAGGGTGACGGCGACGCTCTCGAAGCCAAAGTGGCCGGTGGTGGCCACCCGCACCACCACAGCCAGGATGACCCAGCCGACGGTGTCATCGAGGATGGAGGCCCCCAGGATGACGAAGCCCACGTCGCGCCGCATGAGGTTCAGGTCGAGGAGGATCTTGGCGATGACCTTCACCGCCGAGATGGACATGGCGGTGCCCAGGAAGGCGATGAAGAGCGGCCGGCCGCCACGACCGACGAGCGCTTCCGGGACGATGAGGCCGATGCCGACTCCCACCGCGAAGGGTACCGCCACGCCGAGGATGGTGGCGAGGAGCGCCGGACCCTTGAGCGCGCGCCACCGGGAGAGATCGGTCTCGATCCCCGTCCGCAGCATGAGGAGGATCATCCCGATCCAGCTCAGGAGCTCGAGCAGGCCGGACTGCTGCGCATCCTTGGGGAAGAGCGCCGCCTGCACCCCTGGCAGCAGCTTGCCCAGGATGGGTGGGCCGAGGAGCACCCCCGCGATGACCTCGCCCATGACGGAGGGCTGGCCGAAGTGGCGAGCGAGCGCGCCCAGCAGCCGCGCCGCTGCGAGCAGCGCGGTGAACTGCAGGAGGAAGACGAGGAGCTGGTGCTCAGTGAGGCCGTGCATGGCTGTCTGCCTCGTAGGGCCGGGCGCAGACAACGTGTACATCCCCTCGCGCCGGGGCAGCCTTTCCGCGGAGCCTGGCCGCCCGGACTGGGCGGTTGCTCGCACGGCCTCGTGGGCCCTCGCGCGACAGCTCGGGACGAAGCTCGACCCCAAGGCCGCGCTCGCCAGGACGCGCGGACGATTTCGCAGCGCGTAGCTCTTGAACGCGGCGGCGGCCTCCCGCGTCAAGGGTACGGCGCAGGAACCCTATGTCCGGCGAGCCCCGCTCCCCGTATCGCCCGTCAGGACATCGCCACGCCCAGCAAGCGTCCGATCGCGGCGGTCACCGCCATCGCCAGGCCACCACCCAGGCAGATCCGCAGCGCCGCCGGGAGGCGCGGAGCTCCTCCGAGATGGCCCCCGAAGGCCCCCAGCCCGGCCAGGCTCGCGAGGGAAGCCACGGCGACCACCCATGCGCCGTAGCCAGCAGGCGCGGCCAGGTACGCGGCGAAGGGAACGGTGCCGAAGATCGCGAAGCTCGCCGCGGAGATCCACGCCGCCTGCATGGGCCTCGAGAGCTGCGAAGGATCCATGCCCAGCTCGTCGCGGAGGTGAGCGCTCAGCCGGTCGTGAGCGGAGAGCTGCTCGGCCACCTTCATCGCGAGGTCGGCGTCCAGACCTCGATGCTGGTAGATGGCGGCGAGCTCCGTCAGCTCCGCGCCAGGCTCGCGCTCGTGCTCCTGGCGCTCGAGCGCGATGTCGGCATCCTCGGCGTCCCGCTGCGAGCTCACCGAGACGTACTCGCCGACTCCCATCGACATCGCGCCCGCGGCGAGCCCCGCCGCTCCGGCGACCAGGGTCGCCCGGCCCGACGCAGAGGAGGCCGCGACTCCCAGCATCAACGACGCCGTGGACACGATGGCGTCGTCGGCGCCGAGCACCGCGGCGCGGAGCCATGCGGCGCGGCTGCTGAGGTGGCGCTCACCGCCCTCGCGGGAGAGACGTGGAGGAGGAGCGCGCTCGGCCATGGCGTCGTCTACACCGTTTCGATGGCGGTTGCGCGATCGCGAGGCGCGCGCTCCCCACACGAGCGGTCCGTCGCCCTCCATCGTATCAACGATGCGGTCACGCGCGCCGCGTCGCTTCGGCTGGGAACAAGGCTCGACCGGTCGACGGATGCTCAACCGGCCCGCAGAGGTCGTCCACCTGGAACGTGGCACGGCGCCGCACATCGGCCTAAGGGAATTTGCCCATGTGGTCCAAGTGCAGCATCTGCAAGAAGCCCATCGCCTTCGGTGCTCCCTACTTCAAGTGCGACGTGTCCACCTGCAACCGCAAGCGGTTCCAGCTCCACTTCTGCTCCGACTCCTGCTGGGACGCGCACATTCCCGGCCAGAACCACCGCAACCCGGGCTACACGGAGCACGTGGCGCCCAAGGCGCCGTGATGTTCTCGCGCAATCATGACGGAAGAACCTGCTGAGGTAGGTCATGCGTCGGGGATGGACGGCGCCCGCGCTCCGAGGCGCCTCGGGCCTCCAGAGCCGGGTGGGCGCCATGGGCATCGAGGTCGCGAGCGGCTCGCGTGCCGCCCCCGCGACGTGTGCTATACCGCTTGCCTCGAGGGTCCCGTCTCCCCCGCGTGCGTTTCGTGTGCTGGCCTCGTAGCTCAGGTGGCCGGGGGTCCGGGGGCCGTCACTGGCCCCCGTACAAGGCAGATCGGCTGCAGGCAGTGAAGCGTTTCGTGTTCGGGCCTCGTAGCTCAGGTGGATAGAGCGGCGGTTTCCTAAACCGTAGGCCGTGGGTTCGAGTCCCGCCGAGGCCACTGAAATCCACCGTAACACCGAAGCCTTGCCCCATAGCCCACTGCGCGGGCGCTCCCGAGGATGAGAGCGACGATGCCTCCCTTATCCCAGCGTGTTCTGGCGTTGCCGGGGCGGACCCGGCGAGGTCAGGCGACCTCGGCCCAATCTGCGGCCAGCAACTCGGCCTGCTTCATCACCGTCTCGACGGCCTTCGCCTGCCTATCCGGCGGGTAGCCCCGCCGGGTCAGGATGCGCCGGACCTTCACGCGGATCTGAGCGCGCACGTTCTCGCGCACCGTCCAGTCGATGGTGACCGACTCGCGGATGGTCCTCGTGAGGTCTCGCGCGATCTCGCAGAGATCCTTGTCCGTCATGACCTGCTGCGCGGACTCCTTGTCGGCAAGCGCGTCGTAAAACGCGGCCTCGTCCTCGGTGAGCTTCAGGTCCTCCCCGCGCCGCTGCGCATCGCGCATGTCCTTGGCCAGCTGGATGAGCTCCTCGATCACCTGAGCGGTCTCGATGGCGCGGTTGCGGTACCTGAGGATCGTCTTCTCCAGCTTCTCGGAGAAGGCCTCGGACTGGACCAGGTTCTTCTTCTTGCGGACCTTGAGTTCGTCGTTGAGCAGCTTCCTTAGCAGCTCCACCGCGAGGTTCTTCTGCGGCAGGTTCTTCACGTCCGCCAGGAACTCCTCGGACAGGATCGAGATGTCGGGCTTCTCGAGCCCCGCCGCTGCGAACACGTCGACCACGCCGTCGGCGGCGATGGCGCTGGAGACGATCTGCCGGATGGCCTGGTCGAGCTCCGCGTCGGTCTTGCCGGCACCGCCCCCGGATGACTTCACCACCGCCGCTTTCACCGCCTGGAAGAATGCCACCTCGTCCCGAACAGCCATCGCCCGGGCGTGCGGCACAGCGAGCGCGAACGCCTTGACCAGCTCGGTCACCGCTTTCACGAGCCGGTCGCGACCGTCCTCCAGGGCGAAGATGTGCTGCTGCGCCGCCGGTAGGAGCCGGAGGCGGTTGGCCGGCGTGCCGGAGAGGAACTTCGAGTAGTCGAAGCCGTGGAAGATATCGCGGCAGACCTCCACCTTCTCCAGGACGACTTTGACGGCCTCCTCCTGGTCGATGGCTGTGCGGCCAAGGCCGCCGGCGGCCGTGTAGGTGGCGAGTGCGCTCCGAAGCTCATCGGCGACGCCGAGGTAGTCCACCACGAGCCCGCCCGGCTTGTCCTTGAAGACGCGATTCACGCGGGCGATGGCCTGCATGAGCCCGTGGCCGCGCATCGGCTTGTCCACGTAGAGCGTGTGGAGGCACGGCGCGTCGAACCCCGTGAGCCACATGTCGCGGACGATGACGACCTCGAGCGGGTCGGCCGGGTCCTTGAAACGCTTGGCCACGTCGAGGAGCTGGGTCTTGCTGCGCCGGTGGGCCTGGAAGCTTTCGGGGTCCGACGCGGAGGCGGTCATCACGACCTTGATGGTCCCCTTAGGGTCGTCAGGGTCGTGCCACGCCGGCCGGAGGCTGGTGATGGCCGCGTACATCTCCACGCAGATGCGGCGCGACATGCAGACCACCATGGCCTTGCCGTCCATCGTCTCCAGGCGGGCCTCGAAGTGGCGCACCAGATCCTCGGCGATGAGCCGGATCCGCTTCTCGTCGCCGACCACCGCCTCCAAGGCGGCCCACCTCGACCGGAGCGCGGTCCGGCGATCCTCCTCCTCGCCCTCGGTGATCTCCTCGAACTCCTCGTCGATGACGGGCTTCTGCTCCTCCTTGAGCGAGAGCTTGGCCAGCCTGCTCTCGTAGTAGATGGGCACGGTGGCGCCGTCGGCGACGGCGCGCTGGATGTCGTAAATCGAGATGTACTCGCCGAAGACGGCTTTGGTGTTCCGGTCGTTCTGCTCGACGGGCGTGCCGGTGAAGCCGATGAAGGACGCGCCGGGGAGCGCGTCGCGCATGTGCTGGGCGAACCCTGCCACGAGCTGGCCGCCCCCCTCGCCCGCGACCATGCGGCTGCGGAAACCATACTGGCTGCGGTGCGCCTCGTCGGCGATCACGACGACGTTGCGGCGCGTGGAGAGCGGCGGGATCTTCTCCTCCTGGTCCGACGGCAGGAACTTCTGGATGGTGGTGAAGATGACGCCGCCGGCCGCCACCTCGAGCTTCTCGACCAGGTCGTAGCGGCTCTCGGCCTGCTGCGGTCGCTGGCGGAGCAGCTCGTTGCAATTGTTGAAGGTCCCGAAGAGCTGGTTGTCGAGATCGTTGCGGTCGGTGATGACCACCAGCGTGGGGTTCTTCATCGCTGGCTCCTGGATCACCTTGCCGGCGTAGAAGGTCATGGTGAGCGACTTCCCCGACCCTTGGGTGTGCCAGACCACGCCCACCTTCCGGTCACCGCCGGGGCCGGTGGCTCGAACCGTCTCGGCCACCGCCGCGCGCACCGCGTGGAACTGGTGGTAGCCGGCGAGTTTCTTCACGACGCTGGCGCCGTCGTCCTCGAAGACGATGAAGTTCCGCACGAGGTCGAGGAACCGCTCCTTCTCGAAAACACCGTCGAGGAGCGTGGAGAGCTCCAGTGCGCCGGCGTGGGCCACGACGGTGCCGTCCACCGTCCGCCACGGCGCGAACCGCTCCCAGTTGGAGGTCAGCGTGCCGACGCGCGCCAGCATCCCGTCGGAGATGACGACGAGGGCGTTGTAGGCGAAGAGCGCGGGGAGCTGCTTCGAGTAGTTCTGGACCTGCTGGAACGCGTCCTGGATGGTGGCATTCTCGTCGGCCGGGTTCTTGAGTTCCAGGAGCCCGACCGGCATCCCGTTCAGGAAGACGACGACGTCGGGCCGGCGGTTGACCTGCCCCTCGACCACGGTGAACTGGTCTACCGCGATGAGGTCGTTCTTCTCCGGGTCGGCCCAGTCCACCAGGTGGACACGCACGCCCCGGACCTCGCCGCCCGCGCCGGCCACGTCGACTTCGACGCCGTCGCGCAGCATCTTGTGGAGGACCCGGTTGTTGGTGATGAGCGACGGCGCAGGCGGGTGAAGCACCTTCCGCATCGCCTCTTCGAGTGCTGCGGCCGGCAACCCCGGGTTGAGACGGCGCAGGGCACCGTCGAGCCGTCCGCGCAGCACAACCTCCTCGTAGCGGTCCCGCTCGGCCCTGGCCTCGCCTGGCGCCATGCTCGGGCCGTGAATGACCCCGTAGCCGAGGTTGGCGAAGTGCTGAAGCGCCAGGTCCTCGACGTCGGACTCAGCGACGCCGAGCGGAGCGGCCGGCGGCGGGGTCATGCTGCGAGCTCCTGGAGCACGTCGCGGAGCACTCTGAAGCTCGGGGACGTGTTCGCCGCCGGGTCCATGCGGGGCGCCACGTTCCTCGCAACCTCGATCTTGGGCATCCCGGCGGCGTAGTAGCCGGCCTCCATGAGGAGCCGCTCCAGCGTCTCCCACGTCCCGCCACGAATGCGGTCGGGAGCGCGAAAGCCCGCCTGCCGCGGCACGTTCGCGTCGATGCGAGGATACGCGGCCCGCACCGCGGCCCAGTCGCCGAAGAACCACGCCTCCAGCTCCTCGATGGCGATCCGGTTGACCACGCACCATGGCGGCGAGCCGCCGGCGGACGTGCGCGTCCGCAGGCAAGCTCGGGCTGCCTCACGTTCGAGCTTGCCCTTTAGTGCCTGGCAGTCGCCGTGATCGCCGTCCACCACGACGAGGATTCTCCAGTCGGCGGGGATCCAGGCGGCGTACCCCTGGAGCTTCCCCGGGAGCTTCGCCAGCAGATCGCTCTTCCCCCGGTGCTGGTGGATCTGGAACCGCACCTCGCCGAGGAGACGCGGCAGCAGGAGCTGGAGCGCGGCCTCCGCCGAGGACTCCTCGACGAGAACCTCCACCTGGGCGACGCTCACGTGGAGCGCCTCCCCGAGCGCGGCGCCCCGCCGTTCACCAGCGGATCGCCCACGCCGAAGTGCGACTCTAGCCAGAGCTGCCCGAGGAGCGCGCCGGCGTCCATGAACTCCCTAATGCCCTTCACGTCGGCGGCGCGGACCACGCGCGTGTAACCGTCCGCGTCGCGGTACAGCACGCGCACCTCCTCCGGCTTGAGGGCGTCGACGAAGAATGGGGAGTGCGTCGTCACGAGAAGCTGGGACCGGCCGGACGCCTTCCGGCACTCCTCCGCCAGCTCCGGCAGGAGCCGCGGGTGCAGGAAGTTCTCCGGCTCCTCGACCCCGATGAACTGGTGCGGGTGCGGGTCGTACAGCACCAGGAAGTAGGCGAGGAGCTTGAGCGTGCCGTCCGACGCGAACTTCGAGAGGATCGGTTGATCGAAGGGCGCGTCCTTGATCTGGAGCAGCAGGCGGCCGTCCTTCATCTGCTCGGGGATTACCGCCTCCAGGCGCGGAACGCGGCGCTTCATCGCCTCCATGATCTCGGCGAGCCGTTCCGGGTGCTGCTCGGTGAGGTACTGCATGACGTTGCCGAGGTTGTCGCCCGTCCGGCTGAGCTGCTCCTGCGGCCCGGCCTCCGGCTGTCCGCGCGTGTCGTCCACGGAGAGGTAGGAGACGTACCAGTCCGTGATGAACCGGCGGAGCGCGGCGACGCGAGGGTTCTTGGCCAGTCGGCCAAGGGTGCTCACCGCGAGCATCTCGGGATCGTCCAGCTCCTCCTGCACCTTGTTATCGTCGCGTTCCGGGCGCTCGCCGGAGATCACCCACCCCTTGCCGTTGGTGAAGTTCAGGATCTTGTACGGGGCGCCGGCCACCCCCGGCTCGACGCGACGCCACTTCAGCCACTCCTGCCAGACGACGGGACGGCCCTTCACCTCGTCTATCTCCAAGTGGTAGGTGGCGGGCTCGGCCTGAGGCTCCTCGCGGTAGCGGAGCTCGAACACGATCCGGCCGGACGCTCCGCGGCTGCGCAGCTCGCGGAAGCGACCGCGCTTGTCCCACGCCTTGCGGAGCCCGACGGAGAAGCACTCCGAGAGAAAACCGAACACGTCGAAGACGGTGGACTTCCCGCTGCCGTTCGGACCGAGGAGCACCGTGAGCGGCGTGAGCTTCGTGAGCTCCACCGAGCGGAGCGCCCGGTAGTTCTGGACCTTCAGGTACTCGATGCGGGCCGGCCCCTTGGCCGGCCGCCTGGGCCCGCTGCTCGCCATCGCATCCTCCCGTCGGAACGCCGTGAATCCGGAATGTTACCGGTCAGCGGCTCAGCGGTCCCGTTCCCGACCACCGGGATCGCCGGGCTGGGTGCGATGTAAGGGGCATGACCTTAGCCGGTCTCGACGGGAAAGCCGTTTGTCGACAAGAGGTTACCATCACGCCGGGCGGCCGACGACGGCCTCGGCCTCGCGGACGCGCAGCTCTCCGGAGAGGAGCTTGGGGAGGAGGGCGTCGCGGAGTGCCGCAAGCGTGAGGGACTCGCGGTGGCTGGCCTCCATCTGGGCCCGCAGCGGCCGGCCGACGGATTCGAACTGAGCCATGACTGGCGCCGGCGGAAGGATCAGGCGAAGGAGCGGGATGTTGCGGACGTTGAGAGCGTCCAGGATCGTGCCCGTGTCGGTCTTGCGCCTAATCTCCTCGCGCATTGCCTGGGACAGGAGCCCTTCAACGAGGAACGTGGGGTAGGGGCAGTCGGGCTTGCACCGCACGCCCGTCATGTTCCTCCCGAGCGCGCCGTTGAAGCCTGTCGGGACCTGCGCGACCGCTCCGACCCTACCAACATTGGTGATGACGCAATCGCCGGGCGACGCCTCGACCTTCGAGGTCCAGATCGCGTAGTCAGCGTCAGAGACCGAGTATATCTCCGAAAGGTCCATCAGGCCGCTGTCCGGGATATTAAAGAGTTGGAGGAACGGCCGTCCGGTCGTTTGTCGCTCGGGCTTTTTGCTATGCAGGCAATCGATGACGCTCGCGATGGCGCCCACAGTCCCGATCCGCCACCCGCGCGGGATCTCCCCCAGCTCAGACCGCTCGAACTCATACGGGAACAGCGCCGCCTTCGCCGAGTCCATGCCGGCCGGCTCCCGCCCCTCGGCCTTGGCGCGCACGGTGTCGAAGTCCACGAACCAGGACTTGAAGATCGCCCTCGCCATCGCCTCTAGCGTCTCGTTCATCCGGCGGTTCAGCTCGATCTTGTCGTCGAGGGCGCCCAGCAACTGGACGATTGCGGCCTGCTCGCTCGCCGGAGGAATGGTGAGTTCGAAGTTGGGGATGTCGCCACACTTCAGACTGTCGAAGACGGCACCAACGTTCATGAACTTGCGCACCTGTTCCCACCAGCCCGGTCCTCTTGCCAGCCACCGCAGGAACTCCGGCAACACGCGGCTCCCGTCCGACCGCAGTAGGACGAGGTTCTGGCCCAAGGCAAACTGCACGCCGGCGGGCACCCATGCTGTGTCCCCGGCGTTGCAGCGCCGCACGACCACCACGTCGTTGGCCTGCGGAAGCGTGCGGCGTGTCCAGTCCTCGTAGTCGCCCTCGGAGATCCGCCGCGCCGCCGCTAAGTCGAGGCGCCCGTCCGCAATCTGTGGGATGGCCACGTACGGTCGGCCCTCTGGCCTTGCCGGAGGAGTGCGATGATCGCAGTCAAGCAGTCGAACTCCTGCTGCACGCAGGGTCATCGTGGTCCACTCACTCGACACCGCGGGGCCCCACGCGGCTCAGTCCCTCGCGGATCCGCTTCTTCAACCCTGCGGCGACCTCGAACTGCTCCTCCAGCTTCGCCACCAGCTTCGGGAAGCGCTCCTCGAACGGCTCGCCGTCGTCCACGACGTCCTCGGCGCCGACGTACCGGCCCGGTGTGAGCACGTGCCCGTGGCCCCGGATCTCGTCGAGCGTGGCGCCCTTGCAGAACCCGGCCACGTCCTCGTACTTCACGGCACCCTTGTCGCCGCGCCAGGCGTGGTAGGCGCCAGCGATCTTGGCGACGTCCTCGGGCGCGAGCTCGAGCTGGGTGCGGTCGATCATCCGGCCGAGCTTGCGGGCGTCGATGAAGAGCACCTCACCGCGCCGGTCTCGGAGCCGGCCGTTCCGCTTGTCGCGCGCCAGGAACCAGAGGCACGCCGGGATCTGCGTCGAGTAGAAGAGCTGCCCCGGCAGCGAAACCATGCAGTCCACGAGGTCGCCTTCAACGATGGCTTTGCGGATCTCCCCCTCGCCCGACTGCCCCGACGACATCGAACCGTTGGCGAGCACGAAACCGGCCATGCCCGTTGGAGACAGGTGGTGGATGAAGTGTTGCACCCAGCCGAAGTTGGCGTTGCCCACGGGTGGGGCGCCGTACTTCCACCGCACGTCTTCTCGCAGCCGCTCCCCACCCCAGTCGCTCACGTTGAAGGGCGGGTTCGCGAGGATGAAGTCCGCCTTGAGATCCTTGTGCAAGTCCCGGTGGAAGCTGTCCGCGTTCTCCTCGCCAAGGTTCGCCTCGATGCCCCGGATAGCGAGGTTCATCTTGCCGAGGCGCCAGGTGGTCGGGTTCGACTCCTGCCCGAAGATGCTGATGTCCCCGACGCGCCCCTGGTGCTCTTCGATGAAGCTCTCCGACTGGACGAACATGCCACCCGAACCGAAGCAGGGGTCGTAGACCCGCCCCTTGTACGGCGCGAGCATCTCCACGAGCGTGCGGACCACGCAGCGCGGGGTGTAGAACTGCCCGCCCTGCCGACCTTCGGCCAGCGCGAACTCCCCCAGGAAGTACTCGTAGACGCGGCCCAGGATGTCCTTGGAGCGGTGCTCCTTGGTCCCGAAGCCGATGGTGGAGATCAGGTCCACCAGCTCGCCCAGCCGCTGCTTGTCGAGCTGCGGCCGGCCGTAGTTCTTCGCCAGCACGCCTTTGAGCTTCGGGTTGTCGCGCTCGATGGCCACCATGGCGTCGTCGATGAGCTGGCCGATGCCCGCCTGCTTCGCGTTCGCCTGGATGTGGGGCCAGCGCGCCTCCTTGGGGACCCAGAAGACGCGCTCGGCAACGTACTCGTCCCTCGACTCGGGATCGGCCCCCTGGTCGGCTTCGGCAACGAGCCGCGCGTGCAGCTCCTCGAAGGCGTCGCTGATGTACTTGAGGAAGACGAGGCCGAGGACGACGTGCTTGTACTCGGCCGCGTCCATGTTGTTGCGGAGCTTGTCCGCGGCCTTGAAGAGCTTATCCTCGAAGCCGAGGTCGCCGCCGTTGGAGCCGTTCGCCTTCGCTCGCTTCGCCACCCGGGGCACCGCTGGCTCCGCCTCGACCGCCGCCGGCGCGGGAGTCGTCCCGTCGCCCTCGGCCGCGAGGATCCGCCGGACGATGGGCTCCTTCTCTTTGCCCGAGGTGTCGAGGCCCAGCACCTCGCAGATGTCCTTCAGGTCGTCGCGGGAGAGGAGCCGCAGGACGTCGCCGAACTTCGGGCCCTTGGCCTCGAGGATGGCCTCGACGTGGGCGACTTGGGCACGCCGATCCTCGACGACCAGGTCGAGCTTGGTGCTGACCACGGCCAAGGCGTCGCGTGAGAGGGCTTCCAACGCCTTGCGGCGCAGCTTCGGAGAGAGGTCGGGCATGGCAGGGCGCAATCGTACTCCCGCTTCGGACGCGGTCCCACGTCGCGTCGTTCGACTGTGATGGTGGCTGGGCGGCGGAGCGGATTCTCCCGACGTCAGGCGTCGCAGGCGGCGCGCAGCTCCGTATGAGCCGTGCTCGCGGCCGACACGGCTTCGCGGTATTCGGGCGCGGGCACGCCGACATCCAGGGGCGTGTCGAGGTGGCCGACGATCTTCGCGACACTGCTCACTCGGCTGGTGAACATCCGGCCCTGCACGTAGCGCGACGGGTCGGTGCTCGTCGGGATCACAGCAGGTAGTCGAGCGTGACGGACAGCGTGCCGTCCCACGGGATCTTCGGGGCGGCGGGGGCGCCGTCGTAGCTGAGCGTGTAGCCCACGCCCACCGCGAGCGGGCCGTACACCTTCGAGCTGAGCTTCGCCACGCTGTTCACGAGCAGCCGGTCCTCGCTGAGGCTGCGCAGGACCTCGAGGTCCTCGGTGAAAAGAACCCGCTTCTCGAGCTGCCAGCGGAAGGCCACCGCGCCGCGCGGGGCGGTGTACAGGATCTCGCGCGGGCTGACGCGGGCGGGCGACGGGAAGTACTGAAAGCGGTACTCCTCGGTCAAGCGGACGCCGAGGTCGGTGCGCAGGAAGAGCTTCTGGTCGTCCCAGGCCTGGTCCACCCATGCGTAGCCGGCGCCCCCCTCCTGCGACCACCGCACCTCGACGCTGCGCGGGTGATCGGTCTCGACGCCGCCGAGGAGGTAGCTGCTCAGCCTGGAGGTGACCCGGTAGTCTCCGCGGAGGAAGAGGCTGGCGCTCTCGGCCGAGGTCTCGGAGCGCGCGGCGCCGGCTGGACGGCTTTCGCCGTAGTTGCCGGAGGCCTTGACCCCGAGCACCCAATGCTCGCTCTTGCGCTCCACGGCCGCGTTCAGGGTGGCGTCACGCTGCGCGCGTTTCCGGTCACCGCCAGGAAGCCCAGCCCAGCGCTGCCGATCCAGACCTTCGGCGGCGGCGCGGGCGGCTTCGCCGGGCAGGGCGGACAGGCGGGCGGCGGCGGGCACGCCGGCGAGGGGTCGGCGGCGAGCGCCAGCCCGAGGGCCAGGGCGGCGAGGGCGTTCATGTTGGAGGTCCCGGGGTGAGAGGTGCGCGGTGGCCGCCGCTCAGGACCTAGAATTAGCACGTCGATGCGGCCGTCCGGTGCAGCCTGCGCACGAGGGCCTGGTTCACGACGAACACGCCAGGTTCGCGCGCGATCGCTTCCGCCGAACAGCCTTCGCCTGGTCGACCGCGGACGAAACGACCGAGGCGCCCTGCCTCGCTGAGCAGGGCGCCCCGGTCTTCTTCAGCTCAACGCTGGCTGGCTACGGCGCGGACGAGATCGCCTGGAGTTGGGCCGTGGTGAGGTTCGAGAGCGAACCCATGCCGCCCTTGTTGCTGCTGATTGCGCTCCGGGTCGCGCTGGCCGAGGCGCCCTTCTTGCCGTTGCCGTGGCACCCCGAGCAATACTGGTTGTACAGCGCGGTCCCGTCGAGGGGCGGCGTGTACGTACAGGCCTGCGCGAGCACCGGCGTGCCGCCCGTGCAGCCGCTCGGCGACGAGGACGTCACCGTGCGCACCTGCGTATTGTTCGACTGGCAGGCGCCGAACCCCGAGTAGGTGAACGAGCTGCACGTCGTGACCGGAGGCACGTAGGTGCAGGACTGCGCGAGCACAGGCGTGCCGCCCGTGCAGCCGCTCGGCGACGAGGACGTCACCGTGCGCACCTGCGTATTGTTCGACTGGCAGGCGCCGAACGCCGAGTAGGTGAACGAGCTGCACGTCGTGACCGGAGGCACGTAGGTGCAGGCCTGCGTGAGCACCGGCGTGCCGCCCGTGCAGCCGCTCGGCGACGAGGACGTCACCGAACGCGTCTGCGTGTTGTTCGACTGGCAGGCGCCGAACGCCGAGTAGGTGAACGAGCTGCACGTCGTGATCGGAGGCACGTAGGTGCAGGACTGCGTCAGCACCGGCGTACCGCCCGTGCAGCCGCTCGGCGATGAGGACGCCACCGTCCGCACCTGCGTGTTGTTCGACTGGCAGGCGCCGAACCCCGAGTAGGTGAACGAGCTGCACGTCGTGACCGGAGGCACGTAGGTGCAGGACTGCGAGGACGCGGGCGGAGTGCCCGTGCAGCCGGCGGGGGCAGCCGTCACCGTGCGGGTCTGCGTGCTGCTCGGCTGGCACGCGCCCCACGCGCCCGTTGTGTACGTGCAGGCGGTGGGAGGAGGCGTGGTCGTAACCAGGACGGTCGCCAGAGCCTGGACCTGCGCAGCGCTGAGGCCCATGGTCATGCCGGCCGCGGTGATCTGCGCAGCCGTCCGGCCCTTCTTGCTGCTCGTGGCGAGCGGGCCGTGGCAGTTCGCGCACTTCTGCGCATACAGCGCCGCGCCGTCGATGACCGGAGGCGTGTAGACGCAGGCCTGCGACAGGACCGTGGTCCCGGTGCAGCCGGCGGGAGACGAGGACGTCACCGTCCGCGTCTGCGAGGCGTTCGACAGGCAGGCGCCCCAGGCCGAGTAGACGTAGACGCACGCTGCGGGCGGAGGGGGAGTCACCGCGCCGCCCGGGATGTTCTCGGGATGGAGTACGCCCGAGGCGAGGTCGCTCAGAAGAGCCGTGAAGATGACCGCGCCGGTGGCCTTGTTCGTGACGGTGACGACGCCCGACCTCACGACGAAGTTCACCTCGCGCAGCATGGTGCGGTACGCCCGCGACTCGTCCCAGTCCTCACCGAACTTGACGCCGTAGTGCTGGAAGAGCGGCGCGAGCACCGTGCGGAGGCTCGTCATGACGCGACCGACGTTCTGCACCGCGTGCCCGTGGTCGCCCGACCACTCCTCGTCGAGGTCCCGGTCCGAGGCCGCTGCGAGCACGGCGGTGGTGAGCGCGTTGAGCTCGGTCGTGCCGCTCTTCAACGTGAGCGCGTAGAGCCTCGTCGAACCTTCGTCGCCCTTCAGCATGAACGGCGGCGTGAGACCCGTGACATCGAACGAGAACGCTCCGTTTGCGTCGGCGGTCATCGTCCGCTCCTGTGGCGGGACAGAAGAGTCCCTCAAGGAGACGGTACTGACGGGAGCGTCAGCCGATGCCAGTCCCGAAACCGTCGAGTTTCCCTCGGGCGACGTCGCCCCACCGCAACCTGTGAGCGCCAGGCCCAGGGTCAATGCACTCGACAGCACTGCTTGCGTGATACGAATCCTCATGTCTTGAAGCCCTTTCCGAGTAGGTCCCTCGTGCCTCGTGGACACAACGTGCCCTGCCACCTGCGCTCCCTGGCTCCTTCCGTTCGCGCTGCTCGCCGGCTCACCTCGAGTCGGCGAGTCATTTCGACGGGCGAGACCTGCCCCGACGTCCCACCGTCCCGCGACCCGGTGTCACCCTTTCGCGGGACCATGCGGCAGAAGAGCACGCCCCCCGAGTGGTGGAGCTAGGCCCGGTGTAGGGCGCTGGCTGCCATCAGAACTGCCCTGAATGCCGCTGACTCGGCCGCGGCCGGTCGTGAATCGTGCTCGGGGCGGACACGGCGTGCGGCGCGGCTGCGGCAAGGCATCCGCACCGTCGAGCGCGTTTGCATCGCGCGCCCATCACTCCACCCGTCAGCCGATGATGAACCACGAAGCGCGCCGGGATGGCTCCGAGGGCCCGCCTCGGCGCTCGCGGAGAGTGCGCATCCGCTGTCGCGTCGGGGAAGCGGTCGACGGATCCCGGCGACGACCCGCGCACGAAGACCTTCGTCGCCAGCGCCCCCGGCCAGCTCGCTTGCCGCTGCGGCTTCGACGTCCGCTTCCACCGCGGACGCGCTGCTGCGCAAGCTGCGCCAGAGCCGTCTCGACCACTCGCGCGACCCTCTCATGGCCGAGATCGTCACCATCGAGCTCGAGCCGATGACGCGCGAGGAGAGCCGCGACGTCTACCAGTTCTTCGTCGAGCGGACGGGCCGCGCAGCCTCGGTCGTCACGCGCAACCGCGACCCCGCGGTGTGGCTCACGACCTTCGACGACACCATGCTCGGCCGGCCTAGGAGAGGGCTCGCGCCTCGGACTTCCCGCCCAATAGGGACGCGCTTCACCCGCGCGGCCACGTGCGCTCGAGCCGGCCCGGTGGGCAGGCCCGGCAGGCGGCCATCGAGGCGAGCCCAGCGAGGACGAGCGCGGCGGAGGCGGCCCGGCTCACCGCCCCGTTCTCACCTCGGCGTCCACCACGATGGCGGTCACCTTCATGTTGCCGTGCCCGTTTCCGCAGAAGTGATCGCAGATGATGGTGAACGTCCCGGCCGTCCGGGGCGTGATGGTCGCCTCGGCGACCTTGCCGGGCTCGACCTCGAGGTCGAGCCCGAGGTCTTTCTGGTAGAAGCCGTGAGTCACGTCCCGGCTCGCGACGCGGATGGTGACGGGCTGGTCCTTCTGCAGTGTGATCTCCCGTGGCGTGAACTCGAACTGCCTCGCTGCGATCTCCACCACCCGCGGCGCTCCCGCCGCAGGGCTCGCCGGGTCTCCGCGGGCCGCGCCCGCGAGGGCGATCGCCAGGACCAAGAACGCGCCGTTCGATCTCCTCATTTCGTCACTCCTCTCGGTGCGGCACAGGGATGGAGCCAGACTGAAGCTCGCGGAACTTCTAGATCGACGAAGGCTTCAGCACTTGCTGGAAGCCCTCCGTCCCGGAGGTCTCTCGCAGCGTCAGCTCGATCTCGTCGAGCCCGAGCGCGAGGGCCGACGGCCCGTTTCCTCGCGTCGCGTGCAGCGCCCGCAGGCCGAGGTTCCGGAACGGTTGCTCCGGGTCGAACCGGATCGGCTTCCGCTCCGCCGCCTGCTTGGGGTCCGGGAACGCCCAGCACAGCGAGCGCGCCGCGTAGTGGTGCGTTCCAGTCGTCGCGTGCACGTCCTCGCGGTGGATGTGTCCATACAGCACCGTGACGTTCTCATACGACGCGAGCGCCGCCATCACCTGGTCGCCATCGCGCGTGAACCACTCCCAGTCCGGCCGGAGATCGAAGAGCGGCCGGTGCGTGAGGACGACGATGGGCACCGTCGAGGCGAACCGGGTCAGGTCCTTCTTCAGCCAGGCGACGCCCTCGGGCCCGACCTCGGGCTTCTTGAGCGAGACGTTGTCGAGCGCCACGAAGTGCACGCCGCGGTGATCGAACGCGTAGAACGATTCGCCGAACACCTCCCGGTAGAGCGCCCCCCCGTCGACCGCGGCGTCGTGCTCGCCGGGCACGGTCCTTCGATCTTTCACCTGGAGCCGCCCCGCGATCTCGCGGAAGCGCTGCATCCGCTTCGCACGCTCGGCGCGGTCCTCGGCGTCATGCGTGAGGTCGCCCGTGAAGAGGACCATGTCGGGACGGTCGCGGAGGCCGTTCACGATCTCCACCGCCCGCTCGAAGGCGCGGGTTCCGGCGGGGTTCTGAGGGGCCTGCGATCCGACGTGCGTGTCGCTCAGCTGCACGAAGGAGAACGGCTCGAGGGCCTCTCCGTTCAGCGCTGCCAGGCGCCGCTTCGCCTCGGCGGCTTCCCCTCCGCCCGCGAGCGCCGGCGACACGGTGTAGAGCGCGCCGAATCCGAGGGAGATGGTCGAGATCTTGAGGAAGGTCCGGCGATCGATGGGTGCCTTCATGGTGGCTTCCCTCTGGCCGGGGCGTCCGCGGGGAGCGGAGCGCAGCGGTCTCTGGCAGGCGCAACGCAGGGGCCCCGCGCCGGTTCCTGCGCCGCCCCTTCGAGGTCGCCACGGAACGGATCCGGCGCTGGCGCGTTGGCGGGATCATCCATCGTCGACGGGGGCCGGTGTACAAATCGCACATGCCCATCCGGACGCGGGCGCGCGACAACGCCTCCCTCGCTCGCGAGGCGCTCGCCCATGCCGACACGCTGCACAACCTCGCGCGCCACCTCACCCGCTCGCCGACCGACGCCGAGGACCTCGTCCAGGAGACCTACCTGCGCGCCCTGCAGGCGCTCCACCAGTTCGCGCCCGGCACGAACCTCAAGGCCTGGCTGTTCCGAATCCTGCGCAACACCCACCTCTCCGGCCATCGCGACGGCCGGCGCAGGCCCGCGGAGCCACCCGTCAGCCCGGAAGCGGCCAGCGATCCGCCGCTGCGTGGCTCCTGGATTGGCGGCGACTTCGCGCTCGAGCAGGCGCGGCGCGGCGTCGGGTCGGACATCGAGGCCGCCATGCGCACGCTGACGGAGGACGCCCGGACGGCCATCCTGCTCGACCTGGAGGGGCTGAGCGAGGCGGAGATGGCGCTCGTGCTGGGATGCGCCGCGGGGACCGTGAAGTCGCGGCTCGCCCGCGCCCGGGCAGGCCTCCGCGAGAAGCTGTCCGACTACGCGCTCGACCGGAAGCTGCCATGACGTGCGCCGAGGCCGAGCTTCACCTGCTGGCTCATCACCGGGGCACGCTGCAGCCGGACGCCGAGGAGGCGATCGTGGCGCACCTCGCGTCGTGCCCGGCCTGCGCGAAGGCCGACCACGACGAGCGGGCGCTCAGCGCTGTGCTCGACGAGGACCTGCCCCAGTACCCGGCCTCCTTCGCCCTCAAGCACCGGTTGGCGCGGCTGGTGGACCTCCGGGCGCCCCCCTCGCCCGCGCGCCGCTTCTCCTCGTCCGCCGCGCGATGGGCCGTCCCCGCGATCGCCGCCGGGCTCGTGGCGGCCAGCGCCGGCGTGCTCACGTGGGGGTGGACGTCAGGCCGCCGCTCCGAGCTGGCGCTGCTCACGTCGGAGGCGGTGAGCGATCACCTGCGCGTCCTGAGCCGGGAGCGCCGGGTGGAGATCGAGAGCGGGGGCCCGCACCAGGTGAAGCCCTGGTTCCAGGGCAGGCTCGATTTCGCGCCCGACGTCCCGGAGCTTCCGCCCATGACGCTCCAGGGAGGCAGCGTCGGCTACTTCCGGGAGCGCGTAGGTGAGCACGGCTGCACGCGGTCACGCTGCTCGAGGTCCCCGCGGAAGGCCTCGCGTGGCCGTTCGCGCCGGGCGAGCTGCGCTCGGCGGACGATCGGCGCTTCCACGCCTTCTTCTGGCGGAGCGGCGAGCTGGGCTACGCGCTCGTGTCCGACGCCGACGCAGCGGAGCTGGGGACCCTCGCGCGGGGGCTGGCGGCCCGGAGGTGAGCCGGCTGGAATCGCGCCGCCATCACACCCGCACCTCGCGGTCGTAGGGCTTTCCCAGCGCGGCCGGGCCCAGCATGCGGGAGCGGCGAGCGAAGGCGAGGACGACGATGACGAGGACGTAGGGCAGCATCACCGCGAACTCGTAGGGAAACCTGATGCCGCCCACCTGCGTCGCGAGCTGGAAGGCCTGCGCGAAGCTGAAAAGCAGCGCCCCGCCCACGATGCCCCACGGGCTCCAGCGACCGAAGTAGACGAGCGCCACCGCGATGAAGCCTCGCCCGGCCACGAGATCGTCTGCGAACATCTTCGCCTGGCACAGGGACAGGTAGGCGCCGCCCAGCCCGGCCATGGCGCCGCCCAGCGCGAGCGCCTGGTAGCGCACCCGCACCACGCTGATGCCCATGGTGTCGGCCGCGCGTGGGTGGGTGCCCACCGCGCGGACGCGCAGCCCCCACGCCGTGCGATGGAGCAGATACCAGCTGCCCGGGATGGCGAGCAGGGCCACCAGGACGAGGGGGTTCTGCGCGAAGAGGATCGTTCCCAGGTAGGGGATGCGCGAAAGGCCCGGGACGGGCCAGGCCTCCATGCCCTCGATGCCGGTGACGCCACCGATGAAATGCCGGAACAGCGTGCCTGCCACGCCCCAGCCCAGCATCTCCAGCCCGATGCCGGCGATGCCCTGCGGCGCGCGGAAGGTGACGGTGACGAGCGCGAAGAGGAGCCCCAGGAGCGCGCCCGCCCCCACCGCGGCGCCCAGGCCGAGCAGGTTGGCCCAGCCGGCGAGCGGCCCCGAGTGGACGTAGTGGGGCGGCAGGAAGGCGACGAATGCCCCCACGCTCATGATCCCCTCGCACCCGAGGTTGAAGATGCCGGCCCGCTGGTTGAACATCTCGCCCAGCGCCGCGAGGACGAGGCCCACCGAGAAGAAGACCCCCAGCGACAGCACGTCGCGGAGCATGTGGCCGGTCACGGTTCCACCGCGCCGGGGGCGGCCGGGGCCCCGCCGCGCGGCCGCAGCCATCGCTGCAGGAGCCGCCGCGCCCGCTCCTCCGCGTAAGGGTTCGCGAGGACCATGCGGGCCGAGACGATGACCATGATGATGACCCCCTGCAGGACGAGGATCATGTTGGCAGGGACGCCGGACGACCGCTGGGTCATGTCGGCGCCCACCAGGAGCAGCCCGAAGAAGACGGCCGCCGGCACGATGCCGGCCGGGTGGAGCGCGCCGAAGAGGGCCACCACGATACCGGCGAAGCCGTAGCCGGACGAGATGCCTTCGATGGCGCGGTGGTGGACGCCCAGCACCTCGACGGCGCCCGCCAACCCGGCGAAGCCGCCGGCGAAGAGCATGGCCGTGACGAGCGACCGCTCCACCCGGATGCCAGCGTAGCGCGCCGCCTTGCTCCCCGCGCCCGCTGCGCGCAGCGAGAAGCCCAGCGTCGTCCTCCACAGGAGGAGCCACACGCCCGCCGCGAGCGCCAGGGCGATGAGGAGCCCCGCGTGGAGGCGGGTGCCCGGGATGAGCCGTGGGAGCCAGGCCGCCCGCGCGAGGCGCATGGACTGCGGCGTGCCGGAGCCGGTCAGGAGCTCGTCGGGATCGATGAGCGGCCCGCGCAGCACGAAGGTGTAGACCTGGACCGCGATGTAGTTGAGCATGACCGTGCTCAGGATCTCGTTCACCGACAGTCGAGCCCGCAGGACGCCGGCGATCCCGGCCCAGAGCGCCCCTCCGGTGGCGCCCGCGGCGAGACAGAGGGGCACGAGCAGGAGGCCCGGCAGCCGCGGGAACGCCAGGGCGGCGCCCGCGGCCGCGAGCACCCCCATCATCATCTGCCCCTCCGCGCCGATGTTCAGGATGCCGCTCCGGAAGGAGATGGCGATGCCCAAGGCCACCAGCGTGAGTGGCACCGCTCGGACCAGGATCTCCGTCACGCCGAAGCGGTCGTGGAGCGGGCCGGTGAGGATGACGGCGTAGGTGTCCCACGGGCTCTTCCCGATGGCCGCGAGCACCAGCGCCCCCACGCCAGCCGCCACCAGGGCCGCCGCCAGCACGATCGCCGCTCGGTAGAGGAGCCGGAACCTAGACACCCACCACCCCGGCCATGAGGAGCCCCAGCGACGCACGGGTCGCCTCGCGGGCCGGGAGCACGGCGAGGATCCTGCCCTCGTAGATCACCGCGACGCGGTCGGCGAGGTTCAGGATCTCGTCGAGCTCCTCCGATACGAGGAGGATGCCCGCGCCGGCCCCCCGCAGCGCGAGGAGCTCGTCGTGGATGAACTCGGCGGCGCCCATGTCGACGCCGCGCGTGGGGTACACGGCCACCAGCGCCCGCGGCCCACGGGCCAGCTCGCGCGCCAGGATGACCTTCTGGATGTTGCCGCCCGAGAGCGACCCGGCGGCGGCGCCGGTGGACGAGCAGCGGATGTCGTAGCGCTCTCGCAGCCGGTCCGCGTGAGCGGCGATCTCGCGCAGGCGCAGGAACGGTCCGCGGCTGAAGCGCGCGCTCGCGAAGTCTTTCAGGACGAGGTTCTCCCTCACCGTGAAGGCCGGGACGATGCCCTCGTGGTGCCGGTCCTCCGGGACGTAGCCCATGCCGCGAACGATGATCCCACGTGGCCGGCAGCGCGTGACGTCCTCGCCGTCGAGGTGGATCGTCCCACTCTCGATGGGCCGCAGCCCCGCCAGCGCGCCGGCGAGCTCGCGCTGACCGTTGCCCGAGACGCCGGCCAGCCCCACGATCTCGCCCCGCCGCACCTCGAGGTCGAGCCCGTCGAGGGCGAGGTGGCCGCGGTCGCCGCGGACGCGGAGGTCCCGGGCGGTGATGACGGGCTGTCCAGGCCCTGCCGCGCCCGCGTTGCGCGGCACCCGCACCTCGCGCCCGACCATGAGCGCGGCCAGTTCAGAGGCGGAATGGTCGGCGGTGTGGCCCCGGAAGACCACCGCCCCGTGCCGGAGGATGGTGACGCGGTCGGTGAGCGCCTTCGCCTCGTTGAGCTTGTGGCTGATGAAGACGATGCTGAGCTCGGCCGCCATGCGGCGCAGGCGCTCCAGCAGGTCGTCCGTCTCCTGCGGCGTCAGGGCGGAGGTGGGCTCGTCGAGGATGAGGACCCGCGCGCCCAGGCAGAGCGTCTTCACGAGCTCCACCCGCTGCTGCTCGCCCACCGAGAGCTCCCCCACCAGCGCGTCCGGGCTCACCGGCAGGTCGTGGCGCTCCGCGACCTCCTCCACGCGCCGCCGCGCCGCCCCCAGGTCGAGCCGGAAAGCGCCGTGAAGCGCCTTCATTCCGAGCGCGACGTTCTCCGCCACCGTCATGCTCGGCACCAGCATGAAGTTCTGGTGCACCATGCCGATGCCGCGTTCGTGCGCGTCGGCCGGCGTGCGGAACCGGACCGGCTCCCCGTCGATGAGGATCCTCCCGGCGTCGGGCTGGTAGAGCCCAGCCAGCACGTTCATGAGGGTGGATTTCCCGGCGCCGTTCTCGCCCAGGAGCGCGAGGGGCTCGCCGCGGCGCACCTCCAGCGAGACGCCATCGCAGGCGAGGACCCCCGGGAAGCGCTTCGTGATCCCCTCCAGCTCCAGCAGGGCGATCGCGGCCGGTGCGGCTCGCGGGGAAGATGGCTCCCCGCGGAGGGCGGGGCGAGCCGCCGGCTCCGGCCCTCCTCGCCCGCGCGCTCGCGCGCTCGGGTGGATGGGGCTCGGGGCTCGCCCCGTGTCGCGCCCGCCGGTGGCGGGGAGAGGCGGACCGCTCCCCCCATCCGAGGTCGCGCGGCGTGCGGCCGGAACTTCTCTGCCTCGCTTGAACCAGCTCACGACGCGCAAGAAGAACGGCCCAAGGCGAGTCAGAACTTCACGCTCTTCCAGTCGAGCGGGAGCTGGCCGGCGGCGAGGCTCGCCTTGGCCGCGTCGACCTTGCTCCGGATCGCCGGCGTGAGGACCGGCCCGACCGCATCGTTGTACTTGAAGATGAAGCCGCCGTTCTTGAAGTTGAGCTTGAGGTTGTCGCCCCCCAGCACGCCCGACTGCCGCTTCTCGATGAGGGCCTCGATCACGGGGACGTAGTCGTAGCTGCAGGCCGCGATGACCTTCGACCCCTCGGCGGTCGCGAGCTGCGCGGTGTCCTGGCCCACCCACCAGATGGGCTTGTCTTTGTAGGTGGCCACTGCGCGCAGCGCTCCGAGCGCCTGCTGCGAGGAGCCGGTGAGGACGTCGGCGCCGGCCTTGATCTGGGTGTGAGCGAGCTCGGACGCCTTCACGAAGTCACCGAAGCTGCCAGTGTGCGCCACCTTCACGTCGGCCTTGGGGTTCACGGCCTTCACTCCCAGCACGAAGCCGCGGTCGTAGCGGGCAGCGTCGCCGCCGTCCACCGGCCCCACCACGCCCACCACGTTGGCCTTGGTGACCATCCCCGCGATGAGGCCGTTGAGGTAGCCGGTCTCCTCGCTCTGGGGCATGTACGTGAAGACGTTCTTGGGGCCTATCTCGGCGCTCGTCCCGAAGGCGAAGGTGGTCTTGGGGAACTCGTCCGCCATCTCGAGGACGAGATTCTTGTACTGGGCGCCGTGGCACACGACGATGTCGAAGCCCTTCGAGGCGTACTGCCGCGCGGCGGAGCCGGCGTCCACCGGCTTCATCTTCTCGCTGTAGCTGTACTCCACCAGGGCCGGTCCGTACTTCTTCTGCACGGCGGAGATGGCGTCGTGCATGGCCTGGCACCAGCCCTTGTCGTCCACCGTCGACTCGACGATGAGGGCGATGCGGACCTTGGCCTTGGGAGCGGCGACGCCGTTGAAGGCGAAGAGCAGCGCGGTGAGCGCGAACAGCGACTTGAACATGTGGGAGCTCCTGGAGCGACGGGCGGTGGGGAAGAATACGCCGACTGGGATGCCAGCGGTTGACCACGATCGGAGCCGGAAGGGTACCGGCTGCAACGTCGGCTGAGCCTCGCCATCGAGCGGGGTCCTGCCCCGCAGAGAGGCAAGGGGGCAGCCCGGCGTGGCGTGTCGGGTCACCGGATCGAGGCGAGCGGGGCGAGCGGTGCGCGCTCGCCGGCGGGAAGGACCGCCGCGGTGCGAAGCTGGAGGAGCTGCGCGACGGTGGCGATGGCGATCTCGGCCGGGAGCTTGCCGCCGATCCCGGGGAGGCCGATGGGACAGGTGAGCCGCCCGAGCTCTTCGTCGGTCCTGCCGCGGCTCCGGAGGCGGGCGACGAAGCGCGCCCGCTTGGTGAGGGAGCCGATGAGCCCGGCGAACGGGAGATCAGCCCGCCGCAGGACGGCGTCGATGACCTCCAGATCCATTGCGTGACTGTGGGTCATGACGAGCACGTCCGTCCCCGCGAGAAGGTCCGCGACCTCGTCCTGGGGGGCCTCGGTCACGATCCGCTCCACGCACTCCGGGACCTGGGCCGGGAGCTCGCCTTCCCGGGCATCGATCCAGGCGACGCGGCAAGGGAGGTCGGCGAGCAGCTTCACCACTGCCTTGCCCACGTGCCCCGCGCCGAAGAGCGCCACCCGCCAGGGCGGCGGCAGCACGGTCTCGAAGAGCAAGGTCGCGGTCCCACCGCAGCACTGGCCCAGGCTCGGGCCGAGCTGGAGCTCGCGGGTGGAGGGAGGCATCGCGTGGCCTGCGCGAGCGGCCTCCACGAGGAGCTCCCGCGCCGTCTCCAGGGCGACGAGCTCGAGGTGCCCTCCGCCGATCGTCCCGTGGAGCGCGCCCGCCGTGACCACCATCTTCGCACCGGCCTCGCGCGGGGTGGACCCCTCCGCGCGGAGCACTGTGACGAGCACTGCCGGACGACCCTCCGCGGTGAGCCGCGCCAGGTCGTCGATCCAGTCCGTCATTCGGCCGGCTCGCGCAGGGCCGGCCCCTCGCGCGCGACCACGCGCGCGCCTTCACCCGCGGCGAGGCGGGCTCGCAGCCCTTCCACCGCGAGGAGAACGCGCTCAGGGGTGGCCGGCGCGTCGAGCACGGGCGCCAGCCGGTGCCCGCCGGCAGCCGCCACGGCGTCCTTCAGCGCGTGGAAGACGGAGATCGCCAGCATGAGCGGCGGCTCGCCCACCGCCTTGGAGCGGTGGATGGAGGGCTCGCGATTGCGGGAGTGGAGCAACGTGACGCGAAAGTCCTCCGGGACGTCGCCGCAGGCCGGGATCTTGTACGTGGACGGCGCGTGGGTGGCGAGGCGGCCGGCCCCGTCCCACCACAGCTCCTCGGTGGTGAGCCAGCCCATGCCCTGCACGAACCCGCCCTCCACCTGCCCCATGTCGATGGCGGGGTTGATGGAGCTGCCGCAGTCGTGGAGCACGTCCACCCGGCGCACCTGGTACTCGCCGGTGAGGGTGTCGATCTGCACCTCGGAGACGGCCGCGCCGCAGGCGAAGTAGTAGAAGGGTTGCCCGCGCCACCGCTCCCTGTCCCAATGCACGTCCGGCGTGCGGTAGAAGCCGGTCGAGGAGAGCGACACGCGCTGCCTGTGCGCGTGGCTGGCCACCTGGGCGAAGGTGGCCGTCCTCCGGCCGAGCCGCACCTCGCCGCCGCCGAAGACGACGTCCTCGGGATCGCCCTGGAGGAGGGTCGCCGCGACCACCGCCAGCCGCTTGCGGAGCGTGTGCGCCGCCGCCTGCGCGGCCTTGCCGTTGAGGTCGCTCCCGGAGGACGCGGCGGTGGGCGAGGTGTTGGGGACCTTCTCCGTGGTGGTGGCCGTGATCCGCACCCGCTCCACGTCGACGCCCAGCTCATCGGCGACCACCTGCGCGACCTTGATGTAGAGCCCCTGGCCCATCTCGGTGCCGCCGTGGTTCAGGTGCACGCTGCCGTCGGTGTAGACGTTCACCAGCGCACCAGCCTGGTTCATCTCGGTAGCCGTGAAGGCGATCCCGAACTTCACCGGCGTGAGCGCGAGGCCTCGCTTCTGCCATGGGCTCGCCGCGTTGAAGCGGTCGATGACGCGCCGCCGCTCCGCATACTCCGAGGTCCGCTCCAGCTCCTCCACCAGCTCGGGCACGACGAAGTCCCGCACCTCCATCCCGTACGGCGTCATGGCGCGCGCGCCCGCGCCGTAGAAGTTCCGCTTGCGGACCTCCAGCGGATCGAGCGCCAGCTCGCGGGCGATGGCGTCCACTACCTGCTCGATGGCCATCATCCCCTGCGGGCCGCCGAAGCCGCGGAAAGCGGTGTTGGAAACGGTGTTCGTCCTGCACCGGTGCGAGGTGACGGTGACGTCCTCGAGGAAGTAG
>JBBQEB010000028.1:0-29967 GCA_038320275.1 Myxococcales bacterium | reverse complement strand
AGAAGCTCGTCCTCCTCTCGCCGGCCTTTCGCCTGTTCGACCGCTGGCGCGGGCGGCTCACGCCATCAGACGAGCGTGCCTGGCGAGAGCGCGGCCTCGAGGTGAACCACTTCGCGAGCGGGCGCACGCGCAGGCTGGGGTGGTCCTTCATGGAGGACGCCGCGGGCCTGCCGGCCTTCCCGGAGGTCTCCATCCCGGCGCTCTGCATCGCAGGCCGGCGAGACGAGACGGTGCCGCTCGAGGACGTCGCGGCCTGGGTGGAGCGGACGCCCACGGCGAGCCTCGTCGCCGTGGACGACGGCCACGAGCTCATCGCCTCGGTGCAGCGGATCTTCGACGAGGCGCGGGCGTTCCTCGGCTGGGAGTGACCCGCTCGCCCTGCGGCCTCCCCTCCCGAGCTGCTACGCCATCGCCCTCGATCCCTCGCCGTCGCCCTCGTCGCCGGAATCGGGCTCCACGTCGGTGCGGTACTTGCGAAGGACGCGCTTGAAGTTGGAGCGATCCATGCCGGCCTTGCGGGCGGCGGCGGAGATGTTGTTGTCGCAGGCGCGCATGAGCGCATCGACGTAGTTCTTCTCGAACCTGCGCAGCGCCTGCTCCTTGGCGGCGGCGTAGGACAGCGCGAGCCAGGCGGCGTCGTCGCCGGTGGCCGGGGCCTCGCGGACCAGCGGGGCGGTGCGGCCGGAGACGGCGGGGGGCAGGTCGCCCGGGGTGATGGTCTCGCTACGGCAGAGCACCACCGCGCGCTCGATGGCGTTCTCCAGCTCGCGGACGTTGCCGGGCCAGCGGTATCCGCAGAGGAGCTCGACCGCCTCCGGAGAAACGGCCTTCACCTTCTTGCCCAGCCTGTCGGTGTAGCGGCGCAGGAAGTGGTGGGCGAGCAGCGGCACGTCCTCGATGCGCTCGCGCAGCGGCGGCAGCGGGATGGCGATGACGTTCAGGCGGTAGAACAGGTCCTCGCGGAACTTTCCCGCCTTCACCAGCTTGGGCAGGTCGCGGTGGGTGGCCGCGATGACGCGGACGTCCACCTTGATGGAGTCGGCGGACCCGACGCGCTTCAGCTCGCCCTCCTGCAGCACGCGCAGCAGGCGCACCTGGGTGGCGGGCGGGATGTCGCCGATCTCGTCGAGGAAGATGGTCCCGTTGTTGGCGGCGTCGAAGAGCCCCTTCTGATCGCGCTGGGCGCCCGTGAACGCCCCCTTGACGTGGCCGAACAGCTCCGACTCGAGCAGGGTCTCGGTGAGGGCGCCGCAGTTCAGCGCCACGAACGGCTCTGCCCGGCGCGGGCTCTTCGCGTGCAGCGCCCTGGCGACGAGCTCCTTGCCCGTGCCGCTCTCGCCCTGCACCAGCACCGTCGCGGCACTGTAGGCCACCGCGTCGATCATGCGCGTGACCTCGCGCATCGGTCCGGAGTTGCCCACCAGTCCGTCGCCAGGGCCCGCTCCCTCGCGTTCCTTGAGCGCCGTCTCTAGCTCGCGGTTGCGGTCGAAGAGGTGCTTGCGCTCTGCGGCCTTCACCACCGCGCGCGCCACCAGCTCCACGTCCTCGAAGGGCTTCGTGAGGTAGTCGTAGGCGCCCGCCTTCACGGCCGCGAGCGCCGTCTCCACCGTGGCGTGGCCGGTCATCATGATGACCTCGATCTCCGGCCGGCGGTGCTTCACCGCCCTCAGCAGCTCCAGGCCGGAGAGCTCCGGCATCTTCACGTCGAGCAGCGCGACGTCGTAATCTTCCTGGGCGAGCTTCTGCGTCGCCACGATGGGCGAGTCGAGCGCGGTGACCTGGTGCCCCTTCTTCGTGAGCAGGGCCTCCAGCGCGCGCAGCAGGGTGGGCTCGTCATCGACGACGAGGACCCGGATCGCTCTCTCGGGGGTGCTGTCCATGGTGTCTGCTCTCCTTCTCGGGAAGACGTGGTTCAAATCTCGACGCGCGGGGTGGGAAGCTCGAGGACGAAGCGGGCGCCACCACCCGGCGCCGGCTCGTGATGGATGGTCCCACCGTGCTCCTCGGCGATGCGATAGCAGATCGACAGACCGAGGCCGGTGCCTTGCCCCTCGGGCTTGGTGGTGAAGAACGGCTCGAAGACGCGGCTCGCCAGCTCCTCGGGGATTCCCGGGCCGTCGTCGGCGACCGCGACCTGCACCCTGTCCGGCCCGGGGCCTGGCCCGGTGCTGACGCGGATGCGGCCGCGGCCACCCAGCGCCTGAAGCGCGTTCACGAGCAGGTTCACGAGGATCTGCTGCAGGAGGTTGCCGTTGCCCATGGCCACCGCGGGCGCGAGCTCCCGCTCCACCTTCACCCCGTCCGTCATCTGCGCCTTCATGAGGAAGAGGGCGTCCTCGGCGACCTTCGCGAGGTCCACCGGCCCGCGCTCCTCCTGCTTCGGCCGGCGGGAGAACCGGAGCAGCGACTCCACGATCTTCTTGGCGCGAGTGGCCGCGTCTGCGATGAGATGCAGGTACTCGATGTCCTCCTTGGGCCGGTCCTCGCGGCTCATGAGCTGCGCGAAGGCCAGGATCCCGCCCAGAGGGTTGTTGATCTCGTGCGCCACGCCGCCGGCGAGCTGACCCACCGCGGCCATCTTTTCTGCCTGGAGCAGGCGCCGGGAGACCTCGCGCTCTTCGGTCACGTCCTTCCAGGAGATGACCGCCCCGCGACTGGCGAAGGCAAAGGCGCGCACGAGCCAGGCGCGGCCACCGTGCTGCAGCTCGGTGTCGAAGGTGCCGCCCTCGCCCGAGGTGGAGTGGAGCGCTGGCAGGGCGCCGTACCCGCCCCGCTCCGCGCGCAGCCCCGGCATCCGGTTCAGCTCCACCCCGGCGAAGCGCGAGAAGGCGGCGTTGCCGCGCACCACCTCGCCGTCCGGCCGTACGATGGCGAGCGGGTCGGAGATGGCGTCGAAGCAGGCGCGCCACTCCTCCGCCGCGCGCACCAGCGCTTGCGACCGCTGCGCCAGCTTTTCGTCCAGCTCGCGGTTGGAGAGCTCGAGCTCGGCGTTTCGCTCGGTGAGGAGCTGGGAGAGCCGGCCGTTCTCCTCCACCAGCCAGTACTGGTCGATGGCGCTCTGGATGGTGAGCAGGAGGTGGCTGTCATCCCACGGCTTCCAGATGAAGCGGAAGATCTCCGACTTGTTGACCGCCTCCTCGATGGCGGTGGTGTCGGCCTGGCCGGTCAGGAGCACGCGCTGGGTGCGGGGCCAGCGCTCCTTCACCTTGGCGAGGAACTGGACGCCGGACTCTCCCGGCATGCGGTAGTCGGAGACCACCACGTGCACCGGGTTCCGCTCCAGGAGCGCCAGCCCCTCCTCCGCGTCGCCCGCCTCGAGCACCTGGCAGGGAGCTCTTCGGAGCACGCGGCGCAGCGCTCGCCGCACGTGCTCGTCGTCGTCCACGATGAGGAGCGAGGACTCACCCATCTTGAACGCCGCGCGACGCTCGGTTGGAGGTGACGACTGCATGGCCGGTAACGGGACGTGCACGGCACGGGCCCAAGCCAGATCCGGCGGCTTGGCAGTCTTTGCAGGGCTTCGCTCGTTCCGGCACCCGGGTACGATAACACCCCTCGGGTGAAAATAAACCCGATATCAGTTCGGGGGTGGGTCAGCGCCCGCTAAAGTCGTACCGGTAGGATTGCGCCTGCACCAGGTAGATGGCGTCACGGCCCTCGCGCTTGGCCCGGTAGAGCGCGTCGTCGGCGAACTTCAACAGGACCTCGGGGCTCGTCACGTCCTTCGACGGGTAGAAGGAGATCCCCGCCGAGGCCGTCACCCGCACCACCTCGCCGTCATCGGCCTGGTACGTCTTGGCGCGCAGCGTCTTGAAGATGCGCTCGCCCACGGAGAGGGCTCCTTGGAGGTGGGTGGCGGGAAGGATGACCGCGAACTCCTCGCCCCCGTAACGCGCGCAGACGTCAGGCTCTCGAACGGAGGAGCGGATGCGCTCGGCCGTTTCGCGCAGCACGCGGTCGCCGAACGGGTGGCCGAAGCGGTCGTTCACGCTCTTGAAGTGATCGAGGTCGAGCATGATGAGCGACATGGGATCGCTGTAGCGCTGCGCCCTCCGGAACTCCTCGCCCAGCCGTTCCTGGAAATGACGGTGGTTGTAGAGCCCGGTGAGGCCGTCGGTGGCCGACAGCTTCTCCAGCCGGTTCTTCGCGCCGCGCAGCCCGTCCTGGAGTCCCTTGATGCGAAGCATCGCCGCGGCCCGCGCCAGGATCTCCGCGTCGGCGAAGGGCTTGGCGAGGAAGTCGTCCGCGCCGATGCGCAGCCCGGCAACGCGCGACTCCACGTCGGCCTTCACGGAGAGCAGGATGACGGGGATGAACGACTCCTCGGAGGCCGCCTTGAGGAGCCTCAGCACCTCCAGCCCGTCCATGTCGGGCAGGATCATGTCGAGGAGGACGAGGTCCGGGGGGTCGGTACGTACCCTGCGGATGGCCTCGCGCCCGTCGGCCGCGACGGTGGTCTGGTAGCCCTCGCGCGAGAGCACCTGCACGAGCCATTCGGCCTGCGTTCGGGAGTCCTCGACGACCAGCACGCGGGCAGACACGGGCGGCGGACTCTAGCAGGTCGGGGGCGCCGGCTCGACCTGCGCCCTGCCCCGACATGGTGCCGTACTTCACAGGAGCGCGGCCGCCACGTCCTCCGGGATGACGGGCGCCAGGCCGCCGCCTCCAAGGAGGTTCACCACGGGCGACGAGGCCGCGCGCACCACGCTCCCGCCAGGAGCGTCCGGACCGAGCCCGCAGTAGGTCGACACGTCGCGGTAGAAGTCGCCCTGAAGGACCCCGTCCGGCCCGACCCGGGTGGCGGGCCGACGCGCGGCGGCCACCCGCTCCTGCACCACGAATCCGCCCCCCCGCGCATCCGCGAGCGCCTCCTCGACGACCCGCTCCCACGCATCCGGCGCGAGCTCGGTCCCGAGGTGGACGCTCTTGCCGCCATAGTCCCAGCTCCGCTTCAGCACCCATCGCTCCCGCTCGGCGACGGCCCGGGCCGCCATGGCCGGGTCGAGCCGGCGCGAGTAGGGCAGGCGGGCGGCTGCCGCGCGCTCGACGTCATCGAGCCCTGCGCGGCTGGCCAGGGCTCCGTCCTCGCCACACTCGGACAAGCGGGCGAAGAGCGCCTTCGCCTCGAGCAGCCCGTTCACGGGATTCGCCAGCACGGACTGGCCGGGAGCCCGCAGCGCCCGCGCGAACGGGCTCTCGGGCGGAGTCCGGTGGCCCCACACGTGGCGGTAGAGCACGTCCCATCGCTCCGGCTCGCAGGAGCCCGGGGTGAGGTGCTCGGCCCGGTGTCCCATCGCGCGCAGGTGCTCGACGAGCCGGCGCAGCTCCCCCTGCTGCGAGTCGCCCGGACGCGAGACGACCGCGATGGAGGGCCGCGCCCGCGCTCCGCCCCTCTCCACGTAGAAGGTCGTCAGGGCGCGCCGCAGCCGCTCCATGTTCGACCCGCAGGCCGCCACCAGGTCCTCTGCCTGCCGGGGGGCGAGCCCGCGGGCGCTCGCCGCGGCGCGCAGCCAGGCGTGCGCGGCCAGGTCGGAGTAGCCGCTCATGGCGGGGATGGTGGCGTTGAGCTCGATCGCGCGCGGCTTCGCGCCCGGCTCGGACGGCGGAAAGAAGTCGACGCGCGCCATCACCACCGGGCAGGGCGCCTCCACGAAGAGCCGCTCCATGGCCTCCCGCTCCAGGCCCTCGAAGGGCCCCAGGAGCGCTTCCCGATCCTGCGCGTCGCCGCCGGCGAGCAGCGCCCGCGCGAGCTTCACCGCCGCAGAGAGGATCGCCCGCGCCTCGGCTGCGAGCTCGGCGAGCTCGGCTCGAGAGCGGACCTCCGGCTCCGCCACGAGCGGAATGGGGACCTCGACCCCGTCGGGCAGGAGGACGGTCATGCCGCCGGCCCACGCGCGCCGCGCGGCCTCGAGGCCGATCTCCGCCAGCGCGCTGGGGGTGAACGGGAGCATGGGTTCCTGGGGTTGCGGCGCCGGCGAGCCGGATGTTAGCTCGCGGGGGATGAAGATCTACACGAAGACCGGCGACGGCGGAGATACGGGCCTCTTCGGCGGACCCCGCGTGCCCAAGGACGATGGGCGGGTGGAGGCGTACGGCACCGTGGACGAGCTCAACGCGGCGCTGGGGGTGGCGCGGGCTCGCGGCGGAGATCCCGAGATCGTCCGCCACCTGGCAGCCGTGCAGGACGAGCTCTTCACCATCGGCTCGGAGCTCGCCACGCCCCCGGGAGCCAAGGCCCGCTCGGTGCTGCCGTCGGTCGATCCAGCCTGGACCGCCGCGCTGGAGGGGGCCATCGATGCGTTCGAGGCGGAGCTCGCGCCGCTGCGGAGCTTCGTGCTCCCCGGCGGCGCGCCCCTCGCCGCCGACCTCCACCTCGCGCGCGCGGTCTGCCGGCGGGCGGAGCGCCGGGTGATCTCCCTTCACCACGCCTCGCCGGTGCACGCGGAGGTGCTCGCCTTCCTCAACCGGCTGTCCGACTTCCTCTTCGTCGCAGCCCGGCTCGCCAACCACCGGGCCGGCACGCCGGAGATCCCCTGGCAGCCCAACCGCGGGTGAAGGTGGCCCTGGTCACCGGGGCCGGAGTCCGGGTGGGCCGGGCCATCGCGCTCGACCTGGCCCGGCACGGGTGGGAGGTCGCCGCCCACACCCACAGCCACCCTGCACCGCGGCGGCTGGCGTCGTTCCGGGCCGACCTCGCGGCGCCCGACGGCCCGGCGCTCCTCGCGAGCGCCTTCCAGGCCCGCTTCTCCCGCCTCGACCTGCTCGTCTGCTCCGCGGCGGGCTTCGAGCCGCAGCCGGTCGAGGCGCTCGACGCGGCTTCCTTCGACGCGCAGATGGACCTGAACGCGCGGGCGCCTCTTCTTCTCGCCGGCGCGCTGGCGCCGCTCCTCCGACGCGCCGGGGGCTCCATCGTGAACATCGCCGACGTGGGCGGAGGGCTGGTGCCGTGGCGGGGGTACGCCGCGTACGCAGCCTCGAAAGCGGCGCTGGTGCGGCTCACCGAGTGCCTCGCGCTCGAGCTCGCGCCCCGGGTCAGGGTGAACGCGGTCGCGCCCGGGACGGTGCTCTGGCCCGAGAGCTATTCCCCCGCCCGCAGGCGGGAGCTCGCCCGCAGGATCCCGCTCGGGCGCGGGGGCGACCCCGCCGACGTGGCCGAGGCGGTCCGCTACCTCGCCGGGGCGAAGTTCGTCACCGGGGCGGTGCTTGCGGTGGATGGGGGACGCCACCTCTCCGGGCGGGCGGGGTAGAGGGCGTCTCGCGGTGGCCTCTCGCGGCCCCTTTTCCTCCCGCGTTGAAGACGGGACCGGTCGAGGTTAAGCTCGTGATCGGGATCAAGTAAACAGCCAACAGCATCCAGGAGAACAGCAGCCATGGAGACGACCACCACCCAGCGGAGCGCGACGCCTGCCCAGCCCAGCGCTCCGTCGCAATCCGACCTCGGCGAGTGCCCGGTCAACCTCACCGGCAAGGCCGTGGAGATGGTCCGCGAGGCGATGTCTCGCGAGAGCCTGCAGGACTACGGCATCCGCGTGGGCGTGGTGGGCGGCGGCTGCTCCGGCTTCCAGTACTCGATGGACTTCGAGAACGCGGAGCGCGACGGCGACATGGTGTACGAGCAGGACGGGCTCAAGGTCTACCTCGACCCGATGAGCTCCATGTACCTGCAGGGCGTCTCGGTGGACTACGTGGTGGGGCTGCAGGGAGCGGGGTTCAAGTTCAACAACCCCAGCGCCAAGAACACCTGCGGCTGCGGCCAGTCCTTCACCACCTAGCGGTCTGCAAGGCCCTCCGCCCATGCTCGTCGTCCGGCACGCGGTGGTGGGCCCCTTCGCCGAGAACACCTACGTCGTGGGCGACCAGGAGAGCCGCGAAGCCCTGCTCGTCGATCCTGGCGGCGAGCTCCACCGCGTGCTCCCCCTCCTGCAGCCGGAGGGTTTGCGGGTCGCGCGGATCGTCCTCACCCACGGCCACATCGATCACGTCGCCGGCTGCACCGAGGCCAAGGCACACTTCGGATGCGCGGCCCAGATCCACGAGGCCGATCGCGGCTGGCTGGCGGCTCTCCCCAAGCAGGCGGAGATGTTCGGGTTCGAGGGGCTCTCGGAGCCGCCGGTGGCCGAGCACCTGCACGCGGATGGCGACACCTTCGCGCTGGGTGCCCAGAGCGTTCGCGTGATCCACACTCCAGGCCACACCCAGGGATCCTGCTGCCTGTGGTTCGAAGAGGCTCGGACCCTCCTCACCGGCGACACCCTCTTCGCGGGCTCGGTGGGGCGCACCGACCTGCCGGGCGGCGACTACGAGGCCCTGGCGCGGTCGATCATCGGCAAGCTCTTTCCCCTGGGAGACGCGGTGCGCTTCCACCCCGGCCACGGGCCGAGCGCGCTCCTTGGCGACGAGCGGCGCTCGAACCCGTTCGTCGGCGAGGCGAAGGGCCGGGCCCGCGGCTTCGTGTAGCCGCAGGCCGCGGGTCGCTACCGCAGCGCGCTCTCGCACCTGCCCCGCGCGCACCGGACTCCGGCCACCGCCGGGCAGGGCTCTCCCGGCGCCGGACAGCTCGCCTCCGCCCAGGCCCGCTCGACGCGCTCCATCTCGTCGTGCGAGCTGGAGCGCGCCCGGGTCCGGTCGCAGAGCCCGGGGCCGAGGGTCGGGAAGGGATCGACGATGCAGTCCGCGTCGGCGGTGCAGCCCTTGGCGCGATCGTAGGCGACCGCGTACATCCGCAGGAGCCCGCCGCAGGGGTGCTTGAAGGTGCTGAACAGCAGGACTGCCCCCACCGCCCCGGCGATCATGAAGGCGAGGAGGATCCACCGCAACCGCTGGGTCATCCGCGCGCCCGCGCGGTCACATGCTCACCACGCCCATGATGTTCTGGCCGGCATCGACGTGGATCACCTCGCCGGTGACGTTGCGCGACAGCTCGGAGCAGAGGTACAGCGCCGCGTCGGCGACGTCCCCCTGCTCGATGTTGCGCCGCAGCGGCGTGCGCTCCGCGTTTTCGGCCAGCATGCCGCGCATGCCCTTGATGCTGGCGGCTGCAAGGGTCTTCAGCGGCCCCGCGCTGATGGCGTTCACCCGGATCCCGTCGGCGCCCAGATCCTGAGCCATATACCGGACGCTGCATTCCAGCGCGGCCTTGGCGATCCCCATCACGTTGTAGTTCGTGACCACCTTCTCGGCGCCGTAGTAGCTGATGGTGATGATGCTCGAGCCGGGCCTCATCATGCCCTTGAACGCCCGCCCCAGCGCCACCAGCGAGTAGGCGGACACCTCCAGCGCGATGCGCCAGGCCTCGCGGCTGGTGGCATCGACGAAGCGCCCACTCATCGCCTCCTTGGGGGCGAAGGCGATCGAGTGCACCAGTACGTCGAGGTGGTCCCAGGTCTTCGCGAGCTCCCTCGCGGCGCCGTCGATGGAACCGTCCCGGGACACGTCGCAATCGACGATGGCCTTCGCGATGGGGGTCACCAGCGGGCGGACGTGCTTCTCCATGCCCTCCCCGGGATAGGTGAACGCGACCTCGGCGCCGTTGCGCTGAAACGCGTTCGCGATGCCCCAGGCGATGCTGCGATCGTTGGCGACGCCGGTGATGAGCGCGCGCCGGCCCAGCATGAGGCCGTGGCCGGTGGAGGGGGGGACGTCTCCTTCGGTGTCGATGGGCTGCGTCGGTTCGGGCATCGGTCAGGTGGCCTCTTTGGCGCGGAGGCTCTCGAGCGCCGCCGCGAGCTCGCTCCCCGCGTGATCGTCCCCCGCCCTGCCCGAGGCCGCCAGCCCTTCCACGTAGGCGCGGGTGGCCTCCTCCCGGCGCCCGAGCGCCTCGAGGACCTGCCCGAGCATGAGGTAGGTGGGGACGTACTCCGGGCGCCGGCGCGTGAGCTCCTCGAACTGGCGCGCCGCCTCCTCGAGCTCGCCGAGCGAGCGATGGCTCATGGCGAGCGAGTAGCGCGCGAACGGCTCGTCAGGCCGCGCTTCCACCATCTTCCTGAACGCGGTCAGGCGCTGCTCGGGGGTCACGCGGCTACTCTTAGCGCGCTCCGCGCCGGGCGCGCGTCGAAGTGGCCGCGTTCGTGCGCGCGGCGGCCGTTCACGTCCAGCGAAAGACGCGGAGCGCCACCCCGAAGGTCACCGCCGCCAGGGCCGCGAGCCCGGCGGCCTGCGGCGCCACCGCGGCGAGGCCCGCTCCCTCGTTCATCACCGCCCGGAGGCTGTCGTTCAGGGCCGTGAGCGGAAGGGCGCGGACGAACGGCTGCATGACGTCCGGGAAGTTGGCGGCCGAGAAGAAGACGCCCGACAGGATGAACATCGGCATCATGACGAGGTTGATGAGCCCGCTCGCCGTCTGCGCGTTCTGCGCGCGCGAGGCCACCAGGAGCCCGAGCCCGCTGAACGCGAGGGCGCCCAGGAACGCGAGCCCGACCACGAGGGCGAGAGAGCCGTGCACCTTCACGCCGAAGGCGAGGAAGCCGAAGCCCAGCAGCACCGGCACCTCGAGGGTGAGGAACAGCATCCGGAGCACCACGAAGGACAGCAGGAACTCGCCGCGGCGCATGGGCGTCGCCACCAGCCGCTTCAGCAGCTTCTTCTGGCGCGTCTCGACGATGACCCAGGCGATCCCCCACATGCCGCTCGACATGATGTTCACGCCGACGAGGCCCGGGATGAGGAAGTCGATGTAGCGGGCCCCCGGCTCCACCACGGGACGGTCGGCCACCGCCACCGGGTCGGTCCGGCCGGCGGCGCGCTGCAGCACGTCGTCCACCACCCCGCGCGCGAGCCTGCTCTCGGGCCGGGTGGGGTCGTAGAGGTACGTGCGCGGCGTGCCCGGGACGACCACCAGGGCCACCCTGCCCGCGCGCAGCGCCCGCCTCGCCTCGCCCTCGGACGCGACCCGCGCGCCCACCCGCTCCCCGCGCCCCAGGGCTGCGGCCAGCTCCTGCGCGCCCGGCCCCTCCTGCACCATCGCCAGCACCGGCTCGGGGGGGGCGGGCGCGAAATGCGATGCCGAGCGCGACCGCGAGGAGGAGCGGAAACCCGAACGTCCAGAACACCGCCGAGGGCTCGCGCACGAAGAGCCGGATCCGGGCCAGCGTGAGCTGCAGGAGCGAGTGGCTCATTCGCGAAGCCTGCGCCCGGTGAGGGCGACGAAGACGTCCTCCAGCGACGCCGAGTGAGTTGTGAGCCGCTCGAGCGGAGCGCCAGCCGCGTCGAGGTGGGCGAGCAGCGCCGGCACGGTCACGTGCACGCGATCGACGGTGAGTGCCCACCCTTCGCCCGCCTTGCGCAGCCCGCGCGCACCCGGTAGCGCGGCGAGCGCGGCCTCGTCGAGCGCCGCTCCCGCGCAGGCGAACTCCACCACCTCGTGGCCGGCCACGTGATCGATGAGCTCGCGCGGCGTGCCGAGCGCGATCACCTTGCCGTGGTCCACGATGGCCACCCGGTCGCACAGCCGCTCGGCCTCGTCCATGTAGTGGGTGGTGAGGACCACCGTCTTGCCGGCCCCCTTGAGTCCCGCCACCACGCCCCAGAGCTGCCGCCGCGACTGTGGATCGAGGCCGGTGGTGGGCTCGTCGAGGAACAGCAGCTCCGGGTCTCCGACCAGCGCGCAGGCCACGGCGAGGCGCTGCTTCTGCCCGCCGGAGAGCTTGTCGTACCAGGCGCTGCGCTTCTCCTCCAGCGAGACGAGCCGGATCACCTCCTCCGGCTCCCGCCCCGCCGCGTAGAAGGATTGGAACAGCGCGACCAGCTCCGCGACGGTGAGCCGCTCCGGAAGATGCGTCTCCTGGAGCGTGATGCCGAGCCGCTCGCGCAGCGCGGCGCCGTCGTGCGACCAGCGGAGTCCGAGCACCTCCACCTCTCCCGAGGTGGGGTCGAGAAGTCCTTCCAGGATCTCGAGGGTTGTCGTCTTGCCGGCTCCGTTCGGCCCGAGCAGCCCGAAGCACTCGCCGCGCTGGATCTCCAGATCGAGCCCGTCCACCGCGAGCACGTCGTCGTACCGCTTCACGAGGGCGCGGCACCGGATGGCGGGAGGTGCGGGCATGGGAGGTGAAATCGGGCGTGCGGAGCGGCCCTTGGGGGTAGTCCGTCGCCAGCCCCTCCGCAAGCCACTACGTTACGTACCCATGAACACTTCCAAGAAGCTCCTGTTGGCCGGCGCGCTGGTCGCGGCGGGCGCCGCGTGCTCCAAGATGAAGGGCTCGGGAGCGGGCGGCTTCTCGGACACGCCGCCGCCCACCAAGAGCGCTGGCATGGACGCCGAGCGCGCCTATCTGCCCGCGCGCGAGCTCGATTACGGCGATTACCGCCGCGGCGTGCTGGGCGCGCCCGGCGCGGCCCGCGACTCGGCCGGCGGCTCGCGGCTCGGCGCGAGGACCGAGCGGGCCGCGAAGCCCGCCTACGGCGAGAGCGCCCAGGGCCAGGGGCCGGGCGAGGTCTCCGAGGCGTGGAAGTCCGGGGACGCGGTGCGGAGCTGGTCGTCCGCCGACGTGCGCCAGTCGAGGCAGCAGGAGGCGCCCGAGGTGGAGGTCGCCCGGGCGGGAGCGGTGGGGGGCGCGTCGGCGAGCGCGCCGGCGGCTCCGCATGAGGCCAGAGCCCCCGGGGCGCAGGCTGCTCCGGCTGCCGAGGCGACCAAGGGCAAGAAGGCGAAGCGGTGAGCGCGCGCCGGGCGCTCGCGGGAGGCGCGGCGGTCGCCCTCGCTCTCGCGTACGCCACCGACGCGCGTGCGCAGACGCGCGGTCAGCCTCAGGGGAGCGCGACCGCTGCGGAAGCCGCCGGGCCGGGCAGTGCTCCCGGGGCCGCCGGCGTCGGCTCGCCCGGACCGGCGGCGCCCGGGACCGCGGGTGCGCCTGGGACGCAGCCCGGAGGAACCGGCGCCATCACGCTCGGACAGTCCCCGGGGAAGAGCACGGCCAGCGGACCCGGGACGAGCACGTCCGACGGTGGCGTCGCAGCCCCACCAGGCGCCGACGGCGGCCCGGGCACGGCGCCGCTCGGGACTGCCCTCCCTAGCGTCGTCCCGGGCGGCGGGGCGCGGCCGGACGCCGGCGCGGCCGCGAGGTAGCGTCGGCGTCGGGTGATGCTGCCCGCCCGGGCGGCCTGGTTCAGTCGCTTGAACCAGTTCGGCACGGTAGCCGCCGGACTCACCCACGCCGGTGGCAGTGCACCTTCTCGGGTCGGGGCATCGCAGACGCCGATGATTTCTTCGCCGGCACGCCGTCACTCCATGGCACGCGAGGCGCGCGCAGCCGGCGCCGCGCCATTCCCAACGAGGAGACCCCACGATGCGCGTCATGGTGATCGTCAAGGCGACGAAGAAGTCCGAGGCGGGGATGATGTCCGGGGACAAGGCGGCCATGGAGAAGTCGCTCGCCGCCATGGGCCAGTTCAACGAGGAACTGGCGAAGGCCGGGATCATCCTGGACGGGGAGGGGCTCCACCCCAGCTCGAAGGGCAAGCGCGTGCGGTTCGCGGGCGGGCAGAGCACCGTCATCGACGGACCCTTCCCGGAAACGGAGGAGCTCGTCGCCGGCTTCTGGCTCTGGCGCGTCGCGTCGATGGAGGAGGCCGTTCAATGGGTGCGGCGCTGCCCCGATCCGATGCCGGGTGAGGATTCGGTCATCGAGATCCGCGGGATCATGGAGGCCGAGGACTTCGGCCCGGAGCTCACCCCCAAGCTGAGGGCTCAGGAAGAGCGCCTGCGGGCGGAGATCGATCGCCAGCAGAAGGCGTGACATAGGACGAGAGTGTGCGCGCGGCGGGGACGCTGTGCCCCCGCCGCGGCCGTGAAGCGACGTCTAAAACTGAACCGCGCCCGTCCGGACGAGGAACGCGAACTGCTTGCGCTGCTCGGGATCGAGCAGCGCGTGGACCCTGCCGAGCGCCTTCACGACGGCGTTCTTGAGCCGGTCGGAGCTGCGCACGCGCGAGGCAGCCGCCTCGTCGAGCTTCGCGGGGTCCAGGGACTCCGCCTCGAGCGCGTCGGCGAACGCCGACACCGTCCGGCGCTCGTCGACGGCCACCTGGGCGCGCTCGGTCTTGAGCTCGTCCATGATGCGAGCCACCTCGGCCGTCTGCCGCTCGTCGAGCGACAGCCGGTGGGCCAGGTAGCGGAGCGGGCGCCGGACGCCGAAGGCGCCGCCGTCGTCACCACCGCCGCTGCCACCGCCGCCGTGCATGCCGAAGGGAGGTCCACCTTGCATGAAACCAGGACCGCAATCGCGCTTGTGAGCGAACCACCACCGACCCATCGTGTGTGGGAACATTGCTGCTCTCCCGTCGCCAGGGCTGGTCGCTCCCGGCGGGACTGTGAAACGCGGGCGAGATGCCACGCGCTTCATGGAGAGTAACGCTCCGGAGGAGCACGCGCACGCCGCCGCACCCGCGTACATGGTTCTTCACGGTTCTGGCGGCACCAGCGGCGGCGCAAGGGGCAGCGTGAAGGTGAAAGTGCTGCCCGTTCCGGCTGCACTATCGACCCAGATCCGACCGCCGTGCCCTGCCACGATTCCTTTCACGATGTGCAACCCGAGCCCGGTGCCCTGCCGGGCCGTCGTTCGGGCTTGCCAGAAACGTTCGAAGAGATGGGCCTGGTCCTCCAAGGGAATTCCCGAGCCGGTATCGGACACCGAGAACTGGACGCCCTCTTCGACCGTGACTGCACGAACGGTGATCGTGCCATCCACGGGCGCAAACTTGATCGCATTGCCCAGGAGGTTCGCGAAGACTTGCAGAAGCCGACCGGCGTCAGCAAAGATCGGGGGAAGGTCAGATGGAAGCTCGCCCTTGATGTGCAGCGATCGGCTCGCCGCGAGCGGCTCCATCGCGTCGATCGCCTCGGCGACGAGCGGAGCCACCGCGACTCGGCGCTGCTCGACCACCAGCTTTCCCGCGTCGATACTTGCGGTGTCGAGCAAGTCCTGAATGAGATGGTTCATGCGATCGGCAGCCCGTTTGATGCTCTCGATCTGCTTCTTCGACTTCCTGCGGTCGCCACTTTCCGAAGGCCTCGACATCACATCGACGTTCATGAGGACGACGGCCAGCGGACTCCTGAGATCGTGGGAAACGACCGCGAGGAGGTTGTCACGGACGTTTGTGGCTCTCTGCGCCTGCGCGAGCGCCTCTCTCAAGCCGTCTTGCGCCTGCTCGCGGCCGGCGATCTCTTTCTGCAATTGCGCGTTCAGCTTCTGTGCCGCTTCCGTGAGCTCATGCTGGCGCAATCCGGCGATCAGCAAGGCCTCGTTGATCGCGGTGACGTTCTTATGAAAGTGGGCGACGTTCGCCAATTGGATGATGATCCCCGCCGGACGGTCGTCGGGACCCAACGCCGGCCACATTGCATACAGCCAGGATGCAGGACCGAATTCGGAGTTGCCCTCGTGCGCATGGGTGACGGCCTCTCCCGTTTGGTAAACGCTGTCCAGGAGCGGCACGCAGTGGTCTTCCTCGGGCAATATCTCGGCGAAGCTTTTCCCGATCAGTTCCCCTCGGTTCTTCCCCAGCAGGAGGCAAAAGGCGGCGTTCACCCAGGACAAGATGTGCGTGCGCCCCTGCACCTCGAGCGTGGGCAGGGGCGCGCGGTCGATGACCGCGGACCAACCGTGCGGGACCGACGGTGGGTCTCTCCTTTCTGGTATGCGTTCCTCAGCCATGAAGCTCCGTTTCAGGTTCACCGTTTGGGTCTTGCTTTCGGTTCCGGAGGGGTTTCGCTCGGCACCTGGCCGACGCGACCCGGAATCCCGGTGGTCAATTGCGCGTAGTCCGTGTGGCGCGGACCGATGACGACCATACCCTTGTCACCGATGATATATTCCCGGATGTCCTTGCTATGGTTGCCGCCGCGCATCTTGACCACCACGATCACCTTGCGGATCTGGCCGTCAATTTCCACATAACGCAGCCGAAGGATGTCGTCGGTCAGAAACGAAATGGTGTAATGGCTGAACTCGAACGAGGTGAATGAATCCTCGATCTCGACCGTGGTGACGATCGTCACCCCCGCTCCGGTCAACGCCGCGATCATGCGGTAGAGCGATTCACGAAAGTCCACCCGGAAACTGGGCGCCAAGGCCATCTCGAAGCCGACGAGCGAATCGATCACCAGCCGCTTGGCCTTGACCTTTGTCACCGTGTCGAGAATGGCCTGCATCGTTTCGTCCACCGAGAGGTCCAGCGGACGCAGGTAGAGGATCTCGAGCTGGCCGGTTTTTTGCGGCGAAGCCAGGTCCAAACCAAACCCGCGGGCCCGCGCCACGTAGCCCTCCGGGCGTTCCTCGAAGATTGCTGCGATTCCCGGTTCTCCGTTGCGCAGACCTTCGGCCAGAAACTGGGTCGCCAGCGCCGATTTGCCCGTTCCCGAAGGTCCGGACACCAGCACGCTGTCGCCTTCGATGATCCCGCCGCCCAGCATCGTGTCCAGTTCGGGAATACCGACGGAAAGGCGTCGCCCTCTGAGCGGTCTTTCCTTCCTTTGATCGACCATTCCCATCGTGCGCGAAAACGTTTGCAGCCCGTCATTGTCGATGCGAACCGTGTGCAACCCCGGCACCGAGGCCTGCCCGCGGAGCTTCACGATCTGCAACTTCCGCACGACCGAATTTCGCTCCGTGTTTTGGGTCAGCCAGAAAAGGCCGTCGGCCACGGTGAATACGGGGTTTCCCTCCATCTCGACGCCGGCATATTCGCCGATCAAAAACGTCGTGGCTTGCCAACTGGTCAGGAACACGGCCAGGCGTTGGACGAAGCCTTGCAGGGCCGTTTCGTGCTCCCCTCCCATCGACTTGCGCGCCACGCTGCGGAAGGAGTCCACCACGACGAGACTGGGGCTGGACGCCTGCACTTCTCCCATGATTTCATCCAGCACCCCGCCGAGATCTTTCTCCAATACCACTTCGCTCAAGTTGACGAAACGTATGGCCGTGTTCAATTTGGCCGGTTCGAAGAAGGAGTATTGCTGCTGGTAGCGCAACATTTTCAGGGCGGGCTCGCCGAGCACGGTGAAATAGAGCGCGGTATTCTGCGGGGTCGCATTGGCGAAGAGGATCTGATGGGCGAGCGTGGTCTTGCCGCAACCGGGCGCGCCCGCGATGATGTTGAAGGAGAATTCCGGCAGCCCGCCTCCCAAGATCTCGTCGAGGCCGCGCACGCCAGTCGGCAACTGGCGGATGGACACCTTGGCCGGCTGGCTCACCTGTTTCGGCGGCTGGCGAACGGGGACTTTCTTCCCTTTGCTCACGGGCTTTCTCCTTCAGCGAAATCAAGATGGTCGAGGGTCGCCTTCGGCCAAGCATCCTGCAAGAGACGCAGCACGATAGCTTCTCCGACAAAAACAACCAGCAGCCCGAGTACATAGGCGAGAAGAATGACTTCTCCGTTGGCACTCTCGCCGCTGTGCGATTGTGGTTCGACCTCGCTCCGACCCTCTAAAGACCCATCCGCCTTGACCTGCACCGCGCTCATGCCGGGAACTTCGGCCTTGGTCAGGGTCAGCGCGCGAGCGAGGAGCGCCCGAAAACCGGCGGATCCCAGGAATGCGCTCAGAAGACGACGGAGCTTTTCAGAGGCGCGGGACGCCGCAGTCCCACTGCCGGCGGCGCGTTTGCCGGCAACGGTTTCGAGACGAAGGAGGTGCTCGGCAAGCTTGACTGCCTTTGGAGCGGCGCGGTTCATCATCCGCGGCCCCGTCCGGAGCGCGACCAAAAGGAGAGCCTCTCGTGGCCAAGTGTACACGCGCCGGCAACTCGGCTGCTGGATGTGCTTCGCTTGTCATCCACTGGCGTCTTCGATGCCAAGGTGAGGCCCCGGCGTCTCCCCCACCGCCCTACCGGCGGCGGGAATGGGAATCAAGACCCTTGGTAGGACCCCACATGATCGGCGCGTGCGCCTGGCCGAAGCGCTCGGCGGCGTCGATCGCCCACCCGGGCAGTCCGCCCGTTGCACTTTGCACGCTTGGGGACACGCCGAGGCAGCGAATTGTGAGGCCTGCGCTGTGGAGTGCTTGCCTGCGTATTACCGGCGAGATGGCTCGGAAAGTGCTCCGTTGTGAAGCGTGCTCTTTCCCATCCAGCCGCCGGGTGTCCTGATGCGCGACCTGAGCGTCGGCGGCGCGGTCGACCCGTGCACGCTCGGGGACGTCCTCGTGACCCGGTACGGCGAGGTGAAGGCCAGGGGAAAGGCTGACGGACCTCGTGGGCTCGTTCGCCGTGGCGCCGCGCGACTCCGGTGCCGCGAGATCTTCACGGGGGCGGCTCGCGCGCATTCCACGACGCGTCGCGACCACGCTGGTGATGGGACATGAAGAACGGACCGAGCAAGCAGGATCTCCGCTGGATGGCCGCGGGCGTGGTGATCCTCGCCGTGCTGATGCTGTTCCTCGTACGCTTCCACCCGGATTCGTCGCGGCAGCTCGCGGTGAAGGCAACGCGCGTCGACCTCGTGGCGCGGATGCAGCTCGCGCTCGCCGCGGCCTCGGAAGCCCAGATGGGCGCCGTCCTCGCGGTCACCGACGAGGACTCCCGGGCGTTCGCGGTGCAGGCCCGCGCGGTAACCTCGGAGCTGGAGCGGGAACGCGAGGAGCTCACGAGGCTCCTCGGGAGCGACGGCACGCAGCGGGAGCGCGAGCTCTTCGGGCAGTTCTCCGACGCCCTCGTCGAGCTCCGGCGGATCGACGACGAGGTGCTGCGCCTCGCGGTGAAGAACACCAACCTCAAGGCTTACGGCCTCCTGTTCGGGCCCGCGGCGGATACACTGGCGGAGCTGGACGCTGCCCTCGCGCGGCTGGTCGCGAGGAGCCCCGACTCGCCCGAGGGCCGACGGAAGGTGAACCTCGCGAACGGCGCGCGGATAGGAGTCCTGCGCGTCCACGCCCTGCTCGCGCCCCACATCGCGGAGGCGAGCGATCCCAAGATGGATCGGCTGGAAGCGACGATGCGGGAGCAAGAGCAGCAGGTCCAGGAGGATCTCGACGGCCTGGCGCGGACGGCCGCGTACCCGGGAGACGCCAACCTCGCTGCGGTCTCGTCGAGCTACGCCCGCTATGGCGAGATCAAGGCCCAGATCCTGGCGCTCTCTCGCGAGAACACCAACGTTCGCTCCCTGGCCCAGTCCATGGGCGAGGAGCGCAAGGCCATGCTCCTGTGCCTCACGCCGCTCGACGCGCTGAAGCAGGCCATCCTCGACGAGCCGATCGCGGGCGTGGCCTACGGTCGGCTGCCCACCCGGTGAAGCAGCACCGCTGCGGTGCCCGCGGAGATCCAGGCGCCGGAGGGGTTCGATGAACCACGGCGACGCCGCAACGCGCGTCAGGCTGCCTCCTCTTCGTCCAGGAGCGTCACCGGATCACGCACGCGCAGCGTCCCTCCTCGGAGCACGTAGCAGTCGAGGCCGAGTACACCGTCAAACTCCTCGTAGATGCGGCGAAGGATGGTGTGGTCCTGCGCGAGCGTCTCGGGGTCGAAGGTGGTCATGACGCACCTGCGGCGAAGCTGGCGGACCGCGATGAGGCACTCGTCCCCGACGGCCAGCACGCGGCCCTCCCACGCGCGCTCATCGAGCCCCTCGACGTCGCCCACGAGGAGGTTCGCGCGAAACCGGCGCGGGTGTACGGCGAGCGCCGCGATGGCCCCATCGGTGGCGACGAGCAAGGGGAGCACGTCGAAGCGTTGGGCGGGCTCTGCGGCGACGAGACGGGCGCCCGGGCCAGCCGCCTGCTCCACTGCTTTTCCGACCACGGCATCGCGCCACGGGAGCCCCTCGACGAGCGGGGCGCCGTCCGGACCGAGGGTGCCGTGCAGGCCGAGCAGCTTCGGCAGTATGCGCGCCGTGACGAGTCGCCCGCGCGCGTTGTGAACCTGGACCAGCCGGTCACCCAGGACGCCGTGCTCCCCGAGGGCGACCTCGGTGAGTCGCTCGCCGGCCATCGACTTCACAGGATGGCGCCAGATCTCCTTCAGGAACATGCAGCCCTCCGCGCGACACCGGGTCCGAGACGACCATGTTTCCCGAGCTTCTGACGACGCGCCGCGTTATACGCTTTCAGCGAACACGACAGCGGGTCATTTGGGCTCGCGGGAGAGGCAACCATGGGTGAGGTCACGAAGCAGGTGAAGCGAGTTGCGGACGCAGCGGAGAAGGCCATCGTCGAGCAGGCGGGACACGTCGACGACGCCGTCGCCGAGGCGAAGAAGATCAGGGCGGACGGCGCGAACAAGGCTGAGTCGATGAAGCAGGACGTGCGAAGCGCGGTCCAGGTCGCGCGCGAGAAGCTCGCGCTCGCCGGCAAGATCTCGGGGGAGTGGGCGGCGGACGTGCGTGCCACGACCGGCGAGTGGCGGAAGCAGGTGTCCGCCGCGACGCGCACCGCGGTCGACGCTTTCAAGAAGTCGTAACCCCTCGCGACGGCGCGCCTGGACCGGTCCCGTACAGGGAGGGCGCGCGCGCGGTCGCGGTGGAGTGATGTTGCAGCAGGCGGTGTACGCCAGTTCACGGGCCCCGTCCGTCGACCACCCGAGGCTCCACCGGGTCAGGTCTTCAGCCGCTCGATGCGGGCGCCCGGCATCCGCGGGTCGGGTTTGCGGGCCGCCGCGGAGAAGCGAGGGGCGGCCGCCCGGGCGATCTCGAAGCGCGTCTCCGAGGCCAGGATGGTGATCTTGCCCACGTCGTCCCGGGTCACTTCGCCGCGCCGGCACAGCAGCGGGAGGAGCCACTTGGGGTCGGCCTTCTTGTCGCGGCCGATGGAGACGCGGAACCAGACCGCGTCCTTCGGAGGGCCGCCTCGGGGGGCGCGGGCGGTCCGCGAGACGGGAGCCGCGAGGACGGCCCGAGCGGTGTCGGGCAGCTCCTCCGGCGCGGGCAGCGCCGAGCGGTCGCGCCGGACGAGCGCCGCCGCCACCCATTCCGCCGGCGAGCTCGCGAGCAGCCGGCGGGCGGCGGTGCGCTCCTCGTCCGTGACCTCGGCCTCCAGCGAGGAAACGAACGCGGCCAGCCGGTCCTCGTCGGCGGTGCGGATCTCTTCCGAGGTGGGCACCGGCGACCAGGCCGCCACGGTCCCGGCGTCTGCCAGCATCCGCTCGAGCTTGTGCCGTTCCTGCGGCGTCGCCAGCAGCACCGCGACGCCCTTCTTGCCCGCGCGGCCGGTCCGCCCGCTGCGGTGCTGCAGCGCCTGGGCATCGCGCGGTAGATCCGCGTGCAGCACGAGGGCGATGCTGGGCAGGTCGAGGCCGCGCGCTGCGACGTCGGTCGCCACGAGCACGCGCGCGCGCCCGTCGCGCAGCGACTTCAAGGCGCGGGTGCGCTCGGCCTGGGTGAGCTCGCCGGAGAGCGCCACCGCCTCGAACCCGCGCTCGCCGAGGCTGGCGGCGGTGTGGTGGACCGCCTCGCGCGTCCCGCGGAAGACGAGCGCGCTCGGCGCGTCCGAGGCGCGCAGCACGTTCACGAGGGCGTGGTCGCGCTCGCGCGCCGCGACGAGGTGGGCGCGGTAGGCGATGTCGGCGTGCGCCTCCTCGGAGGGCGTGGCCGCGATGCGGGCCGGCTCGCGCGTGTAGCGGCGGGCCAGCTCCACGATGGGCCGCGGCAGCGTGGCCGAGAAGAGGAGCGTCCGGCGCTCCGCCGAGGCGGCGCCGAGCAGCGCCTCGAGCTCCTCGCGGAAGCCCATGTCGAGCATCTCGTCCGCCTCGTCCAGCACGAGGCAGGTGAGCCCCGAGAGATCGAGCGCGCCGCGGTCGAGGTGGTCGCGCAGGCGCCCCGGCGTGCCCACGACGAGGTGCGCCCCCTCGCGCAGCGCGCGCGACTCCCGCCGCGGATCCATGCCGCCCACGCAGGACGCGACCTTCCCCTTCGCCTCCGCGAAGAGCCACGTCAGCTCGCGCTCCACCTGTACCGCGAGCTCGCGGGTGGGAGCGACCACGAGGCCGAGCGGCACGCCAGCCCGGCCCAGCACCGCCTTCCCGCCCAGGAGCGCGTCGGCGAGGAGCAGCCCGAACGCGACCGTCTTTCCGGAGCCGGTGCGGGCCGAGACGAGCAGGTCGCGGCCTGTCAGCTCGGAGGCGAGCACGGCGGCCTGCACCGGCGTGGGCTCCAGGTAGCCATGGGCCGCGAGCGCGCGAGCGAGCGCGGGGGCGATGGGCAGGTCGTCGAAGCTCGAGGGAGATTTCACCGCGGGCGCACCATGAGGCGCCCGGAAGCGGCGCCCAGGGCGCCAGCCGCGAGGCAACCGACGAGCGTGACCGCCACGTTCAGCACGGCCAGGCCGAAGCTCTCGCCGGACAGGCGGAGCGTCTCGAAATTGAAGGAGGAGTAGGTCGTGTAACCACCCATGACACCGACGCCGAGAAAGAGCCGCAGCTCGGGGCCGACGCGGCCGGCGAGCGCGAGCTCCATGACCAGCGCGAGCAGGAAGGAGCCCGTCACGTTGACGAGGACCGTGCCGGCTGGAAAGCCGGTGCCGGCGCGCTGCACCGCCCAGGTGGTGACGAGAAACCGCGCCCCCGTTCCCAGCGCGCCGCCGAAGCAGATGAGGAGGAAGCGGTTCACGAAGGCCGCGAAGCTACACGCGCCCACCGGGCGCCGCAATGCTCCCGAGGTCGACATGAAAAAGCTCCCCGGTGCGGGGAGCTTTTCCATGCTGCCGCGCGGCGCGGGGTCAGCCTTTTTTCACGACGCCGCAGGCGACGCGGGCGCCCGAGTTGCCAGCAGGGTCGGTCTTGTCGTCGTCGGCGTCGGCGTGGATCACGACGGCGGTACCCGCGCCGGCGAGGATGGAGGTGGCGCCCTCGCCGAACGTCGCATTGCGGAGGACGCCGGTGGCGGTGCCCTTTCCATCGGGGCCCACGGTGAGGTTGGGCAGGTCCCCGGAGTGGGGCCCATCCGCGCTGCCGGTGCCGTGCTTCTTGCCGCCCGGGTTGAAGTGCCCGCCGGCCGTCTTGAAGTCCGGCGCCTCGCACTTGCCCACCGCGTGCAGATGCATGCCGTGCTTGCCAGGCGGCAGGCCCTTGGCGTCGAGCTTCACCTCGATGCCGCCGGGCACCTCGCGGAAGGTGGCGGTCCCGACGTCCGCGCCCTGTGCATTCTGGATCGTGGCCCGCGCGGTTGGGGCGGCTGGGGCGGCTCGGCCGGCGAGCGGCACCAGGGCGAGCAGCGCAAGGAGAGCGTTCTTCATGAGCTACAGCACCGCGACGGCAGGCTGAGCCAGGGGCGCTTCCAGGACGGGAGCGACCACGCGCGACTGGATGGCCTCGCCGCTGGCGAGCATCTTGAGGGAGAGCGCCAGGAGCGCGGAGATGAGCTCGCCCGAGCCGGCCACGTCGAGCTTGCGGTAGATGCGCTTGCGGCGGGCGCGGATGGTCTCGGGTGAGATGCCGGCGGCGGCTGCGGAGTCCTTGCAGGCGAACCCCTGCGCCATGCGGAGCACCTCGGCGCGCTCGGCGGGCGTGAGGGCGGTGCCTTCGAGGAACTTGGCTGCGAACGGAGAGAGGATCTCGATATCGATCTGGGGCATGGGTCGTCCTTTGTTCCGGGAGGGGGACCGGGTCCTTCGTGCGGCGGTGTGGGCGGACCCCTGCTTCCCTGTCGGGTCCGCTGGCGGCTGCTCACGACTCTAGTAACGCCCCTGCTGGTTGCCACCTCCCCAGGGCTCGCCAGGTCAGGGTCCCTGCGGGCGACCCGTCGTGCGAACCCTTGGGAACCCTCAGGGGCTATGACCGTTTGGAGTGTCTCATGTCATCGCGGAGCACACAGGTGGGTTGGAGTCGTCCGCCCCATCTGGGACCCCTTGCACAACTCCATCCGGCCCTTCAAGGAGGTGTGCTCACCATAGTTCCGTCGTTTGACGCGCCCAAGATCCGGCAAGTACGGACCGCGATGGTATGAGAGGCGCGCTCGGCCGGGCCACTCGCCCGGGCCGCAATCGAGGAGGGGACGAACGCATGACAAAGCTCTTGGCAGGGATCTCGGGGGTGCTGCTCCTCGTCTCGGCGGCGGCGCGCGCAGGGGATGACGCCGGAACCCGCGAGGCGGCAGACGGAGGCGCCCGCGCGCCGTCGGCCCACGCGGCCGGAGCTCGAGCGGGCCCCACGCCCAGGAAGGAGCGCGCGGGCGGGGGCGCGAAGAGGTCCGCATCCGCGAAGCTCGACGGCGGCGCGGCTCCGGCGGCGGGCGCCGGCGCCGCCGCCGCGAAGGCTGCCCCCTGCGAGGAGGTCAAGCCCTGTCCCATCGAGTAGCCCCCCGACGCGCTTCCAGGAACGCCGGCGCAGCCCCGCCTTCTCCGCCGGCGCGTCCCGCGCTCGTCGCCGCGCTCCTCATCGCGCTCTGCGGGCTCGCGGTGGCGCTGGTCCTCGCCCGGCTCCACGTCCGCGCCCACGCGGGCGAGACGAGCTTCTGCTCCATCAGCGAGACCGTGAACTGCGACAAGGTGGCGACGAGCCGCTACTCCGTCGTGCTGGGAATTCCGGTCGCGGTCTGGGGCGCGGCGGGCTACGCGCTCGCGGCCGCCCTGGCGGGCTGGGGGCTCGCGCGGAAGCGGCCCAGGACGTCCTTTCCGGCCGGGCTGCTCTTCGGTGTGGCCGCCGTCGCGGTCGCCGCCTCGATCGCGCTGGCGGTGGTGAGCAAGGTGCTCATCGGAGCGTGGTGCCTCCTCTGCATGGCCTCCTGGGCGCTCTCCGCAGCGCTGCTGGTCGCGGCCCTGCGCGCCTGCCGCCCGCAGGGCGCCGCCGCAGCGCTGCGAGCCGACCTGGCGCTCGCGCGCGCTCGCCCTGGACGGACCGCTGGCGCGATCGCAGCCGGGATCGCCCTCGTCACCGTGGTGGGGCTCGCCTATCCCGCGTACTGGGCCCGCGCCAAGGCAGCCCCGGCCCGTGCGCCTGCGGACGGGGGCGCGCAGCTCTCCGGCCCGGTGACCGTGGTCGAGTACAGCGACTACGAGTGTCCGTTCTGCGCCCGCGCCCACGAGGACCTGCGCACCCTCCGGTCGACGCATCCCGAGCTCACGGTGGTTCGGCGCCACTTCCCGCTCGACCCCGCGTGCAACCCGGCACTGAAGAAGGTCGTCCATCCCATGGCCTGCGGGCTCGCCCGGGCGGGCATCTGCGCCGAGGCGCAAGGCAAGTTCGACGCGATGGACGACGCCCTCTTCCGCAACCAGAAGGCGGACGTGCCGGTGCCGGTGCTGGCCGAGCGCATCGGGCTCGACATCCCGTCGTTCCGCGACTGCCTGGACGCGCCGCAGACCACGCGGCGGCTCGCGGCCGACGTGCAGGCCGGGATCGCGGCCGGCGTGCGGGCCACGCCCACGTACGTCGTGAATGGCGTCGCCTCGGCGGGAGAGATCCCCGCCGACGTGCTGAAGAGGCTGGGGCCCGGCCGGGCGGTGCCGCCGCCGGCCCTGGCGCGGTGACCGCGCGTCTCGGGGGTCAGGCGTCCGCCCTGAGGAAGAGCGCCCCCAGCGGCGGAACCGTCAGCACGAGGGAGAAGCGCCTGCCGTGCACGGAGACCGGCGCCGCCTCCTGCCCGCCGAAGTTGCCCCACCCCTGCCCGCCGTACTCCGGCGCGTCGCTGTTGAGCACCTCGCGCCAGTAGCCGCCGCTCGGCACGCCCACCCGGTAGTTCATGCGCGGGACCGGCGTGAGGTTGAGGACGACGAGGATGTCGGGGCCCTCCGCGCCCGCCCGGCGCAGCCAGGTGAGGACGCTCGTCTCCGCGTCGTTGGCGTCCACCCACTCGAATCCGCCGCCGTCGAAATCGCGCGCGTGCAGCGCCGGCTCGGAGCACATGAGCCGGTTGAGATCGCGGACCCAGCTCCGCAGGCCCTCGTGGCCGGGGCTGCCGAGCAGGTGCCAGTCGAGGCTGCGCTCGTGGCTCCACTCCTGCCCTTGCCCGAGCTCACATCCCATGAAGAGGAGCTTCTTGCCGGGCTGCCCCCACATGTCCGCGTAGAGCAGCCGGAGCCCGGCGAGCTTCTGCCGCTCGTCGCCCCACATCTTGCCCAGCAACGAGCCCTTTCCGTGCACGACCTCGTCGTGCGAGAGCGACAGCACGAAGTTCTCGGTGAAGGCGTACATCATGCGGAAGGTGAGCTCGTGGTGGTGGTAGCGCCGGAACACGGGGTCGCCGGCGAAGTACCGCAGGGTGTCGTGCATCCAGCCCATGTCCCACTTCATTCCGAAGCCGAGACCGCCGAGGTAGTTGGGCCGGGAGACCATGGGCCAGGAGGTCGACTCCTCCGCGATCGTCTGCGCATCGGGATACTCGGCGTAGACCACCTCGTTCATCTTGCGGAGGAAGGCCACCGCCTCGAGGTTCTCGCGCCCGCCGTGCTCGTTGGGCACCCACTCGCCCTCCTTGCGCGAGTAGTCGAGGTAGAGCATCGAGGCGACCGCATCCACGCGCAGCCCGTCGATGTGGAACGCGTCGAGCCAGAACAGCGCCGAGGAGAGCAGGAAGCTCCGCACCTCGTTCCGACCGTAGTTGAAGATGTAGCTGTCCCAGTCCTTGTGGATCCCCTGGCGCGGGTCGGCGTGCTCGAAGAGGTGCGTGCCGTCGAAGTAGGCGAGGCCGTGCTCGTCGGTCGGGAAGTGCGACGGTACCCAGTCGAGGATGACGCCGATGCCGCGCTGGTGGAGGGTGTCCACCAGGTAGGCGAAGTCCTGCGGCGTGCCGTAGCGGCTGGTCGGAGCGAAGTAGCCCGTGGTCTGGTAGCCCCACGAGCCGTAGAACGGGTGCTCCGTGATGGGCAGAAGCTCGACGTGGGTGAACCCCATGTCCACGCAGTAGTCGGCCAGCGGCGCCGCGATCTCGCGATAGCGCAGCGAGCGGTTCCCCTCCTCCGGCACCCGCCGCCACGAGCCGAGGTGCACCTCATAGATGCTCATCGGGCTTCGCAGCCCGTTCTTGCCCGCGCGGTCCCGCATCCAAACTGCGTCGTTCCAGGCGTAGTCGAGGTCCCACACCACCGAGCCGGTGCGGGGGGGCGTCTCCTGGCGCACGGCGAACGGGTCGGCCTTCTCGACCGTGAAGCCACCCAGCCTCGAGGCGATGAAGTACTTATAGGTCGTGCCCTTGCCGACGCCCGGGACGAAGCCGTGCCAGACGCCCGAGGGGCCGAGCGGCCGCAGGGGATGGCTCCCCCGGTTCCAGCCATTGAAGTCGCCCACGACGCTGACGGTGGCGGCATTGGGTGCCCACACCGCAAAGGAGACGCCGGGCTGGCCGTCCACCTCGGTGAGATGCGAGCCGAGCGACCGGTAGGCCCGGTAATGGGTGCCCTCGCTCCAGAGGTGGAGGTCGAGCTCGGTCGGACCCGTTTGCTGGGACACCCCGTCGCGCGGCGGCGGGGCGGTGCGCTGCACAGCCCGCTCTTCCCCCTCGGGCTTCGGCGCGCCTGCCTTCGTCGGCTTCGTGGGAGCCATGCGTGCGTCCTCCGTTCCTGTGCCATCCGGCGCCGCCTCGGCTGCGCCCGCGTCGAGCAGCTCGAGGATGCCCCGCAGTGGAAGCTTCACCCACCCCGGGCGATTGTTGAGCTCGTAGGCCAGCTCGTAGACGGCCTTCTCCAGCAGGAAGAGCGCGAGCAGCTCGCCGCGCTCATCCTCCCCGGGCAGGAACGCGGACCCCTGCGCGGTCTCGAGATAGCCCTGGAGGAAGGCTCGCGCGGTGTCCCGATACCACCGCTCCGACCAGGCCTCGGCCGCCGCGTCGGGTGAGGCGCCGCCGCTCAGGAGGCCCGCGTTCGCGGCGTAGTGGAAGCTCCGTATCATCCCGGCCACGTCGCGCAGCGGAGAGCGCTTTGCGCGCCGCTCCGCGAGCGGGCGCGCCGGCTCGCCCTCGAAGTCGATGATGACGAAATCATCCACGGTCCGCAGGACCTGACCGAGGTGGTAGTCACCGTGGGTACGCGTTCGCAGCCCGGTCAGCGGCCGGTCGCGAATGCGGTCGATGCGCGCGAGGATCTCGCTCCGCCTCGCGAGAACCTCGCTGGCCACCGCCCGCGTGGCTTCGGGGAGCCGGGCGAGCCGGCGCTCGAGCAGCGCGAGGTTCCGCTCGGCGAGCTCGCGCACGCCGCGATGGAGCTCCCCGGCGGAGCGGCCGTCGAAGGGCTCGGGCTCGAAGTCGGGCGGGGCCGTGCGCGAGGCGAGCGCGAGGTGCAGCTCCGCCGTCCTCCGCCCGAGGAGCGCCGCCGCCGCCGCGTACCCGCTTCCGTCTCCGCTCGCCCGGGCGCGCTCGAGCTCACGCAAGGTGAACGCCCAGGCGTCCCCCTCGCTGCGGACGAAGTCCTGCGCGATGGCGAGCGCCACCGGCTCGCCCGAGAGCGGCCGGTACTCGATGCCGCCGAGGAGGGTGGGCGTGTGCGCGAAGCCCACCTCGCCGGAGAGGAACGCGCCCACCTCGAGGTCGGGGTTCGATCCGGGCTCCGTCTTGCGAAACAGCTTCAGGATGACGCTCTCGCCGAACCGGATGGACGTGTTGCTCTGCTCGGCGGCCATCGGCACGGGATCGACGCTCCGCACCGCCTGGATCCTCGAGCGGAGCGCGGCGGTGGACCATGCGACGAGCTTGCCGCCCGCGCCCGGGAAGCTCTTCCCGGCGTCCATCGCCTCGAGGAGCGCCCGGGCGAAGGCAGGCTCCTTGTCCGCCGCGTAGAGCAGCCCAAGGGCCGCGCCGGCCTGCAGCTCGGGAAGCTCCGCCTGCGGGGACGATCGGCGCAGCTCGCCTGCGCGCGCCCCCGTCGCGAAGGCCACCGGAAGGGCGTACAGCTCCGCCTCGCCCTCGCGGTACACGGCGCGCGAGAGCAGGAAGCGCGCCTCGCCCGCCGTGGTCGGCACCGGGACGGCGTCCAGGATCTCGACCGAGACGAGGTCGCGCGCCTTCCCCCCGAACCAGCGGCGGCCCATGAGATAGGCGGGCAGCGCCGCCTCCAACGCCGCCTTGCCCGCGCCGGAGAAGACCTCCTGCCACCCGCCCGCCGTGCGGAGCCTTGGCAGTGCCGGGGCGTCGCCTGGGCTGAGCCGGCCCGGTCCGGGCGCTCGCGGCGCCTCGGCGCCCGCGGGGCGGGGCTTCGCCTTCGGTGAAGTCTTCGCCCGCGCCGGCTTCGCGCCCGCGGGAGGGTTTCGCTTGGCCATCCTTCCCTTCGCCTCGCCTAGAAGAAGTAGTCGAAGTCGCGCTCGGTGCGGACGCGACGCCGGATGCGGAAGATCTGGGCCGGAGCCATGCGCGGGTCGATCTCCACGTAGTTGCGCTCGCCCTGCCAGAAGTAGCGGCCCCCGCCCAGGAGGTCGTGCACCTGGTACGGCTCGCCCGGCTCGAGCCCGAGGAGCGTGAGGGGCAGCTCGACGAACCCCGCCTGCACGTGATGCGGGTCGAGGTTCACCACCACCAGGACGAGGTCGGAGTGGTCCTCGGTGGCCTTGCTGTAGGCGATGAGCTGGTCGTTCTCGATGCGGTGGAACGTGAGCGTGTCGTTCGACTGCAGGGCCGGGTTCTCGCGCCGGATGCGGTTCACCCGGGCGATGAAGTCCTTCAGGCTGTCCTGCGCGAGGTCCCAGTTCCGGACCTCGTACTTCTCGGAGTCGAGGTATTCCTCCGTGCCCTGCGCGCGTGCGCGGCCCTCCAGGAGCTCGTACACCGGGCCGTAGATCCCGTAGCTCGCGGCCAGCGTTGCGGCGAGCACGAGCCTCGCCTGGAACACCGGCCTGCCCCCGTACTGCAGCGGCTCCGGAAGGATGTCGGGCGTGTTGGGCCAGAAGCTCGGGCGGAAGTACTCCCGCACCGAAGAGCGGGTGAGCTCCCGCAGGTAGGTCTCGAGCTCCCACTTCGTGTTGCGCCAGGTGAAGTAGGTGTAGGACTGCGAGAAGCCCGCCTTCGCGAGCTGAGCCATCACCTTCGGCCGGGTGAACGCCTCGGCGAGGAAGACGAGCTCGGGTCGCTTCCGGCTCGCCTCTCCGATCATCCACTCCCTGAACCGGAAGGCCTTGGTGTGCGGGTTGTCGA
>JBBQEB010000027.1:0-30269 GCA_038320275.1 Myxococcales bacterium | reverse complement strand
GTCGCGCTCGACGCTGGGCTCTCGCCGTACCTCGAGCCGATCCCCGACGCCGAGCGCCGAAACCTCTTCGACCGCGCGCTCGCCCGCGTCGTGGCCGGGCAGGAGTCGCACCTCAACGAGCTCGCGCGGCGGCTCGAGCTGGACGATTGGAAGCGCGAGCTGCGCACCCTCGTCGACAAGGCGCGCGAGAACGGCATGGGCGCCGATGCGCTGGTGCGCTCGGCGGCCCAGAGCCGCGCCACGTACGAGCGGCTCCTGCCCAAGGCGACGCTCAGCGTGGCCGAATACGGGAAGACCCTTCTGGCGGAGCTGGAGCGTTTGGCACCGGCGCTGGCCGACCTCGCGGGGGCGGCGAAGAAGGGAAGGGACGGGGCGGCCAAGGACCGCGCCGCCGCGGCGGCCGGCCTCCTCGCCGATGCGCGCCGATTCGGCCTTCCCTCGTGGAAATCCCAGTTCCAGTTCGCGGTGTCGGTCGACAAGACGAGCCTTGCGCACCTCGCTGCCAACCTCGTGTCGCTCGTGAAGGGCCACCTCCAGGCCGAGGCTTTCCAGGCCGATGTCTTCGGCATCCAGTCAGCACTCTTCGATCTCGCAGCGAACGCCCTCGAGGCTTTCGCCGCGGAGAAGGCAGCTGCGCGGGTGGTCGACTTCGGCGACATGCTCGCCCTGGCACATCGCCTCCTGGAACGCCCCTCGGTCGCGGCGGCGCTGGCCGAACGGCTCGACCTCCTGCTCGTCGACGAGTTCCAGGACACCTCGCCCATCCAGCTCGCCGTCGTTGCAGCGTTCGGGTCGCTCGCGAAGCGCAGCATCTGGGTCGGAGATCGCAAGCAGGCGATCTTCGCGTTCCAGGGCTCGGACCCGGACCTCATGTCGGCGGCGATCGCCTGGGCGCTGCAAGGAAAAGCGCCCGACATCCTGCGCACGTCGTACCGATCGCGGCCGGCGCTCGTGGAGCTCACCTCCGAGCTCTTCGCTGGCGCGCTCGCGCCTCACGGCTTCAAGGACGACGAGGTGCGACTCCAGCCCGCCCGCGCGGACCCGCCCGCGCTCGCGGCGCAGCCGGCAGTCGAAGCGTGGCGCTGGAGAAGGGAAGAGGTGGTCGCCGACGGCGAGAAGATCGCCGCCACCGAGGCCCACGCCATCGCCGCGGGCGTGGAGGCGCTCCTCGCCTCCCCTCCGCTCGTCCGGGAGCGCGTCGAGGGTGGACCGGACCAGCTGCGCCCCGCGTCGCGGCGCGACGTCGCCGTCCTCGCATTCACGAATGACAAGTGCCGCGCCGCCGCGACCGCCCTCCGCGCGCGCGGGATCCCGGCGCGCGTCTCGCTGCAGGGCCTGGCCCAGGAGCCTGAGTCGCTCCTCGCGCGGGCAGCGCTGGGGCTCCTCGCCGACCCGAGCGACGGCGTGGCCGCGCTCGAGGTGAGCTGGCTCGGGGGCGGCGCCTCGGGTGATCCCGACGCGTGGCTCTCGCGTCGGCTGTCCGAGATCGCCGCGTGGCGAAAGGCGCGCGACGAGGCGGCGGCGGCGGGCGCGCATCGGCCGGCGCAGCCGCTCGCCTTCGCCGACGACCCACGCGTGGCCGCGCTCAGGTCGGTGGATGTCGCTCACCTCTCGCCGACCGAGGCGCTCGACCGCGCGCTGCGCGCGGGGGGCATCCCGGAGCTCCTGCGGACCTGGCCCGATCCCGAGCGCCGCCTCGCCAACGTCGAGGCGCTGCGGGCGGAGGCACGCGCCTACGAGGAGCTGTGCGCGGCACGCCACCGCGCCGCCACCGTGCTCGGGCTCGTGCAGCACCTCTCGGAGCTGGACGCCGACGCCGACCAGGCGATGCCGACCGAGGAGGACGCGGTCCACGTATCGACCTGGCACGGCGCGAAGGGCCTCGAGTGGCCGATCGTGGTCCTGTCGCACCTCGATCATGCGCGCGATCGCGACGTCTTCGACATCGCGGTGGAGCCCGCGGCCGCGTTCAGCTACACCGATCCGCTGGCGGGCCGCTGGGTCCGGTACTGGCCGTGGCCGTACGGCGCGATGAGCACGAAGCTCGCGCTCCTCGATGCCGCGATGCAATCTCCGGAGGCCGCGCGCGCCGTCGAGCGCGACGGGCGGGAGCGGCTACGGCTCCTGTACGTGGGGTTCACGCGCGCCCGCGACCTCCTCATCGCGGTGGCCAAGGTGGACGAGGACAACGGCCCAGCCACGAGAGCGCTCTGGCCCCTTTTGGACGAGCACGGCGCGTCGCGCATCGCCTTCCCCTTCGAGGCCGCCATCGGCCCGTCCGAGGCCTGCGCAGGCGAGAGACGGTGGCCGTGCGTGGTCCGCGAGCTCTCGGGCCTCCCCTACGAGCCCGAGGCGGAGACGCGCGGCACGGTCCGGTGGTACGCGCGCGGCGCTCACGTCCAGCAGCCGGCCGAGCGGCTCAACCCGTCGTCGGAACCTCACGGCGGACCGGCGCGCGTGGTCAGCGTCACCCGGCTCGGCGGCCGACGCGAGCTGCGCGCCGGCGCAGACCAGATGCCCGCCGTGGGCGACGCCATCCACGCCTTCCTGGCTGCCGACACGGCGGGCGACGAGGAGCGCCGCCGCGCGATGGCAGCGCGCCTCCTCGCGTCGCACGGCGTCCAGGGCGCGATCGACCCGCGCACGCTGATGGAAGCCTCCGACGCCCTGCGGGGCTGGCTCGACGGGCGCTACCCGGGCGCGGTATGGCGGCGCGAATGGCCGGTCCGTGCGCGCATCGGCGGCGACCCGGAGCAGCTGCTCGTCGGCGAGGTGGACCTCTTCCTGGAGCTCGACGACGCCTTCGTCCTCGTGGATCACAAATCGTTTCCCGGCAACGAGCGCGATCGCGATCGCAAGCTGCAAGAGGAGTGGGCGCCGCAGCTCGGCTGGTACGCGGACGCGCTTTCGCGCGCGCTCGGTAAGCCGCTCAGCGCCGCGTACATTCACCTGCCCATCCGGGGTGAGATGGCGGAGGTCGAGCTGCAGCAGCGCTAGGCCCTGCGCCGTGAGATCAGGGTGCGGGTGGGCTCGAGACGCCGCTCGCGGTCGAGCGGGCGCGGCGCGCCGTCGGCTTCGTCGGAGAGCCGTGACGCGTGCGCCCTGCCTTGATTCTGCTGGCGCCTCTGGCACGCTCTGCCCGTGCCTGGCAGCCTGAACCCATCCGACGGCCCCCGCCCGACCGCTTCCGACGCCGAGAAGGCCGTCTGGAAGGCGCTCGAGACCCGCCTCCCCACGGGCTGGACTGCCTGGCACTCGCTCAAGATCCGGAACCCGGCCGGCTATCTCGGCGAGGGAGACTTCGTGCTGGCCCACCCGGAGCGCGGCCTGCTCGTGCTCGAGGTGAAGGGTGGCCTCATCCGGCAGGAGGGTGGCCAGTGGTCATCGAACGGCACGCTGCTCGAGAAGTCGCCGCTCGACCAGGCGCGCAACGACCTCGACAAGCTGCTGAGGAGGCTGGATGACTTCGGGAGCCACCCACCGTCCTGGGGCGCTGCGGCGGTGTTCCCGGACACCGAGCTCGACCGCCAGCCGGACCAGGACGACCTGAACGGTGTCATCCTCGGGAGGGAGCAGCTCCACTGGTTCTCCGAGTCCTTTCCGGGCGTCGTGAAGCGCGCCCTGCCCGCCCCCCGGGCCGACAGGGCGCGCGGCGACTGGATGAAGCGGCTCCACAAGCTCTGGGGCGAGAGCTTCATCCCGTCGCTCTCGCTCGGGGCGCGCGTGGTGATGGGAGAGGAGAAGCGGCTGGCGCTGGATGACTTCCAGCTCTTCGCCCTCGACGCGCTGGCGGAGCAGAACGAGGCGCTCGTGCAGGGCGGCGCTGGCACCGGCAAGACGCTCATCGCCGCCGAGGCAGCACGGCGCGCGGCGGCGGACGGGAAGAAGGTGCTCCTCCTCTGCTTCACCCAGCCGCTCCGCAAGTGGCTCGCCACCCGTCTCGCGGGCACGGGGGTCGAGGTCCAGACCGTGAGTGGACTCGCGAAGCTCGTGGCTGAGGCGCACACGGGACCGTGGGGCGCCAAGGACCTCACGGACTCCGAGCTCTGGCGCCAGTACTACGAGAGCGCCATGGATGCCTGCGAGCAGCGCTGGGACGTGGTCCTGGTGGACGAGGCGCAGGACTTCCCCTTCGAGGCCTGGTGCTTCGTGAAAGCGCTCAGCGACGGGCATCGGCTGTGGGCTTTTCACGACCCGGACCAGGGTTTCTGGAAGGATCGCTCCCCGCCCGCTGATCTCTTCCCGCCGCCGTTCATGCTCACGCGGGGACAGCGCTCCCCCGCCGGCACGGCAGCTCTCGCGAGGGGCTATCTCGGTCGGACGGGCGGCGAGGCCGCCATCAAGAAAGCGCTCGCCGACGAGACGCTCGCGCTCGTCCCCTGCCCCGGCTCGACGAGGACGGTCGACTGCGTGGCGGAGCTCGTCGAGAGGCTGCTCTCGCAGGGCCTCCTCCCCTCCGACATCGGCGTGGTCTCGCTGCGCGGCCAGACCGCGCGCGACGCGCTCCATCGACAGCCCAGGCTTGGAAGGCACGATTTCGCCCTCGCCGACGCGGACGACATGGAGGATCGGCTGGTGGTGGACTCGTTCCTGCGCTGGAAGGGACTGGAACGACCGGTCATCGTGGTGGCCGACGTCGCGGTCGGGCTGAGCGAACTGGGCACCCGGATGCACATCGCGCTCACCCGAGCGCTCACGGCGGTCCGCGTGGTGGCGCCGGCGGGGGACTCGAGCGGGACGTGGCCGGGGCTGGCGGCCATCGTCAGTCGCGGCGCGAAGCTCTTCGCAGGAGAGGCGGGGGACCGGACGTAGCCGCGCGGTCAGGAGCGCTTCCGGAAAGACACGTGCAAGACGCACACGAGCTCCTCGCGGCGATCGCGGTCGTCCTCGGCGTGGCCGCCGTCACGACGGTTCTCTTTCATCGGCTCCGGCAGCCGGTGGTGCTCGGCTACATCCTCGCCGGGCTCATCGTGGGGCCGCACGTTCCGTGGCCGCTCGTCGCGAATCCGGGGGTGGTACAGACGCTCTCCGAGCTGGGCGTCATCCTCCTCATGTTCGCGCTCGGCCTCGAGTTCAGCCTGCGCAAGCTGGTGCAGGTGGGGCCGGTGGCCGGTCTCACCGCGGTGGTGGAGTCGAGCATCATGGCCTGGCTCGGGTTCCTCGCCGGCCGCGCTCTCGGCTTCACCCCGCTGGAGAGCGTCTTCGCCGGTGCGATGGTGGCGATGTCGAGCACCACCATCGTCGCCAAGGCTTTCCAGGATCTGCACGTCCGCGGTCCGCTGCGCGACCTGGTGGTGGGCGTGCTCCTGGTGGAGGACCTGTTCGCCATCCTCTTGATGGCGATCCTCACCGCGGTGGCGACCGGGACGCGGGTCTCCGCCGGCGCACTGGGCGGCACGGTTGGACGGCTGGCGGCGTTCCTGGCCGTTCTTCTGGCCGCGGGCATGCTCACCGTGCCGCGCGCGGTGCGCTGGGTGCGCCGGCTGGGAAGCTCCGAGACGCTGCTGGTGCTGTCGCTCGGCCTCTGCTTCGGGATCTCGTACCTCGCGTTCGCCTTCGGCTACTCGGTCGCGCTCGGCGCATTCATCGCAGGCGCGCTCGTCGCCGAGTCGGGTGAGGGGCACACCGTGGAGCGGCTGGTCCGCCCGGTGCGCGATCTCTTCGCAGCGATCTTCTTCGTCTCGGTCGGCATGCTCATCGATCCGGCGCTGGTGGCGCGGAACTGGAAAGCCATCGCAGTGCTCGTGCCGCTCGTCCTCCTCGGCAAGTCGGTTGCGGTCGGCACGGGCGCGCTCCTCACCGGCAACGGGGTGCGGCTCTCCATCCAGGCCGCCCTGAGCCTCGCCCAGATCGGAGAGTTCTCCTTCATCCTCGCCAGCCTGGGCATCTCGCTCGGCGCGACGCGCGACTTCCTCTTTCCGGTGGCGGTCGCCGTCTCCGCGGTGACGACGCTCACCTCTCCGCGCCTCATCGGCGCTTCGGCCCGCATCGCCGCGGCCGTGGATGCGCGGCTGCCCGCGCCCTTCCAGACGGCGGCGTCGCTCTACGGGAGCTGGCTCGAGCGGCTGCGCAGCTCGCCCGCGCACGACTCGACCGGTCGGCGCGTCCGCCGCTTCGCCCGCTCCCTGCTCGTGGACGCGGTGGTGGTGGTGGGGATCGTCATCGGCACCAGCGTCGCGCTCGATCGCGTCTCGGTTGGCCTCGCCGCATGGCTCGGCCTCCCCGTCGGGATCGCGCGCCTCCTGGTCCTGGTGGCGGGCGGCGCGGCAGCCCTTCCGTTCTGCGTGGGCCTCCTGCGGAACGGGCGGCGCATCGGCATCGCGCTGGCCTCGGCCGCCTTGCCCGAGGCCTCCGCCGGAACGACCGACCTCGCCGCCGCGCCGCGGCGGGCGCTCCTCTCCATCCTCGAGCTCGCCACGGCTGCCCTGGTGCTCATGCCGCTCCTCGCCATCACGCAGCCCTTCCTCCCCGGGGTGCCGGGCGCCGCCTTCCTCGGCGTCGCGGTGATGACCCTGGGCATCGCCTTCTGGCGGAGCAGCAGCGATCTGCAAGGGCACGTGCGAGCGAGCGCCTTCGTCATCGTCGAGGCGCTGGCGAAGGAAGCAGCCGCACCGGTGCGACCCGCGCAGCCGCACGAGGACGCCCTCGCCGCCGTGCGCGCCATGTTCCCTGGGCTGGGGGAACCGGTGGCGGTCCGGCTGCCGCTTGGGAGCCCCGCCGTGGCGAGGAGCCTCGCCGAGCTCGGAGTGCGCGGCAGCACCGGGGCGACGGTCCTCGCCATCGCCCGCGCCGGAGGTTCGGTGATGATTCCCTCTTCGGGCGAGGTGTTGCGAGACGGAGACGTGCTCGCCCTCGCGGGAACGCACGAAGCCGTCGAGGCCGCCTGCGCGTTGCTGGCGGCCGAGCCCGTGGCGCCGCATGTTCGGAGGGGATGAGCCCGACGATGGACACCGACACCGATGCCGACGTCTCGCTGGACGACCTCGTCGAGGCCTGGGGGATCCTCTCGCGCAAGGATCGGGCGGCGGCGTTTGGCGAGCTGCCGCGGCCCCAGGCGGAGGAGCTCTTCCTGTCGAGATCGACCCTAGATCAGGCCGACCTCCTGCGCTCCATCCCAGCCGTTGAGCGCCGCTCCTGGGTGCGGCTCCTCGCTCCCGACGACGCGGCCGACGTGGTGCAGCGCTTCGAGGGGGCCGAGCGGGACGCGCTGGTCGCGCTCCTCGACGACCGCAGCCGCATGGAGGTGCGGGCGCTCCTCGCCTATGCCGAGGACCACGCCGGCGGGCTCATGAGCCCCCGCTTCGCGCGCGTTCGCCCCGACATGACGGTGGACGAGGCCATCACCTATCTGCGCCGGCAGGCCCAGGAGCAGCTCGAGACGATCTACTACGTCTACGTGCTCGACGAGGGGCAGCGCCTGCAGGGCGTGGCGAGCTTCCGGGAGCTCCTCACCGCGCCGGCCGACACCCGCGTGCGCGACGTCATGCACCGCGACATGGTGACGCTGCGGGAGACGGACGGTCAGGAGGCGGTGGCCCGCGCCTTCAAGGAGCACCGGCTTCTCGCGCTCCCGGTGCTCGACGCTGGCGGGCGGCTCGCGGGAATCGTCACCCTGGACGACGCCATCGGGGTGGCCGACGCGGAGGCCACCGAGGACATGCAGAAGGCGGGCGGCACCGAGTCGCTCGGGGCGCCCTACCTCCAGGTCGGTCTCCTCCACATGATCCGCAAGCGCGGCGGCTGGCTGGCGGCGCTCTTCCTGGGGGAGATGCTGACCGCCACCGCCATGGCCCGCTACGAGGCGGAGATCGCGCGGGCGGTGGTGCTCGCCCTCTTCGTCCCGCTCATCATCTCGAGTGGCGGGAACTCCGGCTCGCAGGCCACCACCCTCGTGATCCGGGCCATGGCGCTGGGTGAGGTGCGACTGCGCGACTGGTGGCGGGTGGTGCGGCGCGAGGTCGCGACCGGAGTCGCCCTCGGCGCCATGCTGGGCAGCATCGGATTCTTGCGCATCATCATTTGGCAGGCGGTGCGCCCCACCTATGGCGAGCACTACCTCCTGCTCGCCTCCACGGTCGCCGCGAGCCTGGTGGGCGTCGTGACCTTCGGCACGCTGGCGGGCTCGGTGCTCCCCTTCGTCCTGCGGCTGGCACGGCTCGACCCCGCGAGCGCATCGGCGCCGTTCGTGGCGACGCTCGTCGACGTCACCGGGCTCGTCATCTACTTCACCACCGCGGCGATGATCCTGGGCGGAACGCTCCTGTGACGGTGAAGCGCGCTCTCGCCGTCTGCCTCGCCTCGGCGGCGCTCGTGGGAGCACCCGCCTGCCAGAAGGAGCGCGGCTCCACGGGTGGGGGGGACGCCGGCGGGGAGGGCGGAGCGCGCAGCTACGCGCTGCGCGCCGAGATCGTGCAGCTTCCCGCCGGGCCGGGGCCGGCACAGCTGACGCTCCGGCACGAGGCCATCCCCGACTTCGTCGATCGTTCGGGCACTGCTGTCGGCATGGCCGCCATGGTGATGGCGCTCGATCTCGCCCCTGGCGTCTCGCTGGACCACATGCAGGTGGGCGACAAGGTGGAGGCGCGGCTGGTGGTGGACTGGGCCAGGCCCTCGGCCCGGATCGAGGGTCTGCGCGCGCTCCCGCCCGGGACGCAGCTCCACTTCGACCCTCGTCCTCACGCAGATGCCGGGCGCCCGTGAGCGGGTGGTCCGCGGAGTCCAGCCTGCCCGCGCGGAAAGGCGCGCTCCGACCACGGGACCTCGTCGCGGCGAGGGATGCTGGAAGGGGCGAAAGCCTTGACGGAAATCAACAAACGCCCCTTTTGAGCACGGGAGACGCTTGCTCGGCTCCTTTCCGGGCCCTGTCCTTTTCGACATGGTGCGCACAGATCCTCCACGAGGCGGGACCCTCGCGCTCGCTGGAGATCGCATGTCGCAAGGAACGCTCACGAGGACCCGGTCGTTGCCGACACAGGACGAGAACACTGCGATGTCAGCTCCGTTGAACGCGGCCGCCCAGGGCTCGAGGTGGGAAGCTCGGGCTCGGAGCCGCGGCCAGCTCACGGGCGGCGAGCGGCGGCGACTCGACGCGACCCTCCTCGCCGGGCGCGAGTCGGTGCTCGATGCGTGGTACGCGTCCCAGTTCGACCTGCCGCGCTTGAGGCGTTTCGGCATCCGCGTGGCGGAGCTTCCGTCCCGGACGTCCCTCCTTCGCGCGTTCCTGCAGCCCCTCTTCCAGCTCCTGCGCGCCTGGCTCCGCACGGGGGAGGGTCGTTACCGCGACGTCTACCTCGACGAGCGGCTTCGCTACGCGCCGCACCAGGCGGCCTGGGCTCTCCGCACCCAGTTCTTCGACGAGGTTCTCCCCTCCGATGAGGGGGCGCTGCTGGCGCTCGTGAAGGACGAGCCCGCGCGTTCCGCGCTCGCAGCGGCGCTGAAGGATCTTCACGCCCCCCTCCGGGCGCCCGCGCCCGCCAGGCCCATCCGCGTCATGGGCCTCGGCGACTGCCTCATGAACGAGCTCCGGGTAGCGCTCTTCAGCCGCTGCCGCGCCGAGGGGCTGCCCCTCGACTTCAGGGTCAACTACTTCAGCGCCATCTACGGCAGCGGCCTCTCCACGGAAGGCACGCTGGCCTTCCTGCGCGAGTTCCCGGCCGACCTCATCGCGATGACCTTCCTCAGCTACAAGGGCATCGCTCCGTTCGCGTCGCTCATGCGCGAGGGAAGCAGGCTGCCGCCGGCCGAGGTCCGGGGCCGGGTGGATGCCATCGTCGCGACCATGCGCGATTTCATGTCCGCGCTGCGGGAGCACACCGACGCGACCTTCGTCGTGCACGATGCGAGCGGGCTGCCGCTGACGCACCTGCGCCGCTTCCTCCCCGTCCTGAGCCCCCTCTCCTCGGCGCATCGGGACCTCCTCGAGGTGCTGAACGCGGCCGTGACGGAGGTGGTGGACCACACCGAGAACGCCGTGCTGCTGGGCGAGGCCGCGGTGGCGCGCGCCCACGGCCTGCGGACGTGCAGCCAGCAGCTCATCCCGTCGTGGATCGCCAGCGGCGATTTCCACACGTCGCGCTTCGGGGAGCTGCTCGTCCCGGCCTACCTCGACGTCATCCACTCGCACCGGGAGCTCTCACGCTGCAAGGTGCTGGCGGTCGACTTCGACAATACGCTCTGGGACGGGGTCATGGCCGACGGCGCGGTCGAGCAGCGGCACGGGCTCCAGCGCACCCTCCGGCGCCTCGAGGAAGCCGGCATCGTCCTCGTGGCGGTGAGCAAGAACGACCCCAAGAACGTTCGCTGGGAGGAGATGACGCTGAAGCCGGACGACTTCGTCCTGCAAAAGATCAGCTGGGACCTCAAGGTCCGGTCGCTGCAGGAGGCGGCCCAGGAGCTCGATCTCGGCCTGGACAGCTTCGTGCTCCTCGACGACAACCCCGCGGAGCGCGACCTCGTGAGGAGCCAGCTGCCGCAGGTGAGGACCCTCGATCCCAACGCGCCCCACGCGGTCGCCTGGCTGGAGCGTATGCTGCGCTTTCCCAACACGCGGCAGACGGAGGAGGCGCGCAAGCGCACCGAGCTGTATCGGCAAGGGCTGGCACGGAAGGCCGCCCTCCACCCCAGCTTCGACTACGCCACCATGATGGCGAGCCTCCAGCTCGACGCGAAGTTCGGCCTCGCCGCGCGGGGAGAGCTCGATCGCGTGGCGGAACTGGTACAGCGCACGAACCAGTTCAACACCACCGCCCTCCGCTACACACGGAAGGAGCTCGCCGCGCTGGCGCAGAGCCCGGACCACGCCGTCTACACGGCGAGCCTTTCGGACAAGTTCGGCAGCGTCGGGCTCGTCGCCACCGCGATCGTGCGCCGGCAGGGGCACGATCGGATCCTGGAGTCCTTCGTGATGAGCTGCCGGGCCATGGGCTACGGCCTGGAACAGCTCGTCCTGCGGCGCGTGCTCGACGCGGAAGACGCCCCGCAGGTGCGCTTCATCGGCCGCTACCTGCCCACCGACCGCAACACACCCTGCAGCAAGCTGTACGAGAGCGCCGGCTTCACGGCGGACGGTGAAGGGGCGTGGATCCTCGAGCCGGGCGCCCCGCGCCCACCGGCACCGGCCTGGTTCACGCGCGCTCCCTGATCGCAGCCGCGCTCCTCGCAGGCGCGGCAGCGACGCCCGCCCCCGCCCGCGGCTTGGACTCCGTCGCCTCCGAGCCGCAGGGGGGCCATGGTGGACGGCCGCTGGCCGCGACCGCGGGGCTGTTCCTGGCTGGGGCGGCCGCGGGCTTCGCGGCGCACGAGGGCTGCCACGTCGCCGCCAACCTCGCCATGGGGAACGTGCCTCAACTGGAGCCGGTGCGCTTCGCCGGCGCAATTCCGTTCTTCAGCATCGCGCCGGGAATCACGTGCGGCCGCGATCGCTGCACCACGCGCTCGGGAGCCCCCTTCTCGCCGGGGCTGCGCGGGCTCTCGATCATCTTGACCGCGGGCCTCCAGTGCCAGCACCTCTACGACGAGGTCATCCTCACGCACGAGCCCGATCTCCGCGCTGCGGACGCGCCCTTTCGCACGGGCATGCTCGCGTTCGGCATTCTCGCTTCGCTCGCCTACGTCACTGCCGACGTGGCGAGCTTCGAGCCCCCTGCGGGCGACCTGAGCGCCCTCTACCGCGACACCAAGGTCTCGCGCCGGGCGATGAACGCGCTTCTGGCGGCCACCGCCCTCCTCGACGCCGCCCGTTACGCGTTGCCCCGTACGCCCGTGCTCCCGTGGGCGAGCCGGGCCTCCAAGGGGGCGACCTTCGGCGTGTCCCTCGCCCTGTGACCGCGCGGACCCCAGGGAAAAATTTCCTGGTCAGTGCCGTCGCGTCGCCTCGTTTCGAGGGGTGCTGGCGATGATCTTACGGCACGCGGAGCAGGTGACCGCCTCGGCGCAGTCGGTGAAGCTCCAGCCCTCCAGGGCGGTGTTCCCGCTCGACGTTTGGCCGGCACAGAGGAAGCGGTTTGCCGACGGACCGACGAAATGAAGCGGGCGCTCTGCTGCTGCGACGCTGTCTTTCATGGTTCCGAATCTGGGGCACGCAACGCACCGCGTCAACCAGGCCCGGGCGCGGCAGGTTGTCGCAGCCCCGTGCGCCTGCGTCGCGCTCGCCGCGTCCTCTGCGGCGTCCCGCCTCCGCCGCAGGCAAGCGAACGGGGGACCTCGACCTCGCGGTGATGCGCGAGAGCACGCAAGGTGAATACACCGGCGCGGGAGGACGGGGGCATCGGGGGCCTTCCCTCGAGGTTCTCGCCCTGGAGTCCGGCGCCCCGTACTCACGGGCGAGGTCACCCGCTGTGATCATCCACAAGCTGCGGTCGATTGTCGCCTGGCCGAGCGCTGGCCGGCCCGTCCTTTCGCTCGGCCGACGGTGTGTCGTAGGATGCGCCGCTCCACGACAGTTTTTTCTTGGTTCGCACGTTCACCCGCACGGAGAACTTCATGCCCGAGAAGTCCAAGCTGCAGCCGAAGCCCGGTATCCCCCACGGCTACGCCGTGCTCCGCGACCCGCTCCTCAACAAGGGGTCGGCCTTCCCAGCGGAAGAGCGCGAGGCGCTCGGGATCAAGGCGCTGCTCCCCCCCAAGATCTTCACCATGGAGGAGCAGATCCTCCGCGTGATGGAGAACTACAGCCGCAAGCAGACCGATCTCGAGCGGTACATCCACCTGGCGAGCCTCCTGGACCGGAACGAGGTCCTCTTCTACCGGGTGCTCATCGACAACCTCGAGCAGATGATGCCGATCGTCTACACGCCCACGGTCGGGCTCGCCTGCCAGCAGTGGGGCCACATCTTCCGCCGCTCGCGCGGGCTCTACGTCGAGTACGCGGACAAGGGACGGGTGAAGGAGCTGCTCCAGTCCTGGCCCCACAAGGACGTGCGGGTCATCGTGGTCACGGACGGCGAGCGCATCCTCGGCCTCGGCGACCAGGGCGCGAGCGGCATGGGCATACCGGTCGGGAAGCTGTCGCTCTACACCGGCTGCGCCGGCATCCACCCGGCGCAGTGCCTGCCGGTCATGCTCGACGTCGGCACCGAGAACGAGGCCTACCTCTCCGACCCGCTCTACATGGGGACGCGCCGCAAGCGCGTGCGCGGGAAGGACTTCGAGGACTTCGTGGGCGAGTTCATCACCGCCGCCAACGAGGTATGGCCGAAGGTCCTGGTGCAGTTCGAGGACTTCGGGAACACCACCGCCTTCCAGCTCCTCGAGCACTGGCGGAACAAGGTCTGCACCTTCAACGACGACATCCAGGGCACCGCCTCGGTGACCCTGGCCGGCCTCTACTCCGGCATGCGGGTGACGAAGAAGAAGATCAACGAGCAGAAGATCCTCTTCCTCGGGGCGGGCGAGGCGGGCATCGGCATCGGCGAGCTCATCGCCTCTGCGATGGCGCTCGAGGGCTCCAACCTCGAGGAGGCCCGCAAGCGCTGCTGGTTCTTCGACTCCAAGGGGCTCGTGGTGAAGTCCCGCAAGGACCTCGCGCACCACAAGCTGCCCTTCGCGCACGACTTCAAGGAGATCACCTCCTTCATCGAGGCGGTCCGCGAGCTGAAGCCCACCGCCATCATCGGCGTGTCCACCATCCCGAAGGCGTTCAACCAGGAGGTGGTCGAGGCGATGTCACAGATCAACGAGCGCCCGATGATCTTCGCGCTCTCGAACCCCACCTCCAAGGCGGAGTGCACGGCTGGCGAGGCGTACTCTTGGTCGAAGGGGAAGGCCATCTACGCGAGCGGCAGCCCCTTCCCGCCGTTCGTCTTCGAGGGCAAGACCTTCGTCCCGGGCCAGGGGAACAACTCCTACATCTTCCCGGGCGTGGGGCTGGGCGTCGTAGTGAGCGAGGCCAAGATCGTGACCGACGCGATGTTCGCGAAGGCTGCGCGCACCCTCGCCGACATGGTCCTGGAGAGCGATCTCGAGATGGGGCGCATTTACCCGTCGCTGAAGCGCATCCGCGAGGTGTCGGTGGCCATCGGGACCGCGGTCGCCGAGATGGCGTTCAAGGACGGCTCGGCGCGGGCGCCTCGGCCGGCGGGGGACCTCAAGGCAGCCGTCCAGAAGGCAATGTGGGATCCGCAGTACGAGAGGTTCGTGCAGTAGCGAACGCTTCGGCCCGCCAGCGGGCGTGAGCTGAAAGGCCGGCCCCTCCGCGCAGGAGGGAGCCGGCCTTCTTGCGTGAGCTCGGCGGCTTGCGATCAGCCAGGGCGGGTTCGACCGAGGTCCAGCCTCTGGCGCGAACCGGTCGATGCGGCATGTGCGTGCCTCCTGGGTCCGACCGGAGGCACGCGCAGCCCGTGCGCTACCGCGAGAACCTCAGGACTTCGGCTCCTCCTTCAGCGTCCGGGCCATGCCGCGCTCCACGGCGTCGATGAGGTACGGGCGCAGGTCTTCCGGGGCGAGGATGCGGTCGAGGGAGCCGACCTTCAGGGCGCGCTCCACCGAGTGCACCTTGTCGAACTCGTCGGCCACCTCGCCGACCTTCTCCGAGCGGAGCGCCGACATGACGTCGGCGAGCCGCCCGCGCGCCGACGGATTCGCCGCCGCCTCCTTCTCCGCCGCGACCGCACGCGGGTCCTTCTTGGCGCGGGTCTCCACTTCCCGCGCGAACACCACCGCGGCGGCCGGAGCGCCGCCGATGACCGAGGCGCGGGCTCCCTGGACCGCGACGATCTCGATGTTCTCCCGGAGCGTCTTCGCGAAGACCACGAACGCACCGCCGTGATACCGAGAGACCACCGCGAACACGATGGGACCCTTGAAGTTCACCACCGCCCGCCCGATCTCCGCGCCGTACTCGAGCTGCAGTCGCCGCATCGACTCGGGCGAACCGTCGAAGCCGGACAGGTTCGCGAGCACGACCAGCGGGCGGCTGCCGCTCGCCGAGTTGATGGATCGCGCGATCTTCTTGGAGGACTGCGGGAAGAGCGTTCCCGCCGACCAGTAGGCCGGACCGTCGGCGGGGACGAACTCGAGGCGCGGCACCGGCCTCGACTGGATGCCGATGAGGCAGACCGGCCAGCCGCCCAGGTGAGCGTCCCAGATGACGCCCGTGTCGCCGCCGCGCATGTCGTGCCAGCGCTCGAGCGGCGGGTGGTCCTGGTCGATGGCGGCGGCCATCACGCGGCGAATCTCGAAGGGCTTCTTGCGGTCGGGATTCTTCTCCGAGCTGAAGATGTCACCCACCGTGACGAAGCCGGCGCCGCCCTCTGGCCCGTGCGGGAAGGTCCGCACGTCGCGGGTGGCGGTGTCGGTGGTGGGCGCGCGCCGCGGAAAGCGCTCGCCGGGCGCCACGTAAGCGTGAGCGTAGTGACGCATCAGGATCTGGCAGCCCTCGAGCACGCTGCCCGCGCGGTACTGGGCCTGGCCGTTGGGGCCCATGATGCGGTCGTACCCGCCGATGCCCTCGTTGTCCTCGGCCGAGACGCTGCCGGAGTACTCGAGCGCCTGCTTCCCGGTGAGCACCATCGAGGCGCCCGGCGTCATCACCAGGATGCCCTTCGTGTGCATGAGCATGGTGGCCTCGGCGTTCCAGTACGGCTGCGCGCCGACGGTGATGCCGCAGACGACGACGTTCACCTCGCCTCCAGCCTGGGTGAACTCGATGAGCTTGCGGAGCACGGCCGAGACCCAGTCCATGTTCTCGGTCCCGGTGGTCATCGAGATCTTGGCGCCCGCGCACACCTCGAACCATTCCAGGGGCACACCCAGCTTCTCTGCCAGCTCCAGCGCGACGTAAATGCGCCGGCACTCGGGCTCGGCCACCGACCCCATCTCCTTGCCGGGGTCGCCGAGCAAGATGACGCGCGCCATGCCCTCGGGGTAGCGGTCGGTGTAGTTCTTGAGGACCCCCACCACGATGTTGGCCGTGTTCTTGCCCGGCGGCCGGTTCACCGGGACGAGCTCGTTCTTCTCGTCGAGGTCGTATTCCTGGAACTCGCCGGGGGGGATGCCCGTGGACGCGCCCCGAGGCGGCGTGAGCATCTTCACGATCTCGAACGGGTGGGTGAGGCCGCGGCGCCGGAGCTGCACCACCTTTTGCTGGTACTCCGCCATCGGCTCCAGCGGGCGGGTGGTCGGCTCGTCCCACTTGATGGTGAGCGCGTCACCCGTCGTGATGATCCGCATCAGCGTCTCGCGCAGCTCGCCCGTCTTGGGGTGGGGCACGCGCGCGTCGATGAGCACCATCTCGAGCCCCAGGCCGGCGGTGGCCGGCGCGAGCCGCTCGGCGAGCCCCTGGATCTCCTCGGGCGAGAGCCGCAGCGGTGGGGTCACGGTGAGGAGCACCCGGTTCCATTCCACGCGCTGGTTGGGGGCACGCCGCGCCTGGAACACACGCATCCCGGCCAGCGCCTCGTGCAGCATGCGCTCGAGGTGTGGCAGCCCCACCACCCTGCCCTGGTCGTCGCGCACCGGCGTGAGGTCGCGCACCTCGGCCGCGGCGAAGAGCCGCTCGTCCTTGGGATTGGCCTGGGCCACGCCGCGGTAGAGGTAGACGTCCTCCGCCGAGGGCAGCCGCTCCAGGTCGAACTTGGAGAAGCGTCCCACCTGGAGGCGCTCCACCAGCATGAAGTGGATCCCGCGGAAGCGGCGGTCTTCCACCCAGGTGTCGGGGCCCCCACGGAAGGTGAAGTGCTGCTGGCTGGCCTGCCGCCCGAGCCCGCGCTCCGGATGGGCGACGGCGATCGAGGCGCGCGGGAGCGCCCGCGGGAAGCGCGCCGCCTCCAGCGCAGCCTGGGACGCCTTGGCGAGGTCGTCGTCCGGCGTGCGTTCCCCCTCCTGCCACACGTACAGCTCCACCACCAGGTCGCGGTCGGCGGGCGCCTCGGACGCGAGCTTCGCCAGCCGCTTCGTCCCTTCACCCAGCGCATCGGGCGTGACGAAGCAGGCGACCGCGCGCATGTGCTTGCCGCCCCGCTCGTAGTCGGCCCAGGCGCAGGGCAGCCCGTCCACCTCGAGGGCAGTCGCCGGCTGCAGCGGGCGCACCCGGTAATAGCGCCGGAGCAGCGCCTCCACGAGCCGGGGCCGAAGGGTTACCGGGGCTGCGGCCATCCGCGACAGGAGCAGCGTGGCCAGCGGCTGGGGACAGTCGACGAGCCGCTGGACGATGGCGTCCCGCTCGCCGTCCTTCGCCGAGGAGAGGCTCGCGATGTCCAGCTCGGCCTGCGCGTACACCTCGGCCCGGACGCGCTCCAGCGCGGGCTGGTCGAAGCGGCGGTACCTCGCCTCACGGGCAAGGTCACCCAGGGCCGGAGAGTGCTCGAGGCCGGTCTCGGCCAGGCGATCGAGCAGGTCGCGCGAGCTGGGATCCGAGAAGCCCAGCGGCGGGCCATCCCCCGCCAGCCGACGCTCGAGGATTCCCAGGACCGAGCCCAGCGCCTCGTTCCCGCGCTCGTGCGCCTTCTGGATGCGCAGCAGGGCGAGCTCCAGCGCCCGGCCGGGCGCGTCGAGCGACACTGCGTAGTGGTGCAGGGCGCGGCGGAGCGATTCCAGGAAGCCGGAAGAGAGCCCCTCGCCGCGCTGCTGCGGCTGGTGCAGATACCGCCACAGCTCCTCGAGGGGAGGCGGCGGGCGCTCGCCCTGGCCGAGGGTGAGGTACGAACGGCTGAAGAGCGACTGGAGGTCCGCGTAGGCGCGCAGCGCCTCATCTTCGGCGCGCAGCACCGCCGGGTCGTTCACGGGCACGCCCGCCGACAGCTCGCGCCAGCTCCTGCTCAGCCGCTTCGACTCGGCGGGTGCCACGTCGAAGCCGAGCAAGAGCCGCTCCAGCTCCTCCAGGGCTCCCAGGTACTTCTCGCGAGGACCGGCACCTTCGGCCTTGGGCTGCGTGCCCAAGGAGAGCGGCTCGATGTTGGTGTGGGAGACCTCGTCGCCCAGCGGCTCGATGCGCACCAGCGGCGAGCCAGCGTCCACCTGCGTGTTGGCGACGGCAACCACCTCGCGCACGATGCCCGCGGAAGGCGCGGTGACCACCACCTCCACCTTCATGGACTCGATGCGGGCCACCGGCTCGCCCTGCGCGACCTGCTGGCCAGCCTGCACCGGGATGGCCACCACCACCGCCGGCATGGGCGAGGCCACCACGCCTGCTGGGTGGCGAAGCAGCACGTGGGGTACCCCGTCCACCTCGACCGTGTGGCGGACGCCGTCCCGCGCGGAGAGCACGCGGTGGCGGCGGCCGCACCAGGCGAGCCGGCGCTCCACCTTGCCCAGCCGCTCGGCGCGGACATCGACGGCCGTGCCGCCGGTGGGAATGACGCGATACTGACCGGGACGCGTCTGGCGGACGTCGAGCCGGTAGCGCTTGCCTGCGTGGCTCAGCTCGACGGTGCGGCCCGAGGACGGCCCGACCCGCGGCCGGCCGCGCCTCGCCTCCGCCAGGAAACGTGCCCGCTCCTGGTCCAGCTCCATGGCGTAGGCGTCGAGCGCCGCCGCGAGGAGGGCCACGTCCGGGCGCGGCTGGACGAGCTTGTCCCCCGCGGCGGAGAGCTTCGCGAGGAACCCGGTTCCGGCCTGGCCGGCTCGCACCTCGGGCCGCGCGCAGAGCGCCGCGATCCAGGCCTTGGAGCTCGCCGCGCCGCGCAGCAGCACGTCGGCATCGGTGAGCGCCTGCTCGATGCGTGCGCTCGCCTCGGCGCGATCCTCGCCGGTCGCCACGACGGTGGCGATGGCGCCCTCGACGCCGGCGGGAGCCTCGTCGCCGACCTCGACGGCGGCGTCGGCGCGGACGCCGGGGCCGTGGGGCAGGCGGAGCAGCGCGACCACGCTGCGGGTCTTGCTGGGCCCGGCCTCGTCGCGAGCGGCGATCCGCGCCGCGAAGGCATGGCCGCGCGGCGGCGCTTCCACCGCCTCGACGACGCCTCCCGCCGCGAGCAGGAGCGCGACGCGCGCGAGATCGACGTTGGCGACGGCCTCCACGGCGGGCGCCGAGCGCGGGGTGGCTCCGACACCCACCAGCGCCGGCTCCCCGCGCCCGACCACCAGCTCGACGCTCGCGACCCCCACCCAGTTCAGCGCGTCACAAGCCTTGCGGGCCAGCTCCCGGACGGCCCGGTCGTCGGCGACGGCCGGCGAGGGCGCCTCCACCAGGACGGCGGTGGGACCCACCGTGAACGAGGCCTCGCCGACGCCGATCACGCGCGAGCCGCCGCGCGCGTCCCTGGCGACCACCACCTCCACCGCGTGGGCCTCCCCGTCGATCCCGCGGGGCGCGAAGGGTACGCCAAGCTCGGCGGCGAGCTTCTCCACCGCGCCGGGGCTCGCGAGGCGGCGGAGGGTCTCGATGGAGGGGCCGACATGCGCGACGCCGCAGCGGCTGCACGCCTCTGCGAAGGCGAGCCGCTCCGCGGGCGTGCCTTCGCCCAGCCAGGCGGCCGTTGCGCGGGCCCCCTTGAGCGCGTCGTCGATGGAGCCGTCGAGGTGTACCGCGTCGTCCGCGTCGCGCACGTAGCGCGCCTGCCGGTCGGCGGTCCCGAACACCGCCACCACGGCCCCGGCATGCCCCGCGCGAGCGAGCTCGTGCACCGCGCGAATCACCCGCCGGGCACCTTCACCACCGTCCAGCACCGCCACTCGCCCGAGCGCGACCACCTCCGCCATGTCGATTCCTTCCCAGGAGGACGCGTCCTCCACGATGAGGGGCGCGACGTACGCGCCCCCGAGGTCAGCCAAGACTGCGGCTCAGCTTCTTACCGGCCGCGGCGCGACCCGCACGTCCGCAGGCCGGAAAAATGCAATGAGGGCGCTAACTGATTGCCGCACCGCGTTGCGGGGGTCCATGTGGTTTGCCGAAGTTGGCGAAGAAGCCTTCCCCACAAGCCCCGCACACGACCGCGGGTACCCCGGAGACCACGACGCGGAGAGGCCCGGCCCGGCGCGGCACCGTCACGCCATGGCTCTCCTCCACCTGGCGGGGGTCCGCACTCTTGCAGAGAAGGCACCGCTCCATGGTTCAGCCCTCCTCGTCCTCCCTCACCTGCTGCGCGAGGTAGTTCTGCAACCCGACCTGCGCCAGCAGCGTGAGCTGCGCCTCCAGCCAGTTGGCGTGGTCCTCCTCGTCGACGAGAATGGCCTTCAGGAGCTCGCCCGTGCCGTTGTCGCCGGCGCTGCGGCAGAGCTCGATGCCGCGGTTCAGGACGGGGATGGCGCGCGCCTCGAGGTCGAGGTCGGCGCGGAGCTGCTCCTCCACGCTCTGTCCCACGTTCACCTTGCCCAGCCGCTGGATGTTGGGGAGCGCGTCGAAGTAGAGGATGCGCTCGATGACGCGGTCGGCGTGCTTCATCTCGTCGATCGACTCCGCCCGGACCTTCTTCCAGAGCCGCTGGTAGCCCCAGTTCTCGCACATGCGGGCGTGCAGGAAGTACTGGTTGATGGCGGTGAGCTCGTTCGTCAGCACTTCGTTGAGCAGGTCTACGACCCGCGGATCGGTCTTCACGTGTTCTCCTGTGGATGAGGGGGAAACGGGCTCGGGACGTCAGCCTGCGAGGGCGAGGGATCTCGTCGCGCGTCCGGCGGGGCTCTCCGCGCGACGCGTCGAGCGCACGAGCTGCACCAGCTCCTCGCGGCAGGAACCACAGTCCGTCCCGGCCCCGGTAGCCCGCGCCACCGTCTCGACGTCGGCTCCGGCGGAGGCCAGCGCTCGCACCTCCCGGTCCGACACGGCGTGGCAAAGGCAGACGATCATCGCTTCTCCCCCGGGGGCGCAAGTTGATAACGATTCTCAGTATCACGATCTCGGCCGCGGGCCAAGGGCGGCGCCCACGGGCTCGGACGTTGGCCGCAGACCTCCTCGACCCGCTCACGGGGAGGGGCGACCGTGGGGGCCTTGTTCCTCGGCCCGCCGTTCGCGCGCCGCGGCAACCGCACGACGGGCACTTCCTGCCGCTGGCGGCTACATCGGGGCGATGGCCAAGGCGATCCGATTCCACCAGCATGGCGGGCCGGAGGTGCTCTGCTTCGAGGACGTGAGCGTGGGCGACCCCGGGCCGGGAGAAGTTCGGCTGCGCCACACCGCGATCGGCGTCAACTTCGTCGACACGTACGTGCGAACGGGGCTCTACCCTTCCGCGCTGCCCAGCGGTCTGGGACGCGAGGGCGTGGGGCTCGTCGAGGCGGTGGGCGAGGGCGTCGCGCACGTCCGGCAGGGGGACCGGGTCGCCTATGCCACCGGCCCGCTCGGCGCCTACGCGGAGGAGCGCGTGCTGCCCGCTTCCGACGTGGTGATCCTTCCCGAGGGTATCTCCGACGTCGAGGGGGCAGCCGCGATGCTGAAAGGGCTCACGGTCCAGTACCTCATCCGCCGCACGTACCCCGTGAAGGCGGGAGAGACGGTGCTGTGGCACGCTGCGGCGGGCGGTGTGGGGCTCATCGCCTGCCAGTGGCTGAAGCGGCTCGGGGTGACCGTCATCGGCACGGCGGGCGGCGCGGCCAAGGCGGCGCTGGCAAAGGCACACGGGGCCGACCACGTCATCGACTACACGCGCGAGCACTTCGCCGAACGGGTGCGCGAGCTCACCTCCGGCGAGGGCGTCCCGGTGGTGTTCGACTCGGTGGGGAAGACCACCTTCCAGGAGTCCCTCGACTGCCTTCGGCCCTTCGGGCTCCTCGTGAGCTTCGGGAACGCCTCCGGCCCGGTGCAGGGGTTCGATCTCGGCATCCTGGCGCAGAAGGGATCGCTCTACGTGACGCGCCCCACCCTCGTCACGTACCTCGCGCACCGGGCGGACCTCGAGTCTGCGTCGGCCGAGCTCTTCGAGCTGGTGCGCAATGGAAAGGTGAAGATCGAGGTCGGCCGCACCTTCCCCCTCGGCGAGGCTGCACAGGCCCATCGCGAGCTGGAGGCGCGCAGGACGACCGGGTCGGTGGTGCTTCTTCCCGCCTGACGGGGCGGGCGCCGCCCGTTCCCCCCTGCAGCTCAGGCGACCGCCCTCCAGGGCGACGTCCGTTCCAGGCAACGGAGCCGCGCCCGCGTTACGCCACGCCCGTCGAGCGCCGTGCGGCGCTCATTTCCGGGAGAAGACCACCATGAAGAAGCTCGTGCTCGCCTCGATGCTGGCGCTGCTCGCGGTGCCCGCGCTCGCGCGGACCCCCAAGACCTATCAAGTGACCGGAGAGGTGCTGGAGGTCGCCGACGACATGATCGTGGTGCAGAAGGGGAAGGAGCGCTTCGAGATCGGCCGCACGGCGGACACGCACGTGACGGGTGACCTGAAGGTGGGGGGCAAGGCGACGATCGAGTACCGGATGAGCGCCGCCAGCGCGGAGATGAAGGGCGTCAAGGCCAGCGGCGATGCGCCGAAGGCGGGCGCCAAGGCTAAGGCGAAGTGAGGGCGCATGCCTTCGGGCCGGGGTGACTCGAACGGCCGAACCCGGGACCGCGTTGCCGCGCCGCGGCATGCGTTATGGGCTCTTTGCTCTCGACTTCGGCCTTTCATTCGACTAAACGTGCACGGGTCCACGTCCCGTGACGGGCTTGGTACCGGCCGCAATTCTCTGCGGTCCGAACATCGCAAGGAAGTACATGGCAACTGGTACGGTGAAGTGGTTCAATGACGCGAAGGGCTTCGGGTTCATCACGCAGGACGGCGGTGGCGAGGATGTCTTCTGCCACCACACCGCCATCGTGGCCGAGGGGTTCCGTACCCTCGCCGAGGGCCAGAAGGTGGAGTTCGAAGTGAAGAAGGGCCCCAAGGGCCTGCAGGCAGCAAACGTCCGCGCCATCTAAAAGGCCGTCACGCGACACTGTCGTCGGAGGGCCCGGTCTCGGAAGAGGTCGGGCCCTCGCCATTTCAGGGCGAGTCCAGGAGCGTTGAAGCCCCCTCGAGAGAACGCCCAGCCCCGCACGCGCGAGGCCGGGCGTTCCCGGGGCCGTCGGTTCGACGGAGGGCCGGAGGCCCGTCGTCGAAGGGCGGTACTCCAGCTCAGACCGGCTGCTCTTCGTCCGCCTCGACGCTCTCGTCCGAGGCCTCCTCGGAGGGAGCGTCTGCCTTCGGCTTGCGCCGCACCGCGCTCTTGCGGGCGCTCTTCACCTTCTTCGCCGCGGTGTCCGCCGCGTCGCGAACGACGTCGCGGCCCCGGTCGTACAGCGCCGAGATGGCCCCGGCGAACAGGTTGCCGGGCGGCTCGTCCGGCGCAGCCGGGTGCGGGCGCGTCGGTGCCGTCCGCTTGGCCTTCTCCATGAGCTCGCCGAGCTCCTTCAGCTTCTTCGGCTCCAAAAGCTCGCGCAGCTTCGGGAGCAGCTCCTCCTCCTCCTCCTCCACGTGGTGACGCACGTTTTCCATGAGCACGGTGACCTTCGCGCAGTAGCGCTCGTCCTTCGGGCTCATCTTGTCGAGCTCGAGCAGCGTGAGCTTGACGAGGTGGTGCTCCTCGAGCGCCTCGAGGACGTCGTCCTCCGCGTCCTCGTCACCCTCGCGCATCGCGGGATAGAGGATCTGCTCCTCGATCGCCGCGTGCACGGAGAGCTCCTTGATGAGCTCGCGCACGATGCGCTTCAGCTCGGAGTGCTTCTCCGCCTTCTCCGCGCGCTCGAACTGCTTGAACAGCGCTTCGACTGTCTTGTGGTCCTTCTTCACCAGCTGGATAGCGTCCAAGGCATATCCTCCCGGCTCAGAGGGTTCGCATCCGCGCGCCCCGGGGCAACACGAAAACGGGGGGCGCCGCCGAATGTCTCACGATCGGCCGCGCGCGTCGGCGATGAGACTGCCGAGGCGGTCGAGGGCCTTCTCCAGGGTGGGCTTCGCCGGTCCAAACGAGAACCGGACGTAGCGCCGGAACCGGGAGCCGGCGCGGCTCCGCCGTTTTCCGGGGTTCACGTCGAAGAACTCGCCCGGCACGCAGATGACCTTCCGCTCCAAGGCGGCGCGGAAGAAGCCCATCCCGTCGTCGAGCGGCGGCGGCAGGCCAGCCACCGACCCCCAAGCATAGAACGTTCCGTCCGGCGCACGATCGGTGCGGATGCCGAGCGCGTCCAGCCGGGAGAGCAGGAGCGACCGCTTCTCCCCGAAGGCACGGTGGATGGCGAGCGTCTCGCGTGCCACGTCATCCTCCCCCAGAAGCGTGATGGCGGCGCGCTGCAGCGGCCGCGAGCCACCACCGTCGAGGAAGGACCCGGCGCTCGCCACCGCGTCGATGACCGAGCGCGGGCCCACCGTCCAGGTGACGCGCCAGCCCGGGTAGCGCCAGTTCTTGGTGAGGCCGTCGAAGAGGACCACGGGATCGCGATCGACGTGCTCCACGTAGCGGGCGGCGCTCTCGACCGGCAGCCTGCCGGGCGGACCGTTCCAGATGTAGTGCGAGTAGAACTCGTCCAGGAGCAGCGTGCAGTCGAGCTCGCGCGCCACCCCCACCCAGCGGGCCAGCTCCTCGCCCTGCACCAGCTTTCCGGTGGGGTTGCAGGGATTCGACGCGAGCAGCGCCGACAGGCCGCGCCCCGCGATCTCTGCGCGGAGGTCGGCGGCGGTGAAGGCGTATCCCCGGTCTCCGTCCAGGAGGATGGGGATGGCGGTGAACGCCTTGAAGATGTCGAGGAGCTCCTCGTACGCGGTGTAATCGGGGAGGAAGTGACCCAGGTTGATGTGGCCGAGGCTCGCCGCCGCGCGCGTGAGCGCCGTCCGCCCGCCTCCCGAGACGGCCACGTTGTCGGCCGTGTACTGCGAGGGAAGGCCTCGCCGGTAGAGCCGGTTGTACAGCGACGCGATCGCCTCCCTCAGCTCCCACAGCCCGGCGACCGGGGCGTACTCCTGGTCGTCCACCTCGACTCTGACTGCGTGAACCCGGGGCGGGGCGCCGGCCAGCTCGCCCGTTTCGGGCTGCCCCTGGCCCAGGTTGCACCACTCGGGATCGCGCGGGGAGAAGCCGGCCTTGGTGGCTTCCGTCGTCGCATAGATGACGCCGGTGCGGGGGACGGTTCGAAAAGCATGGACGCTGCGCGTGTCGTCGCTCACGGGGGGCGAGAATACTCTGGACCGCGCGAGCGCGGGGCGTGGCTCGCAGGCCTGGCGAGGACGCAACGCCCTCACCGCCCGCTCCCTCCTCGACGCCGACGAGCCCATCCTGGAGGGCGTGCCTATCCTTGACGCATGCAGACAGGACCACGCGTCGTCATCGTCGGCGCGGGCTTCGCGGGCCTCTACTGCGCCCGCCAGCTCTCGCGCGCTCCGGTGCAGGTCACGCTGGTGGATCGCCGCAACCACCACCTCTTCCAGCCGCTCCTCTACCAGGTGGCGACCGCCGGGCTGAACCCGGCCGACATCGCCGTCCCCACCCGAAGCTTTCTCCGGAAGCAGCAGAACCTCGACGTCGTCCTGGGCGACGTGGAGGGCTTTCAACTGACGGAGAAGCGGGTGCTGCTGCGGGACGGCGGCGACGTTCCGTACGACCAGCTCCTCGTCGCAACAGGGGTGACCCACTCCTACTTTGGCAAGTCCGACTGGGCCCGCTTCGCCCCCGGTCTGAAGACGGTGGAGGATGCGCTCGAGATCCGCCGGCGCGTCCTCACCGCCTTCGAGGAGGCGGACAGGGAGGCCGACGAGGTCCGGCGAGGAGAGCTGCTCACCTTCGTGGTCGTCGGCGGCGGACCGACCGGAGTGGAGCTCGCGGGCGCGCTCGCCGAGATCTCGCGTCACACCCTCGCTGCCGAGTTCCTCCACGCCGATCCGCGCCGCGCGCGCATCGTTCTCCTGGAGGGCACGGATCGCGTGCTGCCGGTCTACCCCACCGACCTCTCGGCCGCGGCGCAGCAGCAGCTCGAGGACCTGGGGGTCGAGGTGCGCACCGGAACGCTCGTCACCGGCATCGACGCCGAGGGCGTCACCATTGGTGAAACCCGCATCGTGGCACGCACCGTCCTCTGGGCGGCCGGGGTCGCCGCATCACCCCTGGCGCGGGCGCTGGGCGTCCCGCTCGACCGCGCCGGGCGGGTGCAGGTGCAGCCGGATCTGTCCATCCCGGGCCATCCGGAAGTGTTCGTCGCGGGCGATCTCGCGCTGGCGCTGCAGGAGGACGGCAAGCCGGTGCCCGGCCTGGCCCCGGCCGCCATCCAGGAGGGGCGCCACGTCGCGAAGAGCATGCTGCGCAACCTGCGCGGCGAGGCCATCGAGCCGTTCCGCTACTGGGACAAGGGCAGTCTCGCCACCATCGGCCGGGCGCGCGCGGTGGGGCAGATGGGAAAGCTCCACCTCCGCGGCCTGGTGGCCTGGCTCGCGTGGCTCCTCATCCACGTCTTCTTCCTCATCGGCTTCCGCAATCGGTTCATGGTGATCCTGCAGTGGTCGTGGCACTACCTCACCTATGGCCGTGGCGCGCGGCTCATCGTGGACACCGCTCAGCGGTGGCAGCTCGGCGGCGCGGAGGACAGGCCGGCGGTGGGATTTCCGCGGCTCCCGCGGCCAGCGTCGGCACAGTCCGACGCATCTGTGGAGCACGGGCGCGGAGCCGCTCCTGAGCAGGCGCCGGGGGTTGCTGATGTGGGCTGAGCTGCCAGGGAGTTGAGCAGGGGCACAGGCGTGCCATCGGAGCGTTGTCTGGACCCGCTCGATGGCCATCGGCGAGGTGGCCGCTCGGCACCGGGCACCAGGCGTACTGCAGTCCCTCGACGTCGAACGGCTGAGCGTCGTGATCGACGTTCCGGGGCAGCCTGGTTCGAGTAAGCTCGAGCGCGTCCGCCTCGAGGGAACCGGGCATGGCGACCTACGCGGTTGGAGACGTGCAGGGATGCGACGATGCGCTCGTCGCGCTGCTGGGAGCGATCGCGTTCCGGCCGGGCATCGACAGGCTCCTCTTCGCCGGCGACCTCGTGAACCGCGGCCCGGCGTCGCTCGCGGTCCTCCGCCGGGTCCGTGCGCTCGGCAACGACGCGACCGTGGTGCTCGGGAACCATGATCTGCACCTGCTCGCCGTGGCCGCGGGGGCGCGGCGACGCGATACGCTCGAGGACGTGCTGCGCGCGCCCGACCGCGACGACCTCCTCGACTGGCTCCGCGCGCGACCGCTCCTCCACGCCTGCGCCGCCGGGACGGGCGACGCGGTGGTCGTCCACGCCGGGCTCCTCCCGGCCTGGTCCGTCGACCGCGCGGCGGCGCTGGCGCGGGAGGTGGAGCGCGAGCTTCGCGACCGTCCAGCGCAGCTGCTCGCGTCGATGTACGGCGACGAGCCCGCGCGATGGGACGACGGACTGCGCGGACCGGACCGCCACCGCGTCGTCTTGAACGCCCTGACCCGCATGCGCCTGGTGACCCCTGACGGCGCGCTACACCTCGGCTACTCGGGGCCGCCGGCGGGCGCGCCGGCCGGGCTCGTCCCGTGGTTCGACGCGCCGGGCCGGGCCAGCGATGGCGCGCGCGTCGTGTGTGGCCACTGGGCAGCGCTGGGCCTCGTCGTGCGGCCGGACCTCGTCGCGCTGGACAGCGGCTGTGTCTGGGGCCGGGATCTCACAGCGCTGCGCCTCGAGGACGACCAGGTGTTCTCGGTGCGCTGCCGCGGCGGCTGAGAGCTGGCCGGTCACGCGGGCTCGACGATGCACGAATCGTCCGCTCCGCGACCGCGGCTCGGACCCCCCAACCATTTGCGATGGTTACGCATCGTCGGCCGCCGAGGCGAGGCCCGTGCGCGGCTCTGGTCCCGACTTCCGGTGCGAGCACGGCCTCCGGAACGAGCTCAGGTGGTACCGTGCGGGAGGGGCAGAGTAGGATGGGAACCATGGCGTCGCTCAAGGCTGTCGTGCGCGGGGGACGCGCGGTGCTCGTGGAGGACCGGGTCGACTACCCGGACGGCACCGAGCTCCGGCTCGACGTGCGCGACCCGGTCTATGATCTCGACGCCGAAGAGCTGGCCGAACTCGACGGCGCGCTCGAGGCCGGCCAGCAGGAGTACGCCGCCACCGGAAAGGCCTCGTCCGCCCAGGAACTGCTGAACCGCCTCCAGTCCGCCCGGTGACCGTTCGCATCGTCGTCCTCCCCGACGCCGTCCGGCAGATCGAGGAGGCGAACGCCTGGTGGCGAGTAAACCGGCTCGCCGCGCCGGAACTCCTGAATCGCGAGCTGGCAGGAACCCTTGGACTGCTGGAGCAGCAGCCCGACATCGGCCGCCCGCTCCCGCGGCCGGGCTTTCCGGGGCTGCGAGTCCTGCTGCTGCCGCGGACTCAGTACCACCTCTACTACGACCAGGGCGGCAGTGAGCTCGTCGTGCGGGCGTTTTGGAGCGCAGTCCGAGGGCGCCGGGCGCGATTGCGGCGAAGCTAAGTACGAGGTGCGGGGGCTTCGAACTGCGTTGCCAGCATGCGGTCGGGCGTGCCATCGGACGTTGGTATAATCGATTGCGAACATGCCGGTCGCTGACTGATGGATCTTGCCGCTCCATGCCATCGACACGCTGTGATGGCTTGGCGTTACCGGGGTGACGAAGGTAGATGTCGCGGTTTGCCCGCCGGGTCGAGTGCAACGGTGGCAGGGACGCGCCCGTCGCGTTTGACGTCGCGCGCGCTGAGATCGACGGCGTTGATCGTGATCGTCTTCGTCGTGGCGGCAACGGTGATGGCCACCGAACCGGTGCCGGTAAAGGTCAGCGCCCTGGCATCGGGATCCATCGGGCGCGACGTCGAGGGCAGTCGAGCACTCAGCTCGCGCGAATGCCCATCCGATCGCGGCCAAGTGGTTAGGGCCCTCGGGTTTTTCGGGGAGGCCAAGGTCGAGAGTTGCACCCCGGAGCAGTCCGGGCGAGCGACTGCCCGACAGGCCGTCACCCCGTCTTCTCGCGCAGCTCCTTCACCGCGGCACCGATGGTGTCCCGCACGCCGTCCCGCAGTGCGCGCAGGTTGCGGTCGGTCATACCCTTCGTGGACACGGGCTCGAGGATGCGCACGCGCAGGTTCGCAGGCCGTACCCAGGGACTGCCCTTGGGCATGCCCTGGGCCGAGCCCGAGACTGCGATGGGGAGCAGGGGCACCCCGAGGTCCACCGCCATCTTGAAGGCGCCCACCTTGAACGGGAGCAGCTCGCCGTCCATGCTTCGCGTCCCTTCTGGGAAGAGCATGACGCTCATCCCGTTCTCCAGATAGCCCTTCGCTTTCGCGAACACCTTGGCCGCGCTGGCAGCATCGCCACGCTCCACCGGGATGTCGCCCGACATGTAGAAGCACCAGCCCACCCACGGGATGTCGAAGAGCGACTTCTTCGCCACCCACTTCATCTCGCGCGGCAGGTTTGAAAGCAGGAAGATGTCGAGGAAGGACTGGTGGTTCGCGACCACCACGTAGGCCTGCTTCCCCTTCGGCCATTTTCCCTCGAAGCGGATGCGCCAGAAGGGAAAGGTGCGCGAGATGAACGCCGCCAGGAGGCGCAGGAAGCGCCCGGCCACGGCGCGGTTGCGGTCGAAGGGCAGCGTCGCGAGCAGCACCACGAGGAGCATGGGCGGCCAGACGAGGAGAGCGAGGAAGGTCAGCGCGTACGCGACGAGGGCCACGGCGGGGACGAGGAGGCGCACGCCGCGAGTGTAGTGGTGGGGAGCGGGCCCTCCCAGCCATTAAGTCGTCCCCCGTGCCCGAGCTCCCGGACATCGAGGCCTACCTCGCGGCGCTGCGGTCGCGGCTGGTGGGCGAACGCGTACTCGGCGTACGGCTGTCGAGCCCGTTCCTCCTGCGCACCGCCGACCCGCCGCTGGCATGCGTCGATGGCAAGCGGGTCGTCGCGGTGCGGCGGCTGGGAAAGCGGATCGTCCTCGGGCTGGAGGAGGAGCTCTTCCTCGTGCTTCACCTCATGATCGCCGGGCGTCTGCACTGGATCGCTCGCGAGGGCAAGCGGCCGAAGCGCACCGGCCAGCCCCTCGCCTCGATCGAGTTCCCGGGCGGCACGCTCACCCTCACCGAGGCGGGCTCGAAGCGGCGAGCTGCGTTGCACCTCCTCCGCGGCGAGGCTGCGCTCGAGGGGCTGCGGCGCAGCGGCGTCGAGCCGCTGGAGGTGGACCTCTCCGGCTTTCGCGATGCGCTCGTCCGCGAGAGCCACACGCTCAAGCGCGCGCTCACCGATCCCCGCCTGTTTAGCGGGATCGGGAACGCGTACTCCGACGAGATTCTCCATCGGGCGCGGCTCTCGCCCCTCGCTCTGACACGGAAGCTCGGTTCCGGGGAAATGGAGCGGCTGTACGAGGCCACGCAGTCGACGTTGCGCGAATGGATCGAGCGGCTGCGAAACGGACGCGCCGGCGGTTTTCCCGAGAAGGTCACGGCCTTTCGAGAG